>NC_016078.1:2875000-3231612 GCF_000230555.1 Pelagibacterium halotolerans B2 | reverse complement strand
ATCAGATTGTCGGTCACATCGAGCAGGCTGGAAACGAAAATCTTGTAGCAGGCCGTGCCTTCGGCCAGGAAGGTGTCGCGGTCGGGACTGGCCGGCATGAGGCGCGGCACGAATCCGCCCTTGGCGCCGACCGGCACGATCACCGCATTCTTGACCATCTGCGCCTTGACCAGTCCCAGGATTTCGGTGCGGAAATCTTCGGCACGGTCCGACCAGCGCAAGCCGCCACGGGCGATCGGCCCGCCGCGCATGTGGATGCCTTCCACGCGTGGGGAATAAACGAAGATTTCCCGCCACGGGCGCGGTTGGGGGATGCCTTCGAGCCGGGTCGCGTCGAACTTGATGGCCAGTGCCGGGCGCGGCTTGCCGTCTACGCGCTGATAGAGATTTGTGCGAACGCTCGCTTCGATCAGGTTGAGCAGCCGCCGGATGATCCGGTCTTCGTCGATCGAGGTGATGGTTTCGAGCCCGGCGGCGATTTCAGCGCGCAGCGTTTGGGCTGCGGCTTCGCGGTCCGCATCGATATGGGGATCATGCAGGGTGTGAAACAATTCGACCAGCGCGCTGGCCGTAGCCGGATGGACCGAAAGCGCCGTCCAGATGTAGGTCTGCGACCAGGCGATGCCGACCTGTTTGAGATAGCGTCCAAGCGCGCGCAATATGGCGACGTCCGTGTGGCCGAGCCCGGCTGTGAGGGTGAGCCGGTTGTAGCCGTCATTTTCGACCAACCCGCTGGAGACGGCCAGTATTCCGTCCTCGATGCGCCGTGCGCTTTCACCGAGATCGATTTCTGTGCCGTCGCTGGTCCTTATCGACATGGCGTGCAAAAAGCGGGGCTGCGGGCCGAGCGGGTGTATTGTGTAGGTGCGCTCGTCGATCACCGAAAATCCGAAATTTTCCAGCATGGGCACGCGGGCCGAGAGGGGAATGGGATCGGCTCTGTGATAGACGTTGAGCGTCAGGCTGGCGGGCCCCTCGGTCCCCCGGCTCAGGCGAACGGCCAGCGGATTGTCCGGTCCGAGCGCCTTGAACACGGCGATGTCGTCGAGCGCATCGGCGTGGGAGTGGGCCACCTGGTAGTCGGCGGAAAAGGCGCTTGCATAATCGGCGATGTCGCCGGGCCGGGGTGCCGCCGAAAGCAGGCGGTCGGCAAAGGTGCGCGTCAGTTCGGAAATTTCAGCTTCCAGCGCTTCACGATCGGGGCGGGGCGTGGGGCCGCCATTGCGCCCGATAATGAAATGAACCCGCGCCAGGTCACCTTCGGGAAAGTCGGGGGCAAAGGCCGAAACCCGACCTTCATAACGGGTGGCAAGATATTCGCCGATCCGGGCCCGGACGTTGGAATCGAAGCGGTCGCGCGGCAGGTAAACGAGCACCGAAACGAAATTGTCGAACCTGTCGATGCGGGGAAGAACCCGTACCCTGGGGCGGTCCGGCAACGTGGCGATCACATTGGCGAATTCGAAAAGCTCGTTCTGGGAAATCTGGAACAGCTCGTCGCGAGGGTAATTGTCCAGCGTGTTCATCAGCGCCTTGCCGGCGTGCGAGCGCGGGTCGAAACCCGATTGGCGCATCACTTCGGCAATCTTGCGCCGGATCAGCGGCACTTCGTGGACCGGGGTGGCCAGCGAGGCGGATGTGAAAAGCCCCAATATGCGCAGTTCGCCGGTGATGGTGCCGTCCGGATCGAAGGTCTTGATGCCCACGTAATCCATATGTACGCGCCTGTGCACAAGCGAACGCCTGTTGGCCTTGGTGACCATCAGGGGCTCGTCGGTGGCGAGGAAAGCAAGGTGCTGGCCGTTCATATGGACGTAGCGCGTGCCCTGACGCAGATAGAGGTAGTCGGGGTCGCGCAATATGCCCAGGCCCGATCCCTCGAGGGGCACGAGCGTGCGGTCCTCGCCTTCCCCGGTCAGCCGGTATTCGCGCATGCCCAGGAAGGTGAAATTGTGATCGGCCAGCCAGGCGAGAAAATGGATCGCCTCGGTCAGGGCCTGTTCGCGCATGGCGGGCGGGTGGGCGCGATAGGCGACCACGGCATTGCGCAGGCGCTCGAGCATGTCGCGCCAGTCGACAACCGCGGCGCGGACCTGTGCCATGGTCTGGGTCAGTTCCTCGGAAATCACCGAGAGCGCATGGGGGTCGGACGGTGTGTCGATATGGACCTGGAGCACGCTTTCCTTGCGGGCGCCTTCGGTCTCCTCGATCACCCGCCAGGGGGTGACGGTGTCGTCCACGACGACGGCGGGATGGGTCATGAACCGGATCGAGCCGCCCGCGGCCCTGATGGCGGCGAGGGCGGAATCGACGATGAAGGGGGTATCGGCCGAATAGATGTCGATGATCGTCACTCCCGAAATCATTTCGGGATCGGGCGTCCAGATGCGAATCTCGGCCTTGCCCGGGGTGCGTTGGCCGATATGGGAAAACGCCGTCTCGAGCAGCGTTTCAAGGGTCGGGGGCGGATAAAGCAGCAAATCCTGCTCGTCGGCCGAGCGCAGCGCGTTGGTCACGAACCGCGCCAGGTCCGGCCTTTCGGACCTCAGGGCGATCAGGCGGTCGCGCCAGGGGCGCAGGGCTTGGGTGGTGTCGATCATCTCCCGGCGTCCCTCAACGTCTTCCGGTATAGTGGAGAGCTTATGCCCTTGTCGCGGGAAAGCCAATATCAGCTTTAGGATTCAAGGACATAAGACGTTGGTATCTGTCAGCTTCGCTGCCCTTTCGAGCCGGCAGCCATCGATTTAACGCAAAGAGCCGGGCAGGGTTGCCCGGCTCTTTCGGTTTGTGGTCCGCTTCCTTAATGGAGCACGGCCAGAAGCAGCAAAGCGATGATATTGGTGATCTTTATCATCGGGTTGACGGCAGGACCGGCTGTGTCCTTATAGGGATCGCCCACAGTATCGCCGGTCACCGAGGCCTTGTGGGCCTCGGATCCCTTATAGTGAGTCTGGCCGGTCGAATCGGTAAACCCGTCCTCGAAGCTCTTTTTGGCGTTGTCCCAGGCGCCGCCGCCCGCGGTCATGGAAATGGCGACGAAAAGGCCGGTAACGATGACGCCCAGCAACATGGCGCCCAGAGCGGCGAATGCGGCCGCCTTGCCGGCGATCAAAAGGATCACCCCGAACACCACGAGCGGCGAGAGCACGGGCAGCAGCGAGGGCACGATCATTTCCTTGATCGCGGCCTTGGTCAGCATGTCGACGGCCCGGCCATAATCGGGCTTTTCGGTGCCGGCCATGATGCCGGGCTTTTCGGCAAATTGCCGGCGCACCTCGACCACCACCGATTGGGCGGCGCGGCCCACGGCGGTCATGGACATGCCGCCGAACAGGAACGGCAACAAGCCGCCGAACAACAGCCCGACCACCACATAGGGATCGGCCAGCGAAAAGCTGATTTCCCCGACGCCGAAATAAAAGTCGCCTTCCACCGCTTCACCGATGAAATAGGCCAGATCCTGGGTATAGGCGGCAAACAGCACCAGCGCGCCGAGGCCCGCCGAACCGATGGCGTAGCCCTTGGTCACTGCCTTTGTCGTGTTGCCCACGGCATCGAGCGCGTCGGTGTTCTTGCGCACTTCATCGGGCAGGCCGGCCATTTCGGCAATGCCGCCGGCATTGTCGGTCACCGGCCCGAAGGCGTCGAGAGCGACGATCATGCCGGCCAGCGCCAGCATGGTGACCACCGCAACCCCGATGCCGAACAGTCCGGCCAGCGAATAGGTGACGATGATGCCCGCGATAATGACAAGCGCCGGCAGGGCCGTGGATTCGAGCGAAACGGCAAGCCCCTGGATCACATTGGTACCATGGCCGGTGATCGAGGCCTCGGCGATCGAATTGACCGGGCGCCGGTCGGTGCCTGTGTAATATTCGGTGATCCAGATGATCAGCCCGGTGATGACGAGACCCGCCACCCCGCACCCATAGAGTGCCCAGGGGGTGAAAGCGATGTCCCCGACCGCAATGGAGCGGCCCATGTCGCCAAAGATCAGCCACATGACCGGAACCAGCGCGACCAGCGAGAGCACGCCGGTGGCGATGACGCCCTTATAGAGCGCGCCCATGATGTTGCCCGAGGCGCCGAGCTTGACGAAATAGGTCCCGGCGATCGAGGTCAGAACGCACACCCCGCCAATGGCGAGGGGCAGGACCATGCCGATCAGTTTCAGATCGAGTGGCAAAATGATCGCGGCCAGCACCATTGTGGCGACGATGGTCACCACATAGGTCTCGAACAGATCCGCGGCCATACCGGCGCAGTCGCCGACATTATCGCCCACATTGTCGGCGATGGTGGCGGGGTTGCGCGGATCGTCCTCGGGGATGCCCGCTTCGACCTTGCCCACCATGTCGCCGCCCACATCGGCGCCCTTTGTGAAGATGCCGCCGCCAAGCCGGGCGAAAATGGAAATCAGCGAGGCGCCGAAGCCAAGCGCAACCAGAGCGTCAATCACTATGCGGTCGGTGGCGTCGAACCCGACGGCCAGCAACACAAGGAAATAGACGGTGACCCCGAGCAGGCCCAGGCCGGCGACCAGCAATCCGGTTACCGCCCCCGACTTGAATGCGAGGTCCAGCCCGCCGGCCAGTGAGGTGGTCGCCGCCTGGGCGACGCGCACATTGGCGCGCACCGAAACGTGCATGCCGATGAAGCCGGCCGCCCCCGAGAGCACCGCACCGATCAGAAACCCGATCGCCGCGTAAATGCCGAGCAGCAGCCAGGCCACGACAAGGATCGCCACGCCGACAATGGCGATGGTGGTGTATTGGCGTCTGAGGTAGGCGGTAGCGCCTTCGCGGACCGCGTTCGAGATTTCCTGCATGCGCGCGCTGCCGGCATCGGCGGCCAGAAGCGAACGCGTTGTCACGACGCCATAGACGACCGACAGGACGCCACAGGCAACGATCAGCCATAAGGCCAAAGTCATAGTGATATTCCCCTCACTTTGCGCACGGACCGGCGCCTGACGGATTCGGCACGATGGCCAATCCCCGGACCGGACCGGTTTTCTTCCCTTCTCTGGCCGTCGCCAAAATTTCCTCTCCCCTGGCGACAGCAAAGACCCGCATTTATTGCGGCCGGGGCCGAGGATGGCCCAAGATCAACGTAGAGGCAATCCTCTATTCTTGTGCTTTATTTTGGTCAGTATTGCTGGCTTATTTGTATCTACCGGCTTGAATTGCAATAAAGTTCGGCAGGCATCAATGTTGACCTATCGGGCAGCCAGGCTTTCCAGCGCAGAAAACAGGGGGCCGGGTTCGCCGCGGACCAGAATCACCTTGGTTCGGCTGGTCTGTCCGCTGGCAAGCGTGAGGGCGGATTTGGGGAGGGAAAGCGCCTTGGCCAGAAGGGCGATGACTGCCGTGTTGGCCGCGCCCTTGTCGGGCGGGGCGCACACCCTGACGGCGAGCAGGCAGGCGCCGTCGGCGCGGATCCGGGCACCCTCGATCCGGTTCGCGTCGGCATTGGGGGTGACGCGCAGGCCGACCCGCGCGCCATCGGCAAGAAGAGTATAAAAGGTGGGGCCGGTCACAGCCCCTGCATGGCGACCTGACGCATGAGCGGATAGAGGATCACCAGCCTGATGAAATAGATCGCCAGGAACAGAACGATCGGGGAAATGTCCAGGCCGCCGAAATTGGGCAGCAGGCGCCGGATGGGTGCCAGGAGCGGATTGGTCAGTTGCCAGAGCGCGTTGGCGATCGTTGCGACGAACTGGTTGGACATGTTGAGGATGTTGAAGGCCAAAAGCCAGCTCACGATCACCTGGGCGATCATGATGAAGATGACGAGGCTCAAGACCACGTCGACAAATTGTAAAAGCCCAAACAGCATTGGCGGTCCCTTTATGCAATCGGTTCTATATAGAGCGCGAAATCGCTTATGGAAATGGGTGTGGCGATCTGATGGCCGTCCTTTGCCACAGGCAAAGAAAAAAGGCCCGCCTCAATTACGCGAGGTTCGGGCCTTTGCAAGAGTTCGCCCGGTACGCAACACACAAAGATCCGGACAGGGGCTTACAATGCATGGACCGTGCCAACAAATGGTTACCCAATATGGGGCGTGTCGCTGACGATTTGCCTCAATATGTTGAGTTGTGCGACCCGACCATCCCCGCCGCCCTTGCATTTTGCAAGGCGGAGGCGTTGCAAAATGCAAAACCTTACGCGGTCTCGTCGCCTTCGGGATTGAGATCGGGCGGGGTCGTGGGCCGCTTTGCCTGATTGCGCAGGATGGTGCGCTGGCGTGAGGATACTCCGATCAGCTCGGCCACGCGCCAGACCATATTGTCCTCGAGCTCGTGATTGGTGTCGTCGGCAAACACCACCTGCCACATCATGCGGATAATCTCGATCTTTTCGGCTTCCTCGAGCTGGGAGAGCTTGGAGGTGAACTGATAGAAATCGACGGCATCGCGGTCGCGCCGCCTCGCTTCGGCGACGAGGCGCTTAACTTCGGTCTCATCGAGCCCGTAATAGTCCTTGAGCGCGTTGGCGATGGCCTTGGCCTCGATGGGGCTGGCGGTGCCGTCCACCGATGCCAGATGCACGAGCAGGGCGGCCACCGCAAGGCGTGGATCGGTCGGCCGTGCCGCGCCCTTTTCGGGTTGCCGAAACAGCTTTGCCAGGGAATCGAACATTGACCACACCTCTTTGCCGGGCTCGACGCGCCACACATCAAGAACCTCGGATCGCGCTCTAGGGTAAGGATCGCGGGGGCCCCGCTCAAGCGTCCTTACGCGCTCGTGAGCAAGGATTTTTTCCAATGTCGTTTGCCTGCCACAGGCAATTTGGAGGTCGTTGTTTTCTCCCGATGCAAACGATAGGGTCGCCGCGTGAATCTGGTGCTGGCGTTGGGAGGAGCCGCGCGCGATGATTGCGGCCTGGGCATTGATCGTGGGTGGGCTCCTCCGCATTGTCGGCGAGGTGCTCGAAATCATCGCCGGCGGCCACACAGTCCCGAGCGGCGCGATTGCGGGAGGAGCGCTGCTTCTGGTCATGGTCGGCTTTGCCGGGCTGTGGCCCGAGGCGCGCACGAGCCGGCTGGCGCGCCTGGCCATTGTCGCGGTCGGGCTGGGTGCGTTGGGATTTGCCGGTATCGCCGCGTGGTCTGTGAGCCAGGGCGCGCTGCCGGTCGGCACGGTATCCCGGCTCCCGGCATTCATCGCCGCTGCGGCCGTAACGCTGGTGGGGGCTCTGGCTCTTGCCGCATGGCTCATCGGTTCGGGATTTTATCCCGTCTGGATCGGAATTGTGATGACCGTTTCGATCGCAATGTCGCTGGTGAGCAGTTTTGTCGCGTTCCCAGCGCTCGTCCAACCGCTTATCGATCTGGTCATGGCGTTGACCTTCATCCAGCTCGGGCTATCCATGCGCGAGCGGCGCAAGACCGGAAATCGTATATGATCCTTGCTGTCATCCTGCTTGTGGGCTGTGCCCTGTGGGCGCTGGGCGAAGCCATCATGCTCACCGGCGACCAGATCACCGTTCTGGGCGGCACAATCGCGACCATCGGCATGACGCTGGCCGGAGCGGGCATCTGGACGCTCAAGGACCTGCCGGGCATGGCGCGGTCGGGACGGGTGGGAATTGCGCTGTCGGCCTTCGGTGCCTTTTCGTTTGCTATGGTGATGATTATCGTTTTGACGTCGGGCGTGCTGGGGGCGCTGGCCGATGGGGCCGTACACCATGCCGATATCGTTTTCACCCCGTTCTACCTTCTGGCGCTGGTGTTCGTGGTGGCGGGAATGACGGCATTCGCCATTCATTTCAGGAGCGCCCCGGGCGCTCCCGCCGTTGCGGCGCTGGTGCCGGCGGGTCTGGCGGCGGGGCATCTGGTCAGGCTGTTTGCCGCCGATGTGCCGGCCTATCACGAGACACTGTCGGTTGCGCTGGCCCTCTATCTGGGCTGGCTGGGCGTCCGCCGGGTGGCCCTGGCGCGCAGCGCCCCACGCCCCACAGCGGGTGGCGGCGTCTAAAGGGCGTCGATGGCGGTTGCCAAATCGATATCCTTTTGGGTCAGGGCGTCCTTGTCGTGGGTCTTGAGCGCAATGTCGACGCGGTTGTAGCTGTTGGACCAGTCGGGGTGGTGACCGGCCCTTTCGGCCAGCAGGGCGACCCTGGTCATGAAAGCGAAGGCGCGGGAAAAATCCTTGAACTTGAAGCTTTTTTCCATGGCGCCGCTCTCACTGACCTGCCAGCCCTCGAGACCGGCCATGGCGGTTTTGACGTCAAACCCGGTTTGTGATCCTTGATCTGTCATTTCGCGTTTTCCCGTGACCGTGGCATTATGAAGGCGTTGCCCGGCGTGGCGGCCTTAACCTGGGTAAGGGACAGGCCATCGAGCCGGGGCGTATGGAGTGTAAAGAGGTTCTTTACCACATCGCAACTTCGTGCCTGCAACCAGCAGGCAGGGACGACATTGTCAATGTGATGCAAACCGCCAGAAGGCTAAGTGGTTCCAGCCGAACGTCGCGGAAGCCGGTCAAGCCAATGCCTAAGGGCCAAAGACACCTGCCCACGCTCGACTATGTCTCGATCGTGGCTTCGCTCTACAAGGACAGGCGTGCCATGCTGGTGGGCATGGCGGCGACGATTTCGGGCGTGATGATGGCGGCGCTCAAGACCGATGCGCCCGTGCTCTACGCCGTGGCTCTGGCCTTTGTGGTCTCCACGGCTAAGCGCTACTACAACATGCTGGCCTTCGAGGACCATCCTCCGGCGCCCGACGACCGCGCCGGCGCACGGGCCTGGGAACGCCGGCAGATGATCCAGGGCACCATTTCGGCCTCGATCTATGGCTGCTGGTGCTTTGTCACGCTGGTTTTCGTGCGCGATCCGTTTGCCGAGCTTGTGGCCATTTCGGTAACCATTGCGGCGATGATCGGCATCGTGACCCGCAATTTCGGCGTCGACAGGATCGTGACCTCCCAGTCGCTGGCCATCTCGATCCCGCTGGCTCTGGGGCTGGCGCTGGTCGGGGACGGCTACCATCTGGCGCTCGCGGCGCTATTGGTCCCCCTGATGGTCAGCTTCCGGTTCCTGGCCGCCGACGTGCGGGGCATGCTTCTTTCCCAGGTTCACGAGCGGACAGTGGCCTCGCGGCTGGCCAGCCAGCTCGATACGGCGCTCGAAACCATGCAGCACGGGCTGTGCATGCTCGACGAGAACGGGGTGATCGCGCTGGCCAATGACCGGGCGCAGCAAACGTTTGCCGGTATTGCCGAGGGGTCATGGGTCGGACGCTCCTTTGCCGATCTGCTCGAGGAAGCCATCGGCAAGCGCGCCCTGCCCGAAACGACCGCCGATCGGCTCAACCGCATGATCATCCAGCAGACCGGCGGCAAGATCGTCATGAAGCTCTCCGGCGATTTTCATTGCGAGGTCACCGTTTCCTCGCGTGGCGACCGCACCGTGCTGCTGTTTGAAAACGTCACCGCCCGCATCCGGGCCCAGGAGCGCATCAATTTCATGGCGCGCTATGACGGGCTCACCGGGTTGCCCAACCGTGCCTATTTCACCGAACAGGTCCAGGCCGAACTGGCCTCCCGTCAGCGGACCAGCCGGCGCGAGCCGGTGTTTCTGGCCATAATCGACATCGACGATTTCAAGCATGTCAACGATACGCTCGGGCATCTGGCGGGCGATCGGGTCCTTTCGGAAACCGCCGTCCGCATCCAGACCGTCATGCACCGCGATTCGCGTCTGGCGCGGCTGGGTGGCGACGAGTTTGTCATCTATCGGGCGCGCAACACCGACAGCGACGGCATGCAGGCGGAGGTCGAAGCGATCCTTTCGATACTGCGGCGCCCCTTCGAGGTTGGCGGGGAACGCGCCGATATCGATGCGTCTATCGGTTTTGTCTCCAGTTCGGACCATCCGATCGGTCTTGACGATCTCATAACCCGGGCCGATCTCGCCCTTTATCGCGCCAAGGCGCGCGGCAAGGGCCAATACCAGGCCTTTGTCGAGGAAATGGACAGCGAATTCCGCTATCGCCAACGCCTCAAGAACGATTTGGCCATTGCCATTTCCGAGGATCAGCTCAAGCTGGTCTATCAGCCGCTCGTCGACCCAGCGACCCGCCGGGTGGTGGGATGCGAGGCGCTGGCCCGCTGGACCCACCCCGAACTGGGACCGATCGCGCCCGATGTGTTCATCGGGCTTGCCGAGGAAACCGGCCAGATTTCAGCCATCACCCGCTGGGTGCTCCAGACCGCGACGGCGGAATGTGTTTTCTGGCCGCAGCCCATCTCGGTTGCGGTCAACGTCTCGGCGCGCGACCTGCGCGGAGAGGATCTGACCCGGTACGTTTCCGAGGCGCTCAAGGCCAGCGGGCTCGCGCCCGGACGTCTCGAGATCGAGGTCACCGAAACCGCCCTGATCGAAGACCGCGAAGGGGCGGCGGCAAAGCTGGCGGCGCTGGCCGACAAGGGCATCGGCATCGCGCTCGACGATTTCGGCACCGGTTATTCCTCGCTCTCCTATCTGCGCGGCATGGCATTCTCCAAGCTCAAGATCGACCGCTCGTTCATTGCCGACATCACCACCAGCGACCGCTCGCTCAAGCTGATGGCCAATGTGGCGCGGCTGGGGCAGGATCTCGATCTGGTGCTGGTCGCCGAAGGTGTCGAAACCGAGGATCAACTCGAAGCCATCGCCCGCCATACCGCGATCGATCAGGTCCAGGGTTTTCTTTTCGGCACGCCGCTTCCCGCGCCCGAAACGCGCGAGCTTATCGCGCGCATGAACCGGCGCGATGCCCGTTCGCGCACGGCAAAGAGACGGCGGCCGGCGCTGGTGAGCAAATAGGTGCGCACAGCCCCGGTTAATTTGTGTCCAGGGGCTTTCCCTTATCGTTAAAACTTTACTAACATCGCCCTGTTTCGGGGTGATGCGATGGCCAAAGTCGATAGCGGACAGCAGACCACAACGTCGCGTTTTGCCACGAGTCTGATGGACATGCTCGAGCGCGTGGAATATCGCCGCGTCCGGCTCGACGAGCAGTTCGATCCGGTTTACCGGCTGCGCTACCAAGCCTATCGGCGTGAAGACGGCATCGCGATAAACACCGACGGGATTGCCCGCGACCACCTCGATTTCACCCCCAATGCCATGTGCCACGGGGTCTATATCGATGGCGTTCTCGTCTCCTCGATCCGTCTGCATTTCGCAACCGCCGAGCACCGTCATTCGCCCTGCATGCGTATGTATCCCGGGCTGCTCACCGCCATGCTCGATGCGGGCAAGACCTATATCGACCCCTCCCGTTTCACCGCCGATCGCGAGGCGACCCTGGCCATCCCGGCCCTGCCGTTTCTCACCCTGAGGATCGCGGCCATGGCGTGCGAATATTACAACGCCGATTATTGCCTTTCAGGGGTGCGCGACGAGCACGCAGCTTTTTACAAGCGCGTGTTCGGCTCGACCGAAATCGCCGGATACAGCCAGTATCCGGGGATGAATTTCCCGGTCAAACTCTACGCCGCCGATGTGAGCGACATCCGCAACCGGGTCGCCGACCGTTTCCCGTTTTTCATGTCGACTCCCCAGGAGCGCAACGCGATGTTCGGGCCCGATCCCGACGCCCACTATCTTGGGTTGATTCAGCCCACGGCGCGTCAGGCCGCATTGGCCGAAGAGCGGTTCGTCCCGGCCCAATAGGCGCTCAGGGCGGGTCCTGCCGCCGCGCGAGCGCTTCGATCTCGCCGATCCTGAGATAATGGAGTTCACGCACCAGCCGCAGGGTGGGCTTGGCGGCGAAAAGCAGCGAGCCGATCAGAAAGAACCATGTGGCGGGGGTCTGGCTGGCCGGGGAGAAAAACAGCACGCTGCCGACGACAAAGCAGAGAGCCGCCCCAAAATCGACAGCCGTGTACCAGACTTCATAGAGCGCATAGAGACGCCGATGCGCCCCCGAGCGGTTTCGGGCCCGCGGATCGAACAGTGTCACGATTGATCTCCTGTACTGGTGCTACCAGGATGCGCAACCGCCAGGCACGGGGCGATGTTTCAAATAACGGGGAAACTGGTGCCGCTTACGTGACTCGAACACGTGACCCCATCATTACGAATGATGTGCTCTACCAACTGAGCTAAAGCGGCTTGGCCCTGCGGGGCGAATTGGCGTCTTTTACTTTCGGCGCGCGAAACGCGCAAGGGCTGATGGAGCGGCTTTTTTGCCTATGGTTGCGTTTTGGTTGGTGGTGTGGCGTCCTCTATCGCGGGCAAGGTGGCGTGGGGATTGGTTGGCGATCCGGAAAGCGTTCTGGCCGGCACGCGGGTTTGAACCGGTACTTTCCACTCGAAAGCGTCGAGCCGCCCGGTCACCGGGGAGGCGGGCGCCCAATCGTCCGAGGTTACCCCGTCCGCCGTCCATGTGGGGTCGGCGGGTGCGTTGACCGCGCGGCTCAGCCATTCGCGCGCCTTGCCCTGGTCTCCGGACTGGCCTTCCTCGATCTCGGCCATCAAAAGGCACATCTGCCGGGTCGGCTGACCAACGAATGGCGCCAGCGCGTTGCGGGCCACACTCCATTCATAGGCATCGATGGCGGCCCGGGCCAGGACGATGGCGGCCATGGGGTGGCTTTCGGGGGCTTCGACAAGCGTGCGGATGCGCTTGAGGCGCTCGACCGCCGAGGTTCCGGGTTTGACATGGGCATAAAGGGTTGCGGCGTCGGGATGGAAACCGGCGCGCCATGTCCGGCGCAACAGGGCCGAAGCCCGGCGCGTGTCGCCGCGGTTGATGAGAATGCGCGCCGCCACCAGCGCGGCGGGCACGAAATCGGGGATCGATTTGAGCGCCCGGCTGGCATGGTCGTAGGCGGTGTCGGGCTCGGTCTCTTCGATTGCCATGGCGAGCGCGGTTTCGAGCACGCCCTGACGGCGCTTCTTGGCCGCCTTCTGGTTTCTGGTCCGGGCCGGCAGCGACGCGCTCATTTCGAGCGCTTCGGCCCATGCGCCCCGGGTCGCCAGATCGTTGAAAACGGCTTCTGAGGCCCAGTCGAGGCTGGGCGCAATGGCCAGCGCCTTGCGCGCGAAAGTGATGGCCGCGTTGGAGCGCTCCTGGGTTCTTGCCTGCTCGTAGAGCCCCGAAAGCGCGGCCAGGGCCGTGCGCTCGTTGGAAATCAGCGCCCTGTAGTGCTCGCGGGCCGAGGACAGGTCGCCCAGCGCCAGTTCCGCCCGGGCTTCGAGCAATTGGGCGGCGGGGTTTTCGGGCAGTTTGGCGCGCGCGTCGCGGGCCAGCATGCGGGCACGGGCAAATTCGCCGGCCTGCAGGGCGATCATGCCGTCCGACAGCGCTTCGACGCCCGCCCTTTCCCTGCGCCGCGCATTGGACCGCGCCAGTGCGGCAGGCGCGCCGATCAGGCGCCTTATGATTGCCCACAAAAGAATTGCCGCCACGATGACGCCGATGGCAATGAACAGGGCCAACCCCAGGCCCGGGCTCATGCGCCAGTTCCCGAAGGCGATCTCGACGGTGCCGGGCAGGGCGATGAGCCAGGCGGCGCCCAGCGCGACGAGCAGGCTGAGGGCGAGATAGACGATAAGGCGGATCATTGGCCGGCCTCCGCTGGGGCGATGCCGGTTCGCGCCGCCTCGAGCAGCGTCTCGACGGCGATGGCCCTGTCCAGCTCACGGGCGAATTGGGGGGCCGCCGACTGCATGGGATCGGGCAGGGCCGAAAACGCGGTCCTGGCGGCATCGAGATCGCCGGCGTCCAGCGCCGCTTCGGTCCGGCCGACAAGCGCCTGTGGCGTATCGCCCTCGGTGGGCCGCAAGGCAATGGCCGAGGCGGCCTGGTCGAGCAGCGTCTGGGCCCAGCCTGCCTGTTCGTCGCGTGGTCGCGCCGCCAGAATTTGAGGGATTGCAGCGCGCAATTGGGTCGACAGTCCGCTCGCCGAAGAGACGCCGGAATTGGCGGCGGTTCGGACCTGGGATGAAATTTGCAGATCAGGCAGAAGCGTTTCAACGCTGGCCAGTTGGGCAGCGAAGGGCACGCCCGAGGCAATCGCGGTCTCGAGCGCGCCCAGCGCGGCGGGAAGCTGGGTCGCCCTGTCGCGTTCGGCGGCGACGGCCTCGAAATCGGATTGATCGGCGATACGCGCGTCGAGATCGTCGAGCCGGGTCATAGCCGTCTCGATCACCGGCCGGACTTCGGCCATTTGCGGTTCGAGCGTATCGAGCCGTCCCGCCAGATCGTCGATCTGAGCGGCAAGCCCGGACAAATTGTCGGCCACTTCGCTGACTTCTTCACCCGACGCTCCCGCGGCGATGGCCTCGATGCGGCTTGAAAGCTCTCCGATCTGCCCGCCCAGCGCGTCGAGATCGGCCTGGGCCGCCAGATTTTCGGTCGAGGCGGGCTCGATGCCGGCAATCTGGGTTTCCAGTGCGTTGATGCGGTCGATTATCTGTTCGCTTTCGGCCTCACGTGACGCAATGGCGCTTTCCAGCCGTGTGGCGCGGGCGTCGAACTGGGAGAGGTCGGGCTCTGGCGCCGATTGCTGTGGCCAATACCCCAGACTCGCCAACCCATAGGCCAGGGCAAGCCCCACAAGGGCACCGGCCCCGGCGGTGGCCGCGAGCGGAGCAACAGACAGCGCCGGGTTTGCGGCACGCGGTTGTTCGGCTTTCGGTGCGGCGCCGGTTTCCGATTCGCCCTTGGGGGTCGTTCGTCCCGGCTTTTCGTCGGGCGCCGCGGAAGAGGGGTTGCCCGACTTTGAGGCTGGCCCGGTTTTGAGCGGCGCTTCGGCGGCGGCGGGCTTGTCATCCGGCCGCGCCGCTCCGGCGGTCTTGCCCTCGGGCGCAGGCTGGCCTTTGTCGGTGGGGCGCGCCTGAGCCTCGATGATCGGGGGTTTGACCGGACCGGATTTCTTTTCGGCCATTTCAGCCTCGTTGCTTTGGGGGTCGGGCGGATGGTGTCTGGTTACGCCATCATGGACTGATTTGATCGCGGGCAAAAGCCAGCGCCAGGGTCATCATTGCTTCGTGCGAGGGATAATCGGCCAGCCCGATGCGCAGGAAATGGCTTTCGATCAAGGGCTGGGCGACATTTTCGGAAAGACAAAGGCAGTAAAGGCGGGTCCTGAGCTCTCCATAGTCGCGCGCGGCCACGAGCCCCGCGAAAATTTCCGCGGTGCGCCGGGAGTAGAACACCGCCCCGTCGATCTTTCCCGTCGCCAGGCGTTCGGCCAGCCCCGGTGGCAGCGCTGTGGCGGCGTGCATTTCGTAGAGCACACGCATGTCCACATCGATCCCCGCCTCGGCCATCAGTCCGGCCAGATCGCCCGACTGATGGTGCGCTGCGGGATAAAGGATTTTTCCCGAAGGGCGGTCGGCGATGATCGTCCGGGCGAGATCGGCGAGGGTGCCCTCGGCGGCCGAGACGTGATCGAACCCGGCGGCGCGCGCCTCGGCGGCCGTGTGCTCGCCCACGGCATAGACCCTGAGCGCCGAAAACGCCTCGCCCCGCGGGTGGGCGGCCAGGGCCCGCACGCCATTGGCCGATGTCAGAGCAATGGCGGCGAAACCATCGGCATCGGGCAGCGCGACACCGGTGAAGCGCTCCTCGAGCATTGGGGCAATGATCGGGTCGAGCCCCAGGGCGGAAAGCCCGGCGGCCGTCCGCTCGGCATCGGCCCTTGGCCGGGTGACCAGTACGCTGCGCCGGTCAGCCATACTGGCCCTGCTTGAGCCGTTCGATAAAATCGGGTCCGGCGGCGGCCAGCAGCTTTTCGCCAAGCCTGGTCCCCAGATCGCGTCCCCGATCGGCGTCGCCGGAGGTCTCGTCCTCGTAAACTTCGGATCCGTCGGGCGAGAGAATCTGGCCGAACAGCGTCAAATTATCGCCATCGAGCGTTGTCAGGGCGGCAATGGGGGTGCGGCACGATCCGTCGAGCACTTTCAAAAACGCCCGCTCGGCCTCCACGCGCTTTCGGGTATCGGGATCGTCGAGCACTTCGACAAGCCGGTTGGCGGCGCCATCGTCGGCGCGGGTCTCGATGACGATGGCTCCCTGGGCCGGAGCGGGCGGGAAATGAGCGACATCGAGGGTGTGGGTCACCCGGTGCGCCTCGCCCAGCCGGTTGAGCCCGGCCATGGCCAGAAGCGTTGCGTCGGCCACGCCATCGGCCAGCTTTTTGAGCCGCGTCTGGACATTGCCGCGAAATTCCACTGTGCGAAAATCGGGCCGAAACCGCTTCATCTGGGCCCGGCGCCGCAGCGATGACGAGCCGATCACGGCGCCCTCGGGCAGATGGTCGGGGCTTTTGGCGATCAGCGAGAGGAAAGCGTCGCGCACATCCTCGCGGGGCAGAAAGGCGGGCAGGGCGAACAAGGGATCGATTTCGGTCGCCACGTCCTTTGCCGAATGGACGGCGATATCGATCTCGCTCTCCGCCAGCGCCTTCTCGATTTCCTTTGTGAACAGCCCCTTGCCGCCGACTTCGGAAAGCGGGCGGTCCAAAATGATGTCGCCGCTGGTCTTGATGATCTTTATCGCGATGGTGTCGGGCTCCAGCCCGTTTATGGCAACCAGCCGGTCGCGGACCTCCTCGGCCTGCCTGAGGGCAAGGGGTGAACCGCGCGTGCCGATGGTGAGAACGGGGGTGGACGTCAAAGATTGCAATATGGCCTCGCAGGTGTCACAGATGTGCGCGCTTTAGAACAGCAGATTTAACGCGCAGGGAGCGGGTTGCGATCCGCTTCTGCCATCAGACCACACGTTTTTGCCAGAGACCAGATCGCCGCAATGGATCGCGAGACTTTAGTTTTGGGGATCGAGACCAGTTGCGATGAAACCGCAGCGGCGCTGGTGCGGCGCCATCCCGACGGGCGCGGCGAGATCGTTTCCAACATCGTGCGCAGCCAGATCGAAGAGCACAGGGCTTTCGGCGGCGTCGTGCCCGAGCTGGCGGCCCGCGCCCATGTTGTCCATCTCGACGCGATCATTTCGCGCGCGCTCGAAGACGCCCGAATGGATCTCTCACAGGTCGATGCCATTGCCGCGACGGCCGGTCCGGGGCTGATCGGCGGCGTGCTCGTGGGGCTGACCACTGGCAAAGCACTGGCCGCCGCGAGCGGCAAGCCTTTGGTTGCCGTCAACCATCTCGAGGGCCACGCGCTGACCGCCCGGCTCACCGACGGCGTCAAATTCCCCTATCTGATGCTTCTGGTTTCGGGCGGGCATTCCCAGATCGTTCTGGTGAGGGGCGTCGGCGATTACGAGCGCTGGGGCTCGACCATCGACGATGCGCTGGGGGAAGCCTTCGACAAGGCCGCAAAATTGCTGGGGCTGGGCTATCCCGGCGGCCCGGAGGTCGAAAAGGCCGCGCAAAAGGGCGAGGCAAAGCGGTTCGACCTGCCGCGCCCGCTGCTTAGGGAAAAGCGCCTCGATTTTTCCTTTTCGGGGCTGAAAACCGCCCTGCGGCTCGCTGCCGAATCGGTGGCGCCGGTCACCGACACCGATATCGCCGATCTGTGCGCCAGCTTTCAGGCTGCGGTCACCGATATCGTTGCCGTCCGCTCGAAACAGGCGCTGGAGCGCTTCGCAGCCGAATATCCCGATAGCGCTCCCACCTATGTTGTGGCGGGGGGGGGTGCCGCCAATGCGGCGATTGGCGGCGCCCTGCGCGATGTGGCGGCCCGGACCGGCACCCATCTTGTCGTTCCCCCGCCGGCGCTGTGCACCGACAATGGGGCAATGATCGCCTGGGCGGGGGCCGAACGCTTCGCGCTCGGGCTCACCGACGGGTTCGATGTGGCGGCCCGCCCGCGCTGGCCGCTCGACGAACTGGGGCGGGGTGCGGCGTGAGCGGCAAGATTTTCGTCATCGGCGCCGGTGCCTGGGGCACCGCTCTGGCGCAGGCCGCCCGGCTGGCGGGCAATGATGTCGTGCTGGTCGGCCGCGATCCCGCCGCTGTCGATGAAATCAATTCCGCCCATACGCTCACATCCTATCTCGGCGCTATCGGTCTCGATCCCGCGCTCAGGGCCCAGACCGGAATGTCCGGGCTCGAAGAGGCAGATGCGATCCTCTTGGTGGTCCCCGCCCAGGCGACCCGCGCCACGCTTGCCGCCATCGGGCCGCAAATCCTTTCCGGAAAGCCGGTCATCCTGTGCGCCAAGGGGCTGGAGACGGCGACCAACGACCGCCAGAGCCAGATTCTTGCCGAACTGGCGCCCGGCGCCGAACCTTTCGTGCTCTCGGGGCCGAGCTTTGCCCATGACGTGGCGGCGGGAAAGCCCACTGCGGTCACTTTGGCCGGGCCGACGATCGAGCGCGCCGAAGCGATTGGTACATTGCTGGCCTCGGACAGTTTCCGCCCCTATGCCAGCGGGGACATCGTGGGGGTGGAAATGTGCGGCGCGCTCAAGAATGTCTATGCGCTCGGTGCCGGCGCCATCGAGGGCGCCGGGCTGGGACTTTCCGCACGCTCGGCCTTTCTGGCCCGCGCCTATGCCGAACTGGGCCGCATGATCGCGGCGATGGGCGGCAGCGAAGCGACGCTTTCGGGTCTCGCCGGCATCGGCGATCTGGCTCTAAGCTGCACCTCGAGCCAGTCGCGCAATTACCGCTTCGGCATGGCGCTGGGGCAGGGCGGTTCGGTCGATGATATCGCGGCCTCGGGCATGGGGCTGGCCGAAGGGCTGTTCACCACCCCTGTCGCCAGGGCGGTTGCCGATCGTGATGGGATCGACGCTCCGCTTGTGGGCGCCGTCGATCTTCTGATTTCAGGCCGGGCCCGGATCGAGGCCATCGTGCCCATGCTGATGAGACGACCACTCAAACGGGAAGAATGACATGACGATGATGTTTGCGGTCACCGCATTCGACAAGAACGACCATCTGGAAACGCGCCTTGCGACGCGCCCCGCCCATCTTCAGTTCTGGGAGGATAACGCGGCATCGATGGTGCTGGCCGGCCCGTTTCTCGACGCCGAGGGCAAGGCGACGGGCTCGCTGATGATCGTTAAGGCCGAAAATCAGGCCGCTGCCGAGGCGCTCGTTGCCAGCGATCCTTATGCCGAGGCCGGCCTGTTCGAAAGCGTCGTCGTCCGCCCCTGGAACTGGGTCATCAACCGGCCGGACCATTTGAAATAAATGGCCCGGTTTTCTTTGTTTGTCGCGTTGCCGAACCGAAAAAGCGGTGCCCATCCCCGATCGTGGCCGAGGACATGCTTTTTCTGGCAACCCTCCGAAAGGACCATTTGAAAATGGCGTACTGGCTGTTCAAATCCGAACCCGAAACCTGGGGCTGGGACGATCAGGTCAAAAAGAATGGCCCGGAAGAATGGGGCGGGGTGCGCAATTATCAGGCGCGCAACAATATGCGCGAGATGAAGAAGGGCGATCTGGGCTTTTTCTACCATTCGGTCAAGGAAAAGGCCGTGGTGGGCATCGTGCGGGTGGCCAATGAAATCCACCATGATTCCACAACCGACGATCCGCGCTGGGAATGCGTGGATATCGAGGCGGTCAAGCCTTTGAAGCGTCCGGTGACGCTCGACGAGATCAAGGCTACGCCCGAGCTCGAAAACATGGTGCTTGTCAACAATTCACGCCTCTCGGTGCAGCCGGTCGCCGAGGCGGAATGGAAATTCATCTGCAAGCTGGGCGGCGTGGACGCCTGATTTACCGCTGCGACGTTTTGGCGCACACTCCCGCCCGGGACTGATTCGAAAGGGTCGGCCCCGGGTTTGTTCATTGGGAGAGGGGGTTTGCAACAATGGATTATCTTAGTGTGAACTGGCTGGCCGTGCTTCTGGCCATGATCGCCTCGATGGCGCTGGGTGCTGCCTGGTACATGATTTTGTCCAAGCAGTGGATTGCCGCCACGGGCAAGACCACCGAAGAAATCATGGCCGGCTCGGGCGGGCAGGCAACGCCCTTCATCTGGGGCGCGGCCATGCAGTTGGTCATGGCCTATTTCCTGGCCCTTCTTACCCCGGCCATCATGGGCGATGTGACGATCGCCTCGACGGTCACTGTCGGCATCCATGTCTGGGCCGGCTTCATGGTGACCTCGATGATCCTCAATCACCGCTATCAGGGCGCAAGCTGGTCGCTGGCCGTGATCGATGGCGGATATCTGTTGGGCGTGATGATCGTCCAGGGCGTGGTGATGGGGCTTTTGGGTTAGGGCCAGCCGAAATTTATGCGGGGAAGCTCAAACCTTGTCGCTTCCACTGCCCTGTCACCCCGGCCGCGAGCCGGGGTCCAGTACACTCGATGCCCGAGACTGAACCGCCAACGCTGCCGAGTACTGGGTCCCGGGTCTTCGCCCGGGAAGACAGTGGTGGGAGAGGCCGGCCTTCGTTCCCCGATGAACCGGTGTTCCGGCCCGCCGTCAAAAGTCCGATGAAATGCCCTTGATTTCCCAGTCGCCGTAGCGGGCCGGGTCGAGCCCGCCGCGGCCGTCGACCTCGCGTGGCGCATCCGAGGTCTTGGCATCGATTTCGGCGCGGCGCTTTTTCGCTTCATCGAGCGCGCGCCGCGCAATTGCGGGGTCGGGGCGTTTTGCGTTGGGCGTTTCGCGCATCTGATGAAACCACCTTCATGACGAAGAGTTTAGGAACCAGTCCTTGTGCAAGGGCCGCTCGGTTCCCATCATATATGGAACCCAACCGGCTGAGGAAAGCCCGACGACAATGATGAATGCTCTGCGAACCACGATTTTGCTTGCCGGCATGACCGCGCTGTTCATGGGCGTTGGTTATATGATCGGCGGCACGGGCGGCATGGCCATCGCGTTTCTGTTCGCGCTCGGCACAAACGCCTTTGCATACTGGAATTCGGACAAGATGGTGCTCTCGATGCAGGGCGCCAAAGAGATCGATCCGCGCTCGGCGCCCGATCTTTACCAGATGACCCGGCGGCTTGCCGACAATGCCGGCCTGCCCATGCCCAAGCTTTATCTCATCGAAACCGACCAGCCCAACGCGTTCGCCACCGGCCGCAGCCCGGAGAGGGCCGTGGTCGCGGTCTCGTCCGGCCTCGTCAAATATCTCGACAGCCGCGAGGTTGCCGCCGTGATCGCCCACGAACTGGCGCACATCAAGAACCGCGATACCCTGACCATGACGGTCACCGCGACGCTGGCCGGTGCCATTTCCATGCTGGCCCAGTTCGGCCTGTTCTTTGGTGGTGCCCGCGACAACAACAACCCCTTGGGGTTTGTCGGGGTCATCGCCATGGTCATTCTCGCTCCCATCGCCGCGATGCTTGTGCAGATGGCGGTGTCGCGCACCCGCGAATATGAAGCCGACAAGGACGGCGCCGAAATCTGCGGCGATCCGATGGCGCTGGCCACCGCGCTCGAAAAGATTTCCTCGCTGTCAAAGCGGGTGGTCAACCAGGCGGCCGAACGCGCGCCGGCCATGGCCCATATGTATATTTCCAACCCGCTTTCGGGCGCCCGGATGGATAACCTCTTTTCCACCCACCCCAATGTTGAAAACCGCATCGCGGCGCTTACCCAGATGGCGTCGAGCGTGCGCGGCGGCGGTGGTGGCCAAACGCCGCGCCAGAGGGTAAACCCCATCGAGGCCAATGTCCGGCCCGGCCAGAGCTGGCGTACGCCCGGCACGCGGCCGCGCCCGGATGATGGCAAACCATCGGGCCCCTGGGGATAGGTAATAACGGTTTGACCGACACACGCGATCTGCCCGGCCTCAAGCTTCGGCTTGAGGCCGCTTTTCATCTCAAATCCGTGCTGGAGGGCAAGCCCTTCGCTCCCATTACGCCCGACCGGCTGGCCGAAAGCCGCGACCGGGCGCTGGCCAACCGCATGGTCACAACCGCCCTGCGCCGCCACGGCCAGATCGATGCCGTGTTCAGGCAGGTGCTCGCCAAGGGCGTGCCCCAGCGCGCCGGTATTTTGGAAGCGGTGCTGCGCATCGCTGTCGTCCAATTGCTCTGGCTCGATGATATCCCGGCCCATTCGGCCATCCATCTGGCCGTCGAATCGGCGCGGGCCGACAAGCGGGCGGGACGGTTCGACAGGCTGGTCAATGGCGTCCTGCGCTCGGTGCAGCGCGGGACCGGGCAGTTCCAGGCACTCGGCAATGATCTCCTGATCCCGGCCTGGCTGGCGACGCAATGGACCGGCACTTATGGCGCCGACGCGGTGGCGCGTTTCGCCGAAATCCTCGTTCAATCCCCGCCGCTCGATCTGACCCTGAAAGCCCCCGATCCCGACCTTGTCGCCGCTTTGGGCGGCCAGCCCGTGCTCGGCCCGACCGTGCGGCTTATGGAGCGCGATGCGGCGGTGGCCGATCTTGCCGGTTTTGCCGAGGGCAAATGGTGGGTTCAGGACGTTTCCGCCGCCTTGCCCGCGCGGCTCCTGAACGCCACCAAGGGCGAAAAAATCCTCGATCTGTGTGCGGCTCCCGGCGGCAAGACGGCGCAACTGGCCTCGGCCGGCGCCGATGTCACCGCGCTCGATATTTCTGCCGACCGCATGGAGCGGGTGCGGGCCAATCTCGGTCGGCTCGGGCTCGACGCGGAAATCGTTGTCGCCGACGCTCTGGACTATGCGCAGGGGCCGGTGTTCGACGCGGTGCTGCTCGATGCGCCCTGTTCGGCCACCGGCACGTTCCGGCGCCATCCCGAGGTGCTTTTGCATCGCAACGCGCAGGGCATCGCCGAGCGCGTGGCTTTGCAGCGCAAAATGCTGGCGCACGCCGCTTCGCTTCTCAAGCCGGGCGGGAGGCTGGTCTATTGCGTGTGTTCGCTCGAAGCCGATGAGGGCGAAGCGCAAATGGCATGGGTGCGATCGAACCTGCCCGAACTCGAAGCCCTTCGGGTCGTCGCCGACGACCTTGATGGATGGGGTACGTCCCTCACGCCGCAAGGGGCTGTGCGGCTTATCCCGTCCATGGCGCTGCCGAATGGGATCGACGGCGGGCTCGATGGCTTTTTCATCGCCCGCTTCGTCAAAAAAGCGCGGTGAGCGGTGCAAACAGGGCCGGGCAGACTGTGGTTAACGCAAAGTTGATGGTACAATCGGGCCCGCGAGTAGGGTTCGGGTATGGGCGTGTTTGAAGTTTTGCGTTTCGGTCTCAAGCGCGGCGGCATGGGTATCGCCGATCGGTGCGTAACCCATCCGCTGTTTTCCTGGACATGGTCGGGGGCGGGCGAAATCCGTTTCGTGCCCCGCCTTGCCGAATTCCGGCCTGCCGATTCCCAGACCATTATCGAGATGATGGAGGGCAAATATCTGCTCGCCGGCCGCATGGTGGAAACCTATGGCGCCTCGCCCTTTGCCCTTGAGAGCGATTTCGACGACTGGTTTGCCGATCTGCACGGCTTTGGCTGGCTGCGGCATTTTTCCGCCGTTACCGATCCCGGCCAGCGCGCCTTTGCCCGCACGCTGGTGCTCGACTGGGTCGGACGGTTCGGGGAGTTCGATGCCGAAGCCTGGGATCTGTTCATCACGGCGCGGCGGGTGCTCAACTGGCTCAAATCGCTCTCGCTGCTGTCTGAAGGCGCCACGCCCGACCAGAGCCGGGCCATCTTGCGCTCGCTCTCGATCCAGGTGCAATCGCTCAAGGTGCGCGCGCCGCTGGTTTACGGCCCGGTCACACGGCTCATGGTGGAAATCGCCCTTGTGGGCGCGGCGTTGAGCGAAGCCGAGGAAGCCAGAGACCTTTCCGCCCATGTCGCCAGCCTGCAGGCCCTGCTCGAAACCGTGCTCGACGATGACGGGCTGGTGAAAAACCGCAATCCCTTCACCCAGATCCAGATCCTTTCGGAAATCATTCCCGTCAATCAGGCTCTCGGCCAGCGTCACGGTCACATGGCGGCGGCCATCGGCCCGCGCATCGAGGCCATGCACCGGGCGCTCGAAAAGCTTGTGCTCGGAACGCGCGAGCCGGTCTATGCCAATGGCTGCGGGCAGGTGCCGGTCGAACTGGTGCTGGCCATCACCGCCCAGTCGGGCGTGCGCGGCTCGGGTTCGGGGTTGTGCGGCGGTTATGGCATTGTGGTCGATGGTCCGGGAAAGCTGGTCGCCGATTCAGGTCTGGTCCCGCCCCTGGCCTTCGCACGCGACGCCCATGCGGGAGCGCTGAGCTTTGAATATGCCAACGGATCGACGCTCGTGGTGGGCAATTGCGGTCCGGCCCCGGCCGGCTTGTCCGACAGCGGCAATCTGTTTCGCCACACATCGGCCCACAGCGCGCCGACCATCGACGACATCTCGAGCGCGCGCATCGGCGGCGGCACCATGACGGGCAATGCCCTTCGCCCGCGCGGTCCCGAGCCCATCATGGCGCTCGACGGGGCCGAGAATACGCTCGAGCTGACCACGGGCGCTTACCGCGACCGCTACGGGCTCGATATCGTGCGGCGCCTTACTCTTATGGGCGGGGGGCAGACGCTTGTGGGGCAGGATCGGTTTATTGCGGCGGGAAACCGGTCCCGCCAGCAGGGTGCCTTCACCATCCGCTTCCATCTCGCCCCCGGCGTCGCTTTGGAGCGCTCAAGCGGGGAGGCGCTGTTTCGGATGACCTACCGCAATGGCGAGGTCTGGGCGTTCCTCTGGGAGGGTGCCGAGGCCGATATCGACGACAGCGTGCGCCATTCGGCCCATTTCGGGCTCAACCGGACGCGACAGATTGTCCTGCACGGCCCGGCGCGGTCCGATACGGACGTCGCCTGGGTCTTTACGCGGCAGTCTTAGGGTCCTGAGCCTAAATCTTGATGGTTCCCGTTTGGGAAAAACCGTGATAGGCCCGCGCCCAACTTCCCAAACCAACAGACATACGGCAGGACTTCCCATGGCTCATGCGGGTGCAACCAAGGTCAAAAGGGCGCTGCTCTCGGTCTCGGACAAGACCGGCATCATCGAATTTGCAACCTCGCTGGTTGCGCTCGGCGTCGAGATCGTTTCGACCGGCGGCACCCGCAAGGCGCTGGCCGAGGCCGGGCTGCCGGTGATCGACATTTCCGAGGTGACCGGTTTCCCCGAAATCATGGATGGACGGGTCAAGACGCTCCACCCCAAGGTGCATGGCGGCCTGCTCGGCATCCGCGGCAATGACGCGCACAAATCGGCAATGCGTATCCACGACATCTCGCCCATCGATCTTTTGGTCGTGAATCTTTATCCCTTCGCCCAGACCGTCGCCAAGGGTGGCGATTATGACGAGATCATCGAAAACATCGACATCGGCGGCCCCGCCATGATCCGCGCCGCCGCCAAGAACCATGGCGATGTCACCGTGATCGTCGATCCCGACGACTACCTCGACGTTCTGGCAGCGCTCAAGGAGCGCGGCGAAGTCGCCTATGATGCGCGCCAGAAATACGCCGCCAAGGCCTATGCCCGCACCGCGGCCTATGATGCGGGGGTTTCCAACTGGTTCGCAAAAACCCTCGATCTGCCCGATCTCACCTGGCGGTGCTTTTCGGGCAAATTACGCGAAGTGATGCGCTACGGGGAAAACCCGCATCAATGGGCGGCGTTCTATGCCGATGGCTCCAATCGCCCCGGCGTTGCCACTGCCACCCAGATCCAGGGCAAGCAGCTCTCGTTCAACAATATCAACGATACCGACGCCGCGTTCGAAGTGGTCGCCGAATTCGATCCTGAAAAGGCCGCCGCCGTCGCCATTATCAAGCACGCCAATCCGTGCGGGGTGGGGCAGGGCGCAACGCTGACCGAAGCTTATCTCTCGGCGCTCAAATGCGATCCGGTCTCGGCATTCGGCGGCATCGTGGCGCTCAACCGCCCGCTCGACGAGGACGCGGCCAAAGAGATCGTGAAACTCTTCACCGAAGTGATCATCGCGCCGGGCGCCAGCGACGACGCCATTGCGGTCATCGAATCCAAGAAAAATCTCCGCCTGCTGGTCACCGACGGTCTGCCCGATGCCAAGGCCGAAGGGCTCACCGTCCGCTCGGTCGCCGGCGGTCTTCTCGTCCAGACCCGCGACAACAAGAACGCCGATGATTGCGAGCTCAAGGTCGTGACCAAGCGCGCGCCCAGTGAGCAGGAAATGGCCGACCTTCTGGTCGCCGCCAAGGTCGCCAAGCACGTCAAGTCCAACGCCATCGTCTATGTCAAGGACGGCGCCACGGTCGGCATCGGCGCCGGCCAGATGTCCCGAGTCGATTCGGCCCGCATCGCGCACAAGAAATCAAAGGACGCCGCCAAGGCTGCCAAGGAAAAAGGCGCGTTGACCGAAGGCTCGGTCGTTGCGTCCGATGCCTTCTTCCCCTTCGCCGACGGTTTGGAAGCCTTGGTCGAAGCCGGCGCCACCGCCGTCATCCAGCCGGGCGGCTCGGTCCGCGACGAAGAGGTCATCGCCGCCGCCGACAAGGCGGGCCTGGCCATGGTCTTCACCGGCATGCGGCATTTCCGGCACTGATCTTCTGTCTCGCGGCGCGGCGAACGGTCGCCGGGGTCCTCGCTGCGCTCGTCGGGCCGGTCTCGACCGTCAGGTGAATTACTGCTGACATACCCCCATTTGTCACCCTGGGCTTGGGTGGCTTGACCCGGGAACCAGTAACCGGCGGCGCCAGCGGCTCTTCTGTTGACGCTGAGTGTACCAGGCCCCGGCTCAAGGCCGGGGTGACCAAGGGGTGGTAGCTGGGTCGGGGAACCGAGCCAACCGCAAAACCTTGTGGAGCAATCGGTCCGTCAAGCCCTCACCGCCTGCGGGCCGCTCATGCGCCCGGACTGACCGGCACCTGTCTGGGCTTCATTTTTGCCACCGTCAGAATGAGCCCGATGAAAATCAGGACGCCGCCCGCCACATCGGCTCCATAAATCGGTTCGCCCAGGATCAAAACGCCCGAGGAAATCCCCGCGATGGGGACCAGAAGGGTAAAGGGTGCCACCGTGGCCGCCGAATGGCGCGATAAAAGTCCCGACCACATGGTGAACCCGAACAGTGTGGCCGGATAGGCAAGGAAGGCGACAAGCATCACCGCGTTCCAGCTCGGCGGATCGATATAGGACAAGATGGCCGGGCCGCCCTCGAAAGCAAACGAGAGGGCAAACAGCGGCACCGAACCCAAGAGATTGCCCCACGCCACGAAGGGCAGCATGGGGATCGAGCCGGCAAGTTTGGAGATATTGTTGGCGATGCCCCAACTGAGCGCCGCCAGCATCAGAATGCCCAAAGGCAGCAACTGCCCGCCGGTCCCATGCCCCCAGGCAATGACCCCGATACCCCCGAACGCCACCAGACCGCCCACGATCTGGAGCCGGCGCGGCACCTCGCCGAAAACGAAAAACGCTATCGCGATTGTAAACATCGCCTGCACCTGCAGCGCCAGCGAAGCCAGCGATGCCGAAAGGCCCAGAAACAGGGTGAGATTGAGCAGCGCATAAAGCGAGCAGGCCATGAACAGCCCGTATCCGCCAACCAAAAGCCAGGGCGCTTTGGGCCGGGGAATGAAGAACACGACAGGGATTGCGGCAAAAAAGAACCGCAGCGCCGCCGAGAGCAGCGGCGGCAATTCGGCAATGCTCAGTTTGATGACCGTAAAATTGAACCCCCAGATCGCAACGACCACGAGGGCGATCAGGATGTCGCGCAAAGGCATGGGGGAGACTCGCAGGAAGAAGGGCGGGAGGATGTGCTCTAACGCAATGGCGCGGGGCTGTCATCCTGCAGCGAACGGCAATCGAAGTGAGAAGCAGGAAAGCAAGCCCCCCTCCCCCGCCGCTTCGCGTCGACCTCTCCCCCCAGGGAGAGGTAAGAATACCGCAAACGCCGTGAATCACCTCTCCCTTAGAGCCAAGGATTTGATTGAATCAAATCCTTGGCTCTAAACCCCTGTTTTGTCGCGTGTCCGAACCGCAAAACCGTTTCCATCCCCGATCGCGTCGAGGACATGCTTTTGCTGGGCACGCTCTAGGCTGAATCGACATTCATCGCATCCAGAGCAGAGCGGCTGCGATCTGCAGGAAGCCGAGGAAGTGGGCTGCGCGCCGGTCGAAGCGTGTGGCGATGCGGCGGAAGTGCTTTAGCTTGTTGAAGCATCGCTCGACGGTGTTTCGCATCTTGTAGGCTTCGAAGTCGTAGACGATGAGCTGTTTTCGGGTCGGGTTGCACGGGATCACCGCCTCGGCCCCCATCGCCGCGACCATCGCTCTGATGGCGTTGGAGTCGTAGGCTTTGTCGGCCAGAACACGGCGCGGCGACAGACCTCCGAGAAGCGCCGGGGCGAGCGGCGCGTCACCGCGCTGGCCCGGCGTCAGGATCAGCTTTAGCGGACGGCCCAGAGCGTCGACCGCCATGTGGATCTTGGTGGTCAGTCCTCCTCGGGAACGCCCCAGAGCCTGGTCCCCCCTTTTTGGCCGCCGCCCTTGCCGGTGGCCGCCTGCTGGTGAGCGCGCACAAGGCTGGAGTCCAGGCTGACATACTCATTGTCCGGATCACGGATCAGATGCGTGAACACGCGCTCCCACACGCCGGCCTTGGCCCAGCGGGTGAACCTCTTGTGGACCGTCTTCCACTTGCCGTACCGCTCGGGAAGATCGTGCCAGTGCGCCCCGGATCGCAAAACCCAAAGCACGCCGTTCACGAAGGTCAGGTTGTCAGCGCCCGATCGCCCCGGATCGCCGGGCTTGCCAGGAAGCAAGTCCTTGATCCGGTCCCACTGCTCGGGGCTCAGTTCGTAGCGCTTCGGTCGCGACATGGCGGGGCTCCAGAAAACGAATCTGGAGCCCTATGAATCACACGTCGCCTGCCTTCGTGAACCCCTGAATGTCGATTGACCCTAGGGGGAGAGGTCGGCTGTGCAACAGCCGGGTGAGGGGGCCTTCCCGAAAAATCAGCGCGGCGCGATCTCCACGTCCTCATAACCCGGAGCGGTGCCCCAGGCGTTGATCGTGGTGCTGGAGCGCAGGCCGTGGATCTGGAAGGGGTCCTCGGCGATGATCTTTTCGACCTCGGCTCTGGTCTCGGCCTCGAAAATCCACAGCCCGCCCACCGGGCTGCCGCCCGGTTCGGCGCGCATGGCGCCGGCCAGCAGGATCTCGCCCTTGTATTTGCGCAGATAGGCCTGGTGCGCGGCCGTGTGTTCGGCACGGATATCCGCGCCGTCTTCACGATCGGTGAAAAGAGCTGCCCAGCGCATCACGCGGCCTGCTTGTTCATCAGGCCGCGCGAAATCAGCGTTTCGGCGATCTGGATCGTGTTGAGCGCGGCGCCCTTGCGCAGATTGTCCGAAACCACCCACATGGCCAGACCGTTTTCGACAGTGGCGTCCTCGCGGATGCGGCTGACATAGGTCGCGTCTTCGCCCTTGGCTTCGACGGGCGTGGCGTAACCACCATTCTCGCGCTTGTCGAGCACCACCACGCCCGGCGCCTCGCGCAGCGCGTCGCGCGCCTCGTCGGGCGTGATGGGCTTGGCGAACTCCATGTTGACCGCTTCCGAATGCCCCACGAACACCGGCACGCGCACGGCGGTGCACGTCACCTTGATCCTGGAATCGAGCATCTTTTTGGTTTCGGCCAGAACCTTCCACTCTTCCTTGGTGTAGCCATCCTCCATGAACACATCGATGTGCGGGATGACGTTGAAGGCGATCTGCTTGGTGAACTTGGCAGGGGTGGGCGTATCGTTGACGAAAATGCCCTTGGTCTGGTTCCAGAGTTCGTCCATGGCATCCTTGCCGCCGCCCGAAACCGACTGGTAGGTCGAAACCACGATGCGGGTCAGCGTCGCCAGGTCGTGCAGCGGCTTGAGCGCCACGACGAGCTGGGCCGTCGAGCAATTGGGATTGGCGATGATGTTCTTGCGGTCGTTTTTCGCCATATACGCATCGAGAACGCCGGCATTGACTTCCGGCACGATCAGCGGAACGTCCTCGTGATAGCGGAAGGCCGAGGAATTATCGATGACGATGGCGCCGGTCGCACCGATCTTTGGCGCCCAGTGCTTGGAAATGTCGCCGCCGGCACTCATCAGAACGAAATCGGTGCCGGTGAAATCGAAATCATCGAGGTTCTTGCACTTGAGAACCTTGTCCCCGAAGCTCACTTCGCGCCCGACCGAGCGCGAGGATGCCAGCGGCACCAATTCGTCGACCGGAAAATTGCGCTCGGCGAGAATGTCGAGCATTTCGCGGCCCACATTGCCCGTGGCACCGACGATTGCAACCTTGTAACCCATGATATTTCTTATCCTTTCACCCCACCTCCCGCGCCGCGGGGTTGAGCCCGCTCGGCCAGTATGGCTTTTGCCGCCCTCCCCGCCGGGAGGAGCTGGCCCGGGGAGTGCGTCAAGCGGTTTTGGTGGTGGTTTTGAGTGCGAACGGTCTTGTTCCGGCGCGATGGCCGGTCCTATCGAGCAGCGCTGTCATGGGCGAAAATGCCATGGAAAAGGGCTCCTGCCGTTCGGGACCAGCTTCATACGCGGTTCTCGGCGTTTTGCCAAGGTCGAGGCGAACGGCAAAAGGCCCCGCCGCGAGCGGCAGGGCCTTCCAGCGCCAAGGGAGACGCGGTCTATCAGTTGGGGACGAGCACCGAATCGACGACGTGGATCACGCCGTTCGACTGGTTGACGTCGGCGATGGTCACCCGCGCCGCGTTGCGGTTCTCATCGACCACGATCAACGAACCCCCGATCATCTGGAAGCCCAGCGTGTCGCCGGAAACCGTTGCCAGGCCGACTGCGCCGCCATTGGCCTCGACAAGCGCCACGAGATCGGCGGCCGAATAATCGCCGGCAAGAACGTGGGCCGTCAGAACCTTTTGCAGCATTTCGAGGTTTTGCGGCTCGAGCAGCGTATCCACGGTGCCGGCGGGCAGAGCGCCGAACGCGGCGTTGGTCGGGGCGAATACGGTGAAAGGGCCCGGGCCCTGAAGCGTATCGACAAGGCCGGCCGCCTGCACGGCGGCAACGAGCGTTGTGTGATCGGCGGAATTGACGGCGTTTTCGATGATGTTCATTTCAGGCGACATCGGCGCGCCACCGACCATGGGATTGTCCTGGGCGAAAATGGCACTGGAGGCGCCGAACGAGACGGCGACACCGAGCGCAAGCGCGGAAACGAATTTGAGCATGATGATCCCCCCTTTTGGGAACGATTGAGCATCGGCCCCATTGGCCGTGCTGACAGGGGGAATTACGGGTGTTTGCGCAAAAGAGTTTCAGCCTGCCGATGCGGCGCGGGATCAGAACTTGACGCCGACCATGAGGCCCAGATTGGACAGCCCCTCATTGGGCGAGCAGAGTTCGAGATTGGAGATGTGCTCGTAGCGCAGCGTGACCGTGACATTGTCACTGACATTGGCCCCGATGCCGGCCGCGTCGTAGAAATTGAACGAACAGCCGAAATTGCGGGCCGGCCGGGTGGCGCCGGACAAGGCGCCGTCGGTGATCGCGGCGCCAAAGCCAAGCTCGAGATAGAGCGGGGTGTCGAACACGGGGATCTGCCAGTTGAGATTGGCGTGGATGAGGTTTTCGCGGCCTTTGAGATTGAGGGTCGCGCCAATCTCGGGCCGGGGCGAGCCGATCCAGCGGAACGCCTCGATATCGGGCGATGTGAAAAGGGCCGAGAACTTGACGTTTTCGAGCCGCGTAAAATCCCAATTGTCGCCGGTGGGCAGGAAGCCGCTATAGGCCGAGTGATAAAAGACGCCGGCCCGCAATTCATCGAGTGCGATATCCTGGGCGGCAACCGGGCTGGCGATCATCAGCGCGCCGAGCGCGGCTATCACAGATTTACGCATGACAACTCCAAAACCCCGTTTTGCGCCCCTGCGCCGGGCGCCATCGTTCCGCCTGGAACAGGACGCCCCCGATTCCCGTTCTCCGGCACCACCAACGGAGACTTACCATCATGTCGATTTCTTCGCTACAGGATCTGTTCATCCACACGCTTCAGGACGTCTATTTCGCCGAGAACCTGATCGTGAGAAAACTCCCCACAATGGTCAAGGAAGCCGGCGCCGCTCCGCTCAAGAAGGCCTTCGAGGAGCATCTGGAGGAAACCAGGACCCATGTCAGCCGCCTCGACGCCGTGTTCAAGATTCTCGGTGAAAAACCCGAGGCCGAGGAGTGCCCGGCCATCGAAGGGATCATCGAGGAGGCCGAGGAGCTGATCGGGGAAATTTCCAACGCCAAGACCAAGGATGCAGCGCTGATCGCCGCCGGCCAGGCCGTCGAGCATTACGAGATCACCCGCTACGGCACGCTGGTCTCCTGGGCCAAGGAACTGGGGCACGAAGAGGTTCTGGCCCATCTGCGCGAGACGTTGGCCGAGGAAAAAGACGCAGACAACAAGCTGATGCGGCTGGGCGAAGACCAGCTCAACCAGAAAGCGGCGTAAGCTTTCTCAAATAAATCGCAAAATACCGATAAAGGCGCGCTTGAACCTGAGCGCGCCTTCTCCCATCTTGGCAAAATGACTTTGCCCCCGCTTTCCATCCAGGACCTTGCGCCGATCTCGCAAGGCTATTCCACCCAAGAGGCGCTCGCCAAAACACTCGATCTGGCCCGGCTGGGCGACGAGATGGGGTTTGTGCGCCTCTGGTACGCCGAACATCACGGCATGGCTTCGATCGCCTCATCGGCCCCCGACATATTGATCGCCCACGCGGCCGCGCACACAAAGCGCATCAATGTCGGCGCAGGCGGGGTGATGCTGCCCAACCACGTTCCGTTGCGGGTCGTTGAAACCTATCGCACCCTCGAGGGGCTCTATCCCGGCCGCATCGATCTGGGGATCGGGCGGGCCGGCGGCTCGGACGGGCTGACCCTGCGCGCCCTGCGCTCGACCAATGGCGAGGATTTCCCGCACGAATTCGCCGAGATGCTGGCCTATGAGCGCGGCGGGTTCCCCGACGATCACCCGCTGGCGCGCGTCAAGGTGGTGCCCGCTGAAATCGCCCTGCCCCCGATCTGGCTTTTGGGGTCCTCGGGCGCGTCGGCGCAGATGGCCGGGCAATATGGCATCGGCTATGCGTTCGCATCGCACTTTTCCCCCACCCCGGTCGGACCGGCCTTCGACGCCTATCGCCGCAGCTTCAGGCCGTCGGACCAGTTTGCCACCCCGCACGCCATCCTGTGCGTCGCGGTGATCTGCGCCCCGACCGACGAGGAGGCCAAACACCTTTCGAAATCGATGGAACTGACCTGGCTGCGCCTGCGCGCCAACGACCCGCAAAAGATCGCACCGCCCGAGGAGTCCGACGCCTATCCCTGGACCGAACAGGAACGGGCTTTTGTCGAGACGCAATCCAACCTCTGGATCGTGGGGAGCCCCGAAACGGTGAAGGCGAAAATCGCCGAGAAGGTGGTTGAAACCAATGCCGACGAGGTCATGGTTTCAACAACCATCCACGATTATGACAAGCGGCTGGAAAGCTACCGGCTGCTCAAGCAGATCTGGGATGCATGAGTGGGCGTGCGGGCACGCTCATGACCGCGGCGCGGCCGTCGAGCCGCGCACGCTCAATTCGATTTCGAGATATTCCTGAACCGGCTTGGCCTGCGGGTTGAGGATGGCGTTGACGGCACGCCGGCCGAGCTCGGTTATCGGCTGGCTGATGGTGGTCAGGGGCGGCTCGGAGAGCGCGGCCTCGGGCACGCCGTCAAAGCCGACAACCGAGACATCGCCCGGAACGGCGTAGCCGTGACGGCGTAGCCAGGTCATCGCCTCCAATGCGATCCTGTCCGATTGAGCCAGAATGGCTGTAGGCTTCTCTTCAAGCGAAAAAATATATTCGAGCCCGGCCGCAACGGTCTCAGCGTCGTTGAGCGTATTGTAGATCGGTACGGTCGCGACATCGATGCCGGCGCCCGTCAGGACTTCGAAATAGCCCCGCAGGCGCTCCCGGGGCGCGGGGTAGATCGCTGTCTCCACGTCGGCGAGGCCGGCGGGTCCCGCTCGTCCACTTTCAAACTCGAGAGCAAGGACTGCGAACCGCCTGTGCCCGAGATCGACAAGATGATGGGCCGCCAGCCGCGCACCCGCGACATTGTCGATCCCGATAATGGAGATGGACTCGTCGGTTTCGCCAAAGGCCAGAGCAACGAAGGGCAGCTTGCGCTCGCGCGAATGGGCAATCAGCCTGTCCGCACCGACAAGGCAGAACAGGATGAACCCATCGACAAGCGCGTTGTGCATGTTCCAGGCAAGAGCTTCGTCCGGGATTGCCGAAACGAGCGAGATGCCCGTACCGTTGGCGTCGCATGCCTCGGTTATCCCCTGCATGAGGGTACGCGCAAACGGGTCCTCGAAAAAATAGCCAAGCTGCTCGGACGTTGCCACGCCAATGGCATTGACCTTGCCCGCCCGCAACAGCCGTCCCTTGGGGTCGGGCCCGCCATAGCCGAGCCTTTCGGCAGCCAGTCTGACCTGCTCGCGCACCTCGGCGCGCACCAGTTGCGGTCGGTTGAAGACATTGGACACCGTCCCCTGCGAGACCCCGGCGGCCCTCGCCACGTCGGACAGCCTGGCGTCCTTGCCCTTACCCATTCCTCGTCCTTTGCCGCAACATTCTGACGAAATCACTATCGCGCATGGATTGAACCGATTCAAGTTTTGCTTGACTCGGAGCCATGCAGCATCCAGTCTTGAATCGATTCAATTTCTGTTTCGTCCGAGGATTGAATCGATTCATTATGTCTGTCGGAGTGATGTCCAATGGCGATTCCCAACCTTGTGAAACTTCTGACGCCCCACGTCTGGACCGGGCCCATCGCGTTGCGCGTTCCCGCACCCGATTTCGGTCTCCTCACCAGATGGATGGACCATCAAAAGCATCTGTTCGAACTGGCCCGCCTGGCGCGTCATCATCCACGGCTCCTAGAGGATGCCGGCTTGGACCCCGAAGAGGTGCGCGCCGCCCTCAAGGGCACCTGGCATGAGGTCGGCACCCACCAACGCCCTCACGATGGGCTTTAGACGAAGGTTTCCAAGACCGTGATTGCGGTAGGCGGCGAAGGCGCTAACGGCTGCTCAAGGGGATTTGGGAGGCTTAGCAAGAGCGTTTCCAGAATAAGTGGATACCACTTATTCGGTTCGGAAACGCGCCAAATCAGGGACTTAGAGCAATTGAAGCGATTCGAAGAAGAGCGGAAATGCTCTAGCGACAGGGCGCGCGGTGCCGTTCCCTCTCGCACCGCTGTCATTCCGGCCCTGAGCCGGGATCCAGTACCCCCAGCACTTCAGCCGATGCCGTGCGGCGGCCATCCAATCCGCCGACTTTGCCGCTTGCGGGGTCCCGGCTCAAGGCCGGGATGACAGCGTGGCGGTTAACGGCTGGCTCTACCCCAGCTTCGCGATGATCGCGTCGCCCATTTCGCTGGTGGTCACCTTGCGGCAGCCGGTCTGCATGATGTCGCCGGTGCGCAAGCCGTCTTCGAGGACGTCGGAAATCGCCGTTTCCAGTTTGCCTGCCAGATCGACCATGCCGAACGAATAGCGCAGCGCCATGGCGAAGGACGCGAACATGGCGATGGGGTTGGCGATGCCCTGCCCGGCGATATCGGGGGCCGAGCCGTGCACGGGCTCGTACAGCGCCTTGCGCTTGCCGGTGGCGGGATCGGGAGCGCCCAGCGAGGCCGAGGGCAGCATGCCCAGCGAGCCGGTCAGCATGGCGGCGGCGTCCGAGAGAATATCGCCGAAGAGGTTATCGGTGACCATCACGTCGAACTGTTTGGGATTGCGCACGAGCTGCATGGCGGCGTTATCGGCAAGGATATGGTGCAGATCGATTTCGGGATAATCCCGGCCCGCCTGCTTGACCACCTCGTCCCACAACACGCCCGACTTCATGACGTTCTTCTTGTCGGCCGAATGGACCTTTTTGCCGCGCGTCATGGCCAGATCGAAAGCGACGCGGGCGATACGGTCGATCTCATAGCTCTCGTAAACCTGGGTGTCGACGGCACGCTTCTGGCCATTGCCCAGATCGGTGATTTCCTTGGGTTCGCCGAAATAGACCCCGCCGGTCAATTCGCGCACGATCAGGATATCGAGCCCTTCGACCAGTTCCTTTTTGAGCGAGGAGGCATCGGCGAGCGCCGAATAGCAGATGGCAGGGCGCAGATTGGCGAACAGGCCCAGATCCTTGCGCAGGCGCAACAGCCCCGCCTCGGGGCGCACATCATAGGGCACGTCGTCCCATTTCGGCCCGCCCACCGCGCCAAAGATCACCGCATCGGCGGCCAGCGCCTTGCCCATATCCTCTTCGGAAATGGCCACCCCGTGCGCATCATAGGCGCAGCCGCCGACAAGGCCCTTGTCATAGGCGAAATCGGTCGCGCCGCTGCCATTGAGATGGGCGATGAGCTTTTCGACCTCGGCCATGATCTCGGTGCCGATGCCGTCGCCGGGGAGGAGGAAAAGGGTGTTGGAGGCCATGGAGCGGTTTAAACCTTTCGGATTTTAAGGGTTCTGGTGAGTGGGCACGGGTATCAGACCCAGCCGTTCTCCACGTTGAGGGCGGAAAACGCAAAAAAGTTGGTGCCCACATGGGCAAGGCTGATCCAGCCGATGGCACGCGTGCGCCATGCAATAAGGCTCCAGAACAGCCCCAGCCCCGCCGCGCCGCCGATCAGCGCAGCCGGGCCACTGGGATAGACGGTGCCTGCGGCCATCGCCAAAGGCACATGCCAAAGCGTAAACAGCACCCAACTGATGGCAAACCCGACAACGGGCCGGTCCGCGAACACTTCGATCACTGTCCCGCGCCAAGCGGCCTCCTCCAGCACACCATTGACCAGCGCCATGGCGCCCGCGATCGCCAGTGCCACGAGGGTGAGCGCACCGACAACGGGTACAAATGCCCCGATCGCCACCGCCAGAACCTGTACGCCGATGGCGAACGGAATCCAGCGATCTCGGCTCTCAAGGGTCAGGCTGAACAGAGCCCGGCGCCGATGGGCCGGCACAAAGATGAAAAATACCGGCAGACAGAACCCGACCCAATACAGCACTAGAGTTCCACCATATCCGGCAAAGGGCGGCACCAGCGGGGTGAGCGTGGGGACCATCACCGCCAGCACCAGCGTCAATGCGATCCCCGCCGATATAAAGCCGATCTGGGGACTGGTGAGCGACATCGGCATCGGGCCCTTTATACCCAAGGCCTGTCTTCGGCCAATTTGCTTTCGAAACCGCCGATGGTCTCGTCTTTCTTGAGCGTCATGGCGATGTCGTCGAGCCCTTCGAGCAGCACCTGCTTGCGACCCGGGTCGATATCGAATGTGATCGTGCCGCCATCGGGGCCGGAAATCGTCTGGTTTTCCAGATCGACGGTCAGCGTGGCGTTCGAGCCGCGATCGGCGTCGTCGAGCAGCATTTCGAGCTGTTGGGGGGTGACGACGATGGGCAGGATGCCGTTCTTGAAGCAGTTATTGTAGAAAATGTCGGCAAAGCTCGTGGAGATGACGCATTTGATGCCGAAATCGAGCAGCGCCCAGGGGGCGTGTTCGCGCGACGATCCGCAGCCGAAATTGTCGCCGGCGATGACGATTTTGGAGGCGCGGTAGGCGGGCTTGTTGAGAACGAAATCTGCCTTTTCGCTGCCATCCTCATTGTAGCGCATCTCGGCGAACAGCGCCGTGCCCAGACCGGTGCGCTTGATGGTCTTGAGATATTGTTTGGGGATGATCATGTCGGTGTCGATATTGATGATCGGCATGGGCGCGGCAACGCCCGTCAATGTCGTGAACTTGTCCATGACTTTATCTCCCACACAGGCGCCGGTCCGTCGCGCGAGGCGCAACCGTACCCGGCGGTACGATTTGGCTCGTCTGTCTCTAATGCAATCGCGCCCGCTTGCCAAGCAGGCTCGGCCCATTGCACGGGCCAAGGCCGCAAAGTATGGTGCGCGCCAGATTTTGACCAAAGGATAAAAGATGACTCCGCACAACCATGCCAAGCCCGGCGATTACGCGGAAGCCGTACTTCTGCCCGGCGACCCGCTGCGTGCCAAATGGATTGCCGAGACGTTTCTGAGCGATGCGAAACTGGTCAATTCGGTGCGCAATTGCCTGGGGTTCACCGGCACCTGGAACGGCGAGCCCGTTTCGGTGCAGGCGACCGGCATGGGCCAGCCCTCCACCGCGATTTATGTGCATGAGCTTTTAAACACTTATGGCGTCAAGACCATGATCCGGGTGGGCACCTGCGGCGGGCTGAACACCAAGGTCAAGGTGCGCGACGTGGTGATCGGGGCGTCGGCGGCCACCGATTCCACGATCGTTACGGGTGCGTTCGGGAACTACAATTATGCGCCCGCCGCCGATTTCTCCCTGTTGCGGGCCGCCGACGACGCAGCACGGGCCAAGGGCAAGACCGTGCATGTGGGCGGGATCGTCTCCTCCGACATCTTCTACCATCCCTCCGGGCTCGAGGCTTACGGCAGGCTGATCGAACACGGGGTGCTGGGCGTCGAGATGGAAGCGGCAACGCTTTATACGCTGGCCGCGCGGTTCGGGGCGAAGGCGCTGACCATCTGCACCATGACCGATTGCCTGATCACCGGCGACGAGATCGACGCCGAAGCGCGCCAGACATCGCTGAGCGATATGGTGGAGATTGCGCTGGACGTGGCGGTTGGGGGGTGAACCGTCCGGATCGGCTATTGTCTTTGAGCGTACTGGTTCCCGGGTCAAGCCCGGGATGACGCGGTGGGAAAGGGATGGCTTTGCCTTCCGGCTAAAGCTCGGGCCGCATGAAGTCGCCGCTTTCCCCGTTCATCGTCCAGAGTTCACCCGAGGAAATGTCGAACCACGCGCCGTGCAGCGAAAGTGCGCCGGCCTCGACGCGCTCCTTGACGAAGGGGAAAGTCATGAGGTTGCCGATCGACTGCCGGATGACGATGCGTTCGAGCGCCGTCTGCTGCTCGGAGGAGGTGAGGAGCGAATTGGCCTCGACCTTGCCGGCCACCTCTTCGATCATGGTCAGCCATTTGCCGATGAAGGCGCCTTCGGGCGCATGACCCGCCGCGGTGGCCAATGCCCCGGCAATGCCGCCGCAACGGCCATGGCCCATGACCACGATATTTTCGACCTTTAAATGAATGATCGCGAACTCGATGGCCGAGGATGTGCCGTGATAGGCGGCGTCCGGGCCGAAGGGCGGCACAAGGTTGGCGACGTTGCGCAGGACGAAAAGCTGGCCCGGCCCGGCATCGAATATGGTTTCGGGCGCGGCCCGGGAATCGCAGCAGGCAATCACCATTGTCGTGGGCTTCTGGCCCTCGTCGGCCAGCTTCCTGTAGCGCTGGCTCTCGGTCGCATAGCGCCCCGACATGAAGTTGCGGTAGCCCTCGATCAGGAAGGGCGGGAATTGCTGCGTCATGCTCGCATCCTTTATTACTGTATCCGCACCTGCCGATTAGCCCCTGACGCGGCCAAGATCAATCGCCCGGAGCGAGATCAGAAAAAGTTGCAGACTTTTTCGGTTCGATCTCGCGACCATTGGGGACCGGCGAGATCAGAAAAAGTTGCAGACTTTTTCGATTCGATTTCGCGACCAATGAGGATCAGCGAGATCAGAAAAAGTTGCAGACCTTTTTCGGTTCGATCTCGCGACCAAGGGGGATCAGCGAGATCAGAAAAAGTTGCAGACTTTTTCGGTTCGACATCGCGACAAAATAAAAACGTGCGTCCGATTGAGATTCAAATAAGCCGGCGGGGGCCCTATGGTGCCGGTCCGAATACCAATGGAGAAGTTTGATCCCATGATGATCTATCGTTTTTTGTCGGGCGACGACGATTCCGCCTTCTGCCACAAGGTGACCAAGGCGCTCTCGGAAGGCTGGCTGCTTTACGGCGCCCCCCACTATGTCTTTGATGCCGCGACGGGCACAATGCGCTGTGGCCAGGCGGTGACAAAAGAGGTCGAGGACCAGCCCTACGATCCGGACAAGAAACTGGTCGATTACGTCTGACCGCGCCATTTCATGGCCATATAGACGCCGCCCCGTGCCAGTTCGTCGAGCATCCGGGCGATCCGTCTTTCGCGCGTGGCGGGGCGCCGGGCGCGGGCGATCCAGCCCAGATAGTCATTGCGCTGATAGGCGGGCCGGGCATCATAGGCCGCGCGCAGCCCGCCGCTGTCCAGCCGGGCCGCGACATCGTCGGGCATGGTCTGGATCGGGCGGGTCAGCCGGGCGGTATCGGTGCTCATGGCATATCGGGGGTGATGGCTACCGATGCCGCGTTGCGCTGGTGCGGGCCGTGCCAGACCGCCTCGATATTGTTGCCATCGGGATCGAGAATGAAGCAGGCATAATAGCCCGGGTGATAGGGCCGTTCGCCCGGCGCGCCGTTGTCGGTGCCCCCGGCCTCAAGCGACGCTGCGTGAAAGGCCCGCACCATCTCGGGGCCGTCGGTCTGGAACGCCAGATGCACCCTGGTGACATAGGTATCGGCGGCATCGACGAACAATTCGTCCGATACGAAGAACGCGTCGGTCTCAAAGGTCAGCTCGCGGCCCAGCGCGCCGAGTGCGGCGCGGTAGAAATCCCGGCTCTTTTCGAGGTCTTTCACGCGCAGATGAACATGATCGATAAGGCGGCCGCGGTGAAGCTCCATTATGAGCACTCCGATCTTGCGGTGTTGTCGATAGTATATAGCTATGCTAACAGTTAGCAATGCTAATTGAAAGGGAAAATGCGTGACCCAATCCCATAAGTCGCGGGCCCTGCAATTGCTCCATCGCACGGTGCTGCCGCTCGACAGGGCGCTGCAGGCTGCGGACCGCCAGACCGGGTGCAGCGCCGCCCAGCTTTCGGCGCTTTCGGTGATCCATTTCTTGAGGGCCAACACCATCGGCCGGTTGGCGGCACAGGAAAAGATATCGGTCCCCACGGCCTCCCGGCTCGTCGAGGGGCTGGTGCGCCAGGGGTTGGCGCGGCGTCTTGCCGGGCCGGACCGCCGCTCGGGCCGTCTCGAAATCACCGAAAAGGGATTGGCCGCCGTCGATGCGGCCTGCGCGGCGCGCGAGGCCATTCTGGCCGGATTGCTCGAAGGGTTGAGCGAAGCGGAGTGGCTGGAGCTGCGGAGCGTGGCCGGCGCCCTGGCGCGGGAATTGAACGTGGGACCGGAGGCGGTCCAGCCCGATTCGGACCCAAGGTGACATCAAAAAGCCGCCCTTGCGCGGCGTAATCGGCCGCCGGCCAGATTTTCCAGGGAGGCGAGGATTCCCACCGACAGTGTTTCGCTCATCGTCATCGGCGCCATTGCGCTGGTGGCCTTCTGGCTTGTCTTTTCGCTGGTCAGAAAGCTGTTCGGGCTGGTGCTGCTGGCCGCTCTGGCCGTCGCTGCCTGGGTGCTCTGGAGCAATCCGCACCTGCTCGCATGGGTCACCGGCGGGCTTTTCGGCCCGACCTAGCCGGCATCGGGACCCGCAAGCGCATTTTTTTGCTCTTTGTTGCGCTCGCCGGGGCCGGGAAAGGGCTGCTTTACGTTAAAGGTAAACCTGGCTGACATTTCCCCGCTCCTGCCACGACTTAGCCATCGCCGTCCTGGGTCGGACCAAAATATGACCTTTAAAGTCAATATTTTAGCCGGCTTCGCCTTGGCCTTTTTCCGACCAAAGACGTAAGCGCGGCCCTTTGACGAATGGGGAAAGCGCGATTAGAAGTTGGCCCCAGGTTTTCTGCCGGGCAACCGGCGCTGTGTGCCCGGCGGTTCCGCGCGGGCCAGATCGAGGCAGACAATGGCGCAATTCCGACCGACGTCCCCGCATCTTTCCGTCTATCGCTTCACCCTCACCATGACGCTTTCGATCCTGCATCGCGTGCTGGGGATCGGGCTGTATCTGGGCACCGTGCTGTTTGCCCTGTGGCTGGGGGCCGCGGCGCTGGGGCAGGACCAGCTTTCGGCGGTGCAGGGGTTCTTCGGCCATCCGATCATCCAGATCGGGCTGTTCCTCTACACCTGGACGCTGTTCCATCACATGGCCGGCGGGCTCAAGCATTTCGTCTGGGACACCGGGGCGGGGTTCGATGCGGCCAGCCGCGAGGCCATCACGCTTGCCACGCTGGTTTTCTCGATTGTGGCCACGGTCCTTGTCTGGGCCGTGTTCGTCTGGTTCTAGGGGGACGGCAATGCAGACCAATCCGAAAGAAAAAGGCACCGGCGCGTTCATTCTCCAGCGCGTCACCGGCGCGAGCAACATCGTGCTTGTCGGGTTCTTGATCTGGCTGGTCGTTTCGCTTGCGGGCGCCGACCGGGCGCAAATGACGGCGACCTTCGCCAATCCGCTGGTTTCCATCCTCGCCATCGTCCTGTTCGCCGTCGCCTTCATCCATATGCGCAACGGCATGAACGAAGTGATCGAGGATTACATCCACGAGCCGCGCAATCACTCGCTGGCCAAGGCGGCCAACACCATTTTCACCGTGATCGTGGGCATCGTCGCGCTGGTCTCGGTTCTCGTCCTCGCCTTCGGAGGTTAATTTCGCTCATGGCTTCGGCTTACCAAATCATCGACCACGCCTATGACGTCGTGGTGGTCGGCGCCGGCGGCGCGGGACTGCGCGCCACGCTGGGCATGGCCGAGCAGGGCTTTTCGACAGCCTGCGTCACAAAGGTGTTCCCCACCCGCTCGCACACGGTCGCGGCGCAGGGCGGCATCGCCGCCTCGCTCCAGAACATGGGCCCCGATAGCTGGCAGTGGCATATGTACGATACCGTCAAGGGGTCGGACTGGCTGGGCGACAATGACGCCATGGAATATCTGGCGCGCGAGGCGCCCGCCGCGATCTACGAGCTCGAACATTACGGCGTGCCCTTTTCGCGCACCGAAGAGGGCAAGATCTACCAGCGCCCGTTTGGCGGCCACATGACCGAATATGGCGAAGGCCCCCCGGTGCAGCGCACCTGCGCCGCCGCCGACCGCACCGGCCATGCCATCCTGCACACGCTTTACGGCCAATCGCTGCGCAACAATGCCGAGTTCTTCGTCGAATATTTCGCGCTCGACCTCATCATGGGCGAGAACGGCGAATGTCAGGGCGTCATCGCCTGGAAGCTCGACGACGGCACCATCCACCGCTTCCGCGCCAAGATGGTGGTGCTGGCCACCGGCGGGTACGGGCGCGCCTATTTCTCGGCCACGTCGGCCCACACCTGCACCGGCGATGGCAACGGCATGGTGGCCCGCGCCGGCCTGCCGCTCCAGGATATGGAATTCGTCCAGTTCCACCCCACCGGCATTTACGGCTCGGGCTGCCTGATCACCGAGGGCGCACGCGGGGAGGGCGGCTATCTGGTCAATTCGGAAGGCGAGCGCTTCATGGAGCGCTATGCTCCCAACGCCAAGGACCTGGCCAGCCGCGACGTCGTTTCGCGCTGCATGACCATGGAAATCCGCGAGGGGCGGGGTGTGGGCGCCAAGGGCGACCATATCTTCCTGCACCTCGACCATCTCGATCCCGCCGTGCTCCATGAGCGCCTGCCGGGCATTTCGGAATCGGCGAAGATCTTTGCCGGGGTCGATCTCACCCGCGAGCCGATCCCGGTCATCCCCACCGTTCACTACAATATGGGCGGCATCCCGGCCAATTATCACGGTGAAGTGCTCAACCCCACCGAGGCCGATCCCGACCGGGTCGTCCCGGGGCTGATGGCGGTGGGCGAAGCGGCCTGCGCCTCGGTGCACGGCGCCAACCGGCTGGGTTCGAACTCGCTGACCGATCTCGTGGTGTTCGGCCGCGCCGCCGCGCTGCGGGCCGGTGAGGTGATGGACAGAACTGCACCGATCCCGGCGATCAACGCCGCCCAGGACGACAAGATCCTCGCCCGGTTCGACCGGCTGCGCAACGCCAATGGCACTTCCCCGACCGCCAGGCTGCGCGACAAGATGCAGCGCGCCATGCAGGAAGACGCCGCCGTGTTCCGCACCCAGGAAACGCTCGAAGCCGGCTGCAAGCGGATTTCCGACATCTGGGCCGAACTTGCCGACATCAAGGTCACCGACCGTTCGATGATCTGGAATTCGGACCTTGTGGAAACCCTCGAGCTTGAAAACCTCATGGCCAACGCGATCACCACGGTCTATTCGGCCGAGGCGCGCAAGGAGAGCCGCGGCGCCCACGCCCGCGAGGATTTCGCCGACCGCGACGACGTCAACTGGCGCAAGCACACGCTGAGCTGGGTGAATGATGCGGGCAAGGTGACGCTCGGCTACCGCCCGGTCCACGTCGATCCTTTGACCGATGGCATCGATCTCAAAAAGATCGCGCCCAAGGCCCGCGTTTACTAAGGAGCGAACGACAAATGGCTGAACTCGTCCTCGACAAACGCTCCCGCCCCAAAAAGGGCAAGACCTGGCCCAAGCCGGAGGGCGCCACCCGGCTGCGTGAATACAGGGTCTATCGCTACGATCCCGACACGGGCGATAATCCGCGCATCGACACCTATTTCGTCGATCTCGACGATTGCGGCCCGATGATTCTCGACGCGCTGTTGTGGATCAAGAACACTATCGATCCCACCCTCACCCTGCGCCGCTCGTGCCGCGAGGGGATTTGCGGGTCGTGCGCCATGAACATCGACGGCGCCAATACGCTGGCCTGCACCAAGGGCATGGACGAGGTTTCGTCCGGCGCGATCGCGGTCTATCCGCTGCCACATATGCCGGTGGTCAAGGACCTGGTGCCCGATCTTTCGACATTTTACGAACAGCACAAATCGGTGCAGCCCTGGCTGCAGACCAAGACGCCGACCCCCGACACCGAATGGCTGCAGACCAAGGAAGATCGCGCCAAGCTCGACGGGCTTTACGAGTGCATATTGTGCGCGTGCTGTTCGACCTCGTGCCCGTCCTATTGGTGGAATGGCGAAAAATATCTCGGCCCGGCCGTGCTGTTGCAGGCCTATCGCTGGCTGATCGACAGCCGCGACGAAGCCACCTCGGAACGCCTCGACGACCTCGAAGACCCCTTCAAGCTCTATCGCTGCCACACCATCATGAACTGCGCCAAGGTCTGCCCCAAGGGGCTCAACCCGGCCAAGGCGATCGCCGAAATCAAGAAGATGATGGTCGAACGCAAGGTGGCCTGAACCCTGCCGATTCTGATACATTAGAGGGGTCCGGGGCTTTTCCCGGGCCCTTTTGTTTTGAGGATGCCGGCCATGACCGATTACGAAACGATCCTTTATGTCGAACGCGAATCGGTGGCCCGGCTCATGGTCACCGCCCTTCGCGCCCACGGGTTCACCCCGCGCGAAATCGCCGATGGCGGCCTGCCGGGCATAGGAACGGGGCTGACGGGCAAGGGGCTGGCCATCGCCGTTCCCACCCACGAGGCACGCGACGCCCAGCCTCTGGCCGAAGCGCTGCTCAAAGACATGATCGCGCGCTAGAGCCGTTCAGGATTTGATTGAATCAAATCCTTGGCTCTAAGCCTTTGTTTTATCGCGTGTCCGAACCGCAAAACCGTTTCCATCCCCGATCGCGTCGAGGACATGCTTTTGCTGGACACGCTCTAGCGCCGCTTGCAGCGATCCCATTGGGCAACGCCGCTGCCGCTTTCCCCACCCTGTCACCCCGGGCTTGACCCGGGGCCCAGCACACTCAACGCCAGAGACAAAGCCACCGACTCTGCCGCTTACTGGATCCCGAGTCTTCGCCCGGGATGACCAGGATGGAGACAACGTGGTTTGAGCACGTGTTCGCGCAACACCTCACTCCGCCGCCTTTTCCTTGAGCCAGTCCACCATGGTTTGCGGCAGTTGGTGGTTGTCCACGTCGCGCGCCATCACCTTGCGCCATTTGGCGATCGTTTCGCGCGCGTCGTCCTGACGGCTGACGCGGTCGAACAGGATCAAGAGCTCGATCAGCCTTTCGGTGGCCAGGGTATCGGTGCGCATGGCCGGCAGCAGGGCGGGCACGATCAGATCGAGGTAATGGGTCAGTCCCAGATCGGGCCGCCTGAGCGCGGCGCGGCCGTCCTCGGTAAACAGAACGCGCGGCACCCCCTCGGAGCGGACGAGCGGCAGCAGGGCTCCGCTCATATGATCGATCGCCGCAACGGCGGTGTTGGGGTCGTTGATGCCGGGCGAGAGCCCACGCAGCGCTATGTCGATCAGGGCGCGTGCCTCATAGGTCGCTTCCTGAAGCACGTCGCGGCGCGGCCCGAGTGTAAAGCATTTGGCCAGCGCGCCGACATCGGGGGCTGGGCCTTCCACATGGGCCATGGGCATGGCTTCGCCCACATAGTCGTCGACCCGCAAATCGATCACCAGCCGCAAGCCTCCGGTCTGGAGAATGTCGAGCAGCCGGTCATAGGCGATATGGCGGATATAGCCGCTTGAGGGCGCCGGGACGGGCGTGCCCGCAAATCCCTCGAACTCGGCAACATGGCGGTTGGCCCGGGCGATGTCGCAGGTCTGAGCCTTGCGGGCCACCCGGCCGATGGCCCTGGCAAACCGTCTGCCCAGATCGGCGACGATAACGTCGGCCTGGATGGCCAGCGCCATGTGATGGACGAAATAGATCACGAGCCCGAACGCGCCGGTGGCGATGACGATGGTGGCGGCGACCGCAAGGTCGGGCACGAAACCGTCATCGAGCTCGCTCACCTCGCCCAGCACCACGAGCGCAAACAGGAACACCCCGACAAAGGCGCCGAGAACCAGTTGGGTGGCCCTATCCTCCATGAACATCATCAGGACGCGCGGGCCGAGCTGGCTTGAAAGCTGGGTCAGCCCCACAAAGGTCAGCGAAAAGACCAGCGAAGCCATTGTCATCATGCCGCCGGCGATTGTCGTGAGGACCGCGCGTGCCCCTTCCGGACCGAACCGGGGATAAAAGGATTGCTCGCGCAGCCCCGACAGGGCGTCCAGAGCGTCGATGAACACGAAAAGATTGCCCAATGCGAGACCGGCCAGCGCCATGAGCAGGGGCACGAACCAGAAGCTGCCGGCAATCGAGGTCATCAAAGATTTGGCGTGGACGTAAAATGCCATCCGGTCTTCCTTGTTACGCGTCCGCCACGGGGAGCGGACCGATCTTGTCCCACAACCGCCATATTGGCCACAATAGTTAACGGCGAACCCCTCGGAGCGGTCCGGAGGGCTTGAGTTGTGAGCGCTGCCGCCTTAAAGCGGATGGGTCAGGCCGCCGGCAGCGCCGTTGGAACGGTACGGAACGCATTGCGTTCCCGCAAATCCCGTCCGGGCCGAAACATGGAGCTGTTATGGTTGGAACTCTCACACGATCACTCGCAATGACGATGGTCATCGGCGCCACCGGCATACTCGCCGCCTGTTCGCCGACCTCGTTCGGCCGGTCGACACCGACAGTCACCGCCACGCCACCGGCGCCCACGCTTCAGCCTGTGCAGACCGGGGCGGTTTCCACCTCCGATCTGCCCCCCATCGACGGATCGACCGTGCTGCCGGAAAATTCCCCCTCGACCACCGGCACGCCCACCGTGCCGGGCAATACGGCATCGCTGGACGGCAGCAATTCGACAAGCTCGCCCGGCTTTCTGCTCGACGATGTGGGCAGTCCGGGCAACACCACGGGCGGCCGCAATCTGACGGGCAGCGTCACCATCGAGCAGCTTCTGGGCGGTTGGACCATGATGGTCGGCGCCGAACAATGCCGCCTCAACCTCACCTACACGGCCAAGGGCTCCACCGGCCGCTACCGGGCCTCGACGCCGGGTTGTCTTGTCGAGGGCCTGACCGAAGTGACCTCGTGGAACCTGCTGGGCAACCAGATCCAGCTCTATAACGAGGCCGACGAATTGGTGGGCACCCTGTTCCAGAGCGGAAACAGGTTCGTGGGCACGCTGGCCGGCGGGCAGCCGGTTTCCATGGTCGGTTAACCGGGTTTGAGGGCTTGACCGGGACCGAAGGGGCATCGGGCTCCATTGTCGATGCGTATGCCGACATGATCGTCGCCGGGCAGGTCAAGCCCGACGCGGCGCAAAAGCGTGCAGTCGAAAAACTCCAGCGCGTTGCCGAGGGACTCGAACGGCTCGAAGCGCGCTCGGGTTCGGTCATTGCCTCGCTGTTCAAGCGCCGCCGCGAAGCGCCGAAGGGCCTTTACATCTGGGGCGATGTGGGCCGGGGCAAGACCATGCTCATGGATCTGTTTTTCAAAACCGTCCCGGTCGCCGCCAAACGGCGCGTGCATTTCCACGAATTCATGAACGAGGTGCACGAGGCGATCGCCAAGTTCCGTTCAGAAAATCCCGGGACCAAGGGGTCTCGCGATCCCATTCCGGCGGTGGCGCGGCCCATCACCCGCTCGGTGCGGCTTTTGTGTTTCGACGAGTTCTTCGTTTCCGACATCACCGACGCCATGCTGCTTTCCCGGCTGTTCGAAATCCTGTTTGCCGATGGGGTCGTGGTGGTGGCCACCTCCAACATCCCGCCCGAAAAACTCTATTGGAACGGGCTTAACCGCCAGCTTTTCGAGCCTTTCATCGATCTGCTCACCGCGCATGCGGATGTGTTCAACCTCGATGCGGACACCGATTACCGGCGCGAAAAACTCGACGCGCAGGACGTGTACAGGATCGGCAACGGCCCGGAGACGGACGCCCAGATGGATGCGCTGTTTGGCCATTTGACCGGCGGGGCGGAGCCCAGGCCCGATGCCGTTGAAAGTCTTGGCCGTGTCATTACCGTGCCCGCTCAGGCCATGGGCGTCGCGCGCTTTAATTTCGCCGATCTGTGCGAACGCCCGCTCGGCGCGCGCGATTACCTCAAGCTCGCCAACCGCTTCCACACGCTGATGATCGATCATGTGCCGGTGTTTTCGCGGTTGAAATCGGACGCTTCGAAACGCTTCATCCTGCTCGTCGACACCCTCTACGATCGCGGGGTCAAGCTCGCCGCCAGCTTTGCCGCCCCGCTCGACGATCTCGCCCAGGACGAGAGGACCCGGTTCGAGTTCGCGCGCTGCCTGTCCCGGCTGGAAGAAATGCGCTCGGCCGATTACATCGCCCAACCCCTGCGCACCGGTTCAGGTCAGCCTTCCTGACTTAATTGACGTAGCGGGGAAAGTCTTGAACTTGGTCCGTCTCTCTCCTTTCTCCCTTCCCATTGTCATCCCGGACCTGATCAGGGATCCAGTACCCCCAGCCTCGCCGCATTGCACCTCCGGCCGCTTCGGCGCCGGAGGTTGGCGCTCCTTCCAAACAATCCTTGATCGTTAGACGAAGGGTTCACTTGCGTCCAAAGGTCACAAGGTCTATGGAGGGCGCGAGGAAAACGTTACTTTACCTATAGGGAAACTTGCTCATGGCGCGTAAGAAAATCGCTCTGATCGGTGCCGGTCAGATCGGGGGGACACTCGCACATCTGGTGGCGCTCAAGGAACTTGGCGACGTCATGCTGTTCGATATCGTTGACGGCGTGCCGCAGGGCAAGGCGCTCGATCTGGCCCAGTCCGGCCCGGTCGAAGGGTATAATTCCACCCTCAAGGGCACGTCCGAATACAAGGACATCGAAGGCGCCGACGTGGTCATCGTCACCGCCGGCGTGCCGCGCAAGCCGGGCATGAGCCGCGACGACCTTCTGGAAATCAATTTGAAAGTCATGGAACAGGTCGGCGCGGGCATTTCCAAATACGCCCCCGACGCGTTCGTGATCTGCATCACCAATCCGCTCGACGCCATGGTCTGGGCGCTGCAGAAATTCTCCGGCCTTCCGGCCGAGAAGGTCGTCGGCATGGCGGGCGTCCTCGACAGCGCGCGCTTCCGCCACTTCATCGCCGACGAGCTCAACGTCTCGGTCCAGGACGTCACTGCGTTCGTCATGGGTGGCCATGGCGATACCATGGTGCCCTTGGCCCGCTATTCCACAGTTGCCGGCATCCCGCTCCCCGACATGGTCAAGATGGGCTGGATGAGCAAGGACAAGCTCGACGAAATCATCCAGCGCACCCGCGATGGCGGCGCCGAGATCGTGGGCCTGCTCAAGACCGGCTCGGCCTTTTACGCCCCCGCCGCTTCGGCCGTCGAGATGGCCGAATGCTACCTCAAGGACAAGAAGCGTATCCTGCCCTGCGCCGCGCACCTGACCGGCCAGTTCGGCCTGTCGGACACCTATGTCGGCGTTCCGGTGGTGATCGGTGCGGGTGGCGTCGAGCGGATCGTCGAGATCGAGCTCAACGCGTCCGAAAAGAAGATGTTCGACGCTTCGGTCCAATCGGTCGACGGGCTGGTCGAGGCCTGCAAGAAGATCGCGCCGAAACTGGCGTAACCGATCCGGCCCGGAGGTTCCGCCTCCGGGCTTTTCCCTTTCTGCCGAACGTTAAAAAAGGTTCGAACCTGCAATGAACATTCACGAATACCAGGCCAAGGAACTGCTCAAGGGCTACGGCGCCCCGGTCGCCAAGGGCGTGGCCATCATGAGTGCCGAGGAGGCCGAAGCGGCTGCAAAATCGCTTCCCGGCCCGCTTTATGTGGTCAAGTCCCAGATCCACGCCGGCGGGCGCGGCAAGGGCAAGTTCAAGGAACTCGGGCCCGACGCCAAGGGCGGCGTGCGGCTCGCCAAGTCGATCGACGAGGTCGTGGCCAATGTTCGTGACATGCTCGGCAACACCCTTGTCACCGCCCAGACCGGCGATGCGGGCAAGCAGGTCAACCGCCTCTATATCGAGGACGGCGCCGATATCGATCGTGAGCTCTACTGCTCGCTGCTGGTCGACCGCTCGGTCGGCAAGGTGGCGTTCGTTGTGTCCACCGAAGGCGGCATGGACATCGAGCAGGTCGCCCACGACACGCCCGAAAAGATCGTCACCGTCGCCATCGATCCCGAAGCGGGCGTCAGCGCCGCCAACGTGACCGAGATTTCGAGCGCTCTCAAACTCGAGGGTGCTGCCGCCGAGGACGCCAAGTCCCTCTTTCCGGCGCTCTACAAGGCGTTCGTCGAAAAAGACATGGCGCTGCTCGAAATCAACCCGCTGATCGTGATGACCGACGGCCATCTGCGCGTTCTCGATGCCAAGGTCTCTTTCGACGGCAACGCCCTGTTCCGCCATTCCGACATCGTCGCCCTGCGCGACGAGACCGAGGAAGACGCCAAGGAAATCGAAGCGTCCAAATGGGACCTGGCCTATGTGCCCATGGACGGCAATATCGGCTGCATGGTCAATGGCGCCGGGCTTGCCATGGCGACCATGGACATCATCCATCTCTACGGCAAGGAGCCGGCGAACTTCTGTGACGTGGGCGGCGGCGCCAGCAAGGAAAAGGTCGCGGCGGCCTTCAAGATCATCACCGCCGACCCCAAGGTCGAGGGCATTCTGGTCAATATCTTCGGCGGCATCATGAAGTGCGACGTGATCGCCGAGGGCGTCGTCGCCGCCGTCAAGGAAGTGGGCCTGACCATTCCGCTGGTCGTGCGCCTCGAAGGCACCAATGTCGAACTGGGCAAGAAGATCCTCAACGAATCGGGGCTGGCGATCACCGCCGCCGACGATCTCGATGACGCCGCCCAGAAGATCGTTGCGGCGGTCGCTTAAAGCCCGAACAGACAGGATTTAGCCAAAGACATGTCCATTCTCGTTGACAAGAACACCAAGATCCTCGTCCAGGGCCTGACCGGCAAGACGGGGACCTTCCACACCGAACAGGCGCTCGCCTATTACGGCACCCAGATGGTCGGCGGTATCCACCCCAAAAAGGGCGGAGAAACCTGGTCGGGCGCCGGCGGGGAACAGCTTCCCATCTTTGCGACCGTCGCCGAGGGCAAGGAAAAGACCGGCGCGGACGCTTCGGTCATCTATGTGCCCCCCGCGGGCGCGGCCGATGCCATCATCGAGGCGATCGAAGCGGAAATCCCGTTCATCACATGCATCACCGAGGGCATCCCGGTGTCCGACATGGTGCGGGTGAAGGCGCGCCTCGACCGCTCCAATTCGCGTCTGCTCGGCCCCAACTGCCCCGGCATCCTCACCCCGGAAGAATGCAAGATCGGCATCATGCCCGGTTCGATCTTCCGCAAGGGCTCGGTGGGCATTGTGTCGCGCTCGGGCACGCTTACATATGAAGCCGTGTTCCAGACCACAAATGAAGGCCTTGGCCAGACCACGGCGGTCGGCATCGGCGGCGATCCGGTCAAGGGCACCGAATTCATCGACGTGCTCGAAATGTTCCTGGCCGACGACGCCACGCAATCGATCATCATGATCGGCGAAATCGGCGGCTCGGCCGAAGAAGACGCCGCCCAGTTCCTGATCGACGAAGCCAAGAAGGGTCGTTCGAAACCCATGGCCGGGTTCATCGCGGGCCGCACCGCACCCAAGGGCAAGACCATGGGTCACGCGGGTGCCGTGGTCTCGGGCGGCAAGGGCGACGCGGAATCGAAAATCGCCGCAATGGAAGCGGCGGGCATCAAGGTCTCGCCCTCGCCGGCGCGTCTGGGCACCACGCTGGTCGAGGTCCTCAAGGGCTGATCGAAGGCGATTTTTGACCGGGGCCGGCTTTTAGGCCCCGGTTAACCAAAACGAGACGGCGCCGCCGTCATAGTTCGACCGAATTTGGTGGCCCATAGGAGCGTTTCCAGAAAAAGTGGTCACCACTTTTTCGGTTCGGAACCGCGACAAGCCAATACCGGCAACGGGCAGGTTGAATGAATTACCACCCGGGGGATCGGGACCCCCAATCGAGAGCGAAATGGCACGACAGGACCAGAACGAAGCGTTCCTCCTCACTTCCTTCCTTTATGGCGGCAATGCCGATTACATCGACGCGCTGTACGCCCGCTACAAGAGCGATGCGAAAAGCGTCGATCCGAGCTGGGCGGAGTTCTTCGACAATCTTGCCGACAGTGCCGATTGCGTAACGAAAAACGCCGATGGCCCGAGCTGGCAGCGCGCCGACTGGCCGCGTGCCTCCAATGGCGAGATGATCTCGGCGCTCGATGGCAATTGGGGCGAAGTGGCGGTCAAGGCTCAAAAGGCAGTCACCGAAAAGGCCAGGGCCGGCGGCGAGGTGGTTTCGACCGAAGCGGTCATGCAGGCGACTCGGGATTCGATCCACGCCATCATGATGATCCGCGCCTATCGCATGCGCGGCCATCTGCACGCCAATCTCGACCCGCTCGGGCTGGAAAATCGCGAGGAAGCCCCCGAGCTCGATCCGGCGGCCTATGGATTTTCCGAGGCCGATTACACCCGCGAAATCTTCATCGACAATTATCTCGGGCTCGAATTTGCCACAGTGCCCCAGATGCTCGAAATCCTGCGCCGCACCTATTGCGGCACGCTGGGCATCGAGTTCATGCACATCTCCGATCCCGAGGCCAAGGCCTGGATCCAGGAGCGTATCGAAGGGCCCGACAAGGAAATCACCTTCACCCCCCAGGGCAAGCGGGCGATCCTCAATAAGCTGGCCGAAGCCGAAGGGTTCGAAAAGTTTCTCGACGTCAAATATACCGGCACCAAGCGGTTCGGTCTCGATGGTGGGGAATCGCTGATCCCGGCGCTCGAACAGATCGTCAAGCGCGGCGGCGCGCTGGGGGTAAAGGATATCGTTCTGGGCATGCCCCATCGCGGGCGTCTCAACGTTCTGACCCAGTTGATGGCCAAGCCCCATCGCGCGCTGTTTCATGAATTCAAGGGCGGCGCGTTCTATCCTGACGATGTGGAAGGGTCGGGCGACGTCAAATATCATCTGGGCGCATCGTCGGACCGCGAGTTCGACGGCAACAAGGTTCACCTTTCGCTCACCGCCAACCCCAGCCACCTGGAAATCGTCAATCCCGTTGTGCTGGGCAAGGCGCGCGCCAAGCAGGATCAGCTTTCGGCAATCGAGGGACGGTTCGTCGCCGATACGCGCGACACCGATCGCACCGCGGTCCTGCCGCTCCTTTTGCATGGCGATGCGGCCTTTGCCGGGCAGGGCGTGGTCGCCGAATGTTTCGCGCTTTCGGGCCTTAAGGGGCACCGCACCGGCGGGTCGATCCATTTCGTGGTCAACAACCAGATCGGGTTCACCACCTCGCCGCACTTCTCGCGCTCCTCGCCCTATCCGACGGACGTGGCCAAGATGATCGAGGCGCCGGTCTTCCATTGCAATGGCGACGATCCCGAAGCCGTTGTCTATGCCGCCAAGATCGCCGTCGAGTTCCGCCAGAAATTCGGCCGCCCGGTCGTCATCGACATGTTCTGCTACCGCCGGTTCGGCCACAATGAAGGCGATGAGCCCAGCTTTACCCAGCCGCTGATGTACAAGGCCATTCGCGGGCACAAGACGACGCTGGAAATCTACGGCAACAAGCTTGTCGAGGAAGGCGTGCTCACGGCCGAGGAGTTCGATGCCCTCAAGGCCGAATGGCGCGCCAGGCTCGATAGCGAATTCGAGGCCGGCCAGGATTACCGCCCCAACAAGGCAGACTGGCTCGACGGCGCCTGGAAGAACATCAAGCTTGCCGAAGTCGATGGCCCGCGCCGGGGCGTCACCGGCATCGAGATGGAGCGCCTGAAAGCGCTTGGCGAAAAGCTGACAACCGTGCCGGGCGATTTCCATGCGCACCGCACCGTCCAGAGGTTCCTCGACAACCGCAAGAAGATGATTGCCGAAGGCGAGGGCATCGATTGGGCCACCGCCGAGGCCCTGGCCTTCGCCTCGCTGCTCGAAGACGGCCACCCGGTCCGCCTTTCGGGACAGGACGTGGAACGCGGTACGTTCTCCCAGCGCCATTCGGTGCTCTACGATCAGGAAAACGAATCCACCTTCACCCCGCTCAACAATCTTGTCGACGGCCAGGCCCGCTACGAGGTCATCAACTCGCTGCTTTCCGAAGAAGCGGTGCTCGGGTTCGAATATGGCTATTCGCTGGCCGAGCCCAATGCGCTCACGGTCTGGGAAGCCCAGTTCGGCGATTTCGTCAACGGCGCCCAGGTGGTCATCGACCAGTTCATTTCCTCGGGCGAGCGCAAATGGCTGCGCATGAGCGGTCTGGTGATGCTGCTGCCGCATGGCTATGAAGGCCAGGGGCCCGAGCATTCCTCGGCCCGCCCCGAGCGGTTCCTGCAGCTTTGCGCCGAAGACAATATGCAGGTGCTCAACTGCACGACGCCGGCCAATTATTTCCATGCGCTGCGCCGGCAGCTCAAGCGCGACTTCCGCAAGCCGCTCATTATCATGACCCCCAAATCGCTGCTCCGCCACAAGCGGGCCGTGTCGGGGCTGGGCGAGATGGGCTCGGATACCTTCTTCCATCGCCTGCTCTGGGACGATGCCGAGGCGCCGGGCCTGCCCAAGACCGAGATCAACCTTGTGGGCGACGACAAGATTCGGCGCGTGGTGATCTGCACGGGCAAGGTTTATTACGACCTCCTGGAAGATCGCGAAAAGCGCGGCATCAACGATGTGTATCTGATGCGTCTCGAACAGCTCTACCCGTTCCCGGCCAAGGCGCTGATCGACGAGTTGAGCCGGTTCCAGAACGCCGAAGTCGTCTGGTGCCAGGAAGAGCCCAAGAACATGGGCGCCTGGTCGTTCGTTCAGCCCTATATCGAATGGGTGCTCGAACAGATGGGCCGTCCGGGCGGGCGTCCGCGCTATGTGGGCCGGCCGGCTTCGGCCTCGACCGCCACGGGCCTGATGCGCACCCATGTCGCCCAGCTCCAGGCGTTCCTGGACGAAGCTTTCGAGTAAGCCCGAAACCGAGATTGACGAGCCCGGCGCTGCCGGGACCCCAAAGCGAATTGGAAGGATACGAGAGATGTCCACTGAAGTCCGCGTCCCGACCCTGGGCGAAAGCGTTACCGAAGCCACCATCGGGCAATGGTTCAAAAAGGTCGGCGATGCCGTCTCGGCCGACGAGCCCATCGTCGAGCTTGAAACCGACAAGGTGACCATCGAGGTTCCCGCCCCGGTTTCGGGCACGCTCGAAGCCATCTCGGTCAATGAGGGCGATACCGTCGAAGTCGGCGCGCTGATCGCGGCGATTGCCGCCGGCGCCGTCCCGGCCAAATCGGCCGAAGCGCCCAAGGAAGAGCCTAAAGCCGAAGCGCCCAAGCAGGACGCCAAGCCTGCCGAGGCTCCTGCTCCCGCCGCCAAGACCGAAATGCCGCCCGCCCCCTCGGCTGCCAAGCTGATGGCCGAGCGCGACGTCGATCCGTCCTCGGTTTCAGGTTCGGGCAAGCGCGGCCAGGTCCTGAAAGAAGATGTGCTCAAGGCGCTCGACAATACCGGCGCGGCAAAAACCGAGGCCCCGGCTCCGGCCGCTCCGCGCGCCGCACGGGCCGAGGACCAGGGTGGGGAAGAGCGGGTCAAGATGACCCGTTTGCGCCAGACCATCGCCAAGCGGTTGAAGGATGCCCAGAACTCGGCGGCCATGCTCACCACCTTTAACGAGGTGGACATGAAGCCGGTCATGGATCTGCGCAATTCCTACAAGGAACTGTTCGAGAAAAAGCATGGCGTCAAGCTCGGCTTCATGGGCTTTTTCACCAGGGCCGTGGTCCATGCGCTGAAAGAAATCCCGGCGGTCAACGCCGAGATCGACGGCACCGACATCATCTACAAGAACTTCGCCCATATCGGGGTGGCCGTGGGCACTGAAAAGGGTCTCGTCGTCCCGGTGGTGCGCGATGCCGACCAGATGACCATCGCCGAGATCGAAAAGGAAATCGCCCGGCTCGGACGCGCGGCGCGCGACGGCCAGCTTTCCATGGCCGACATGCAGGGCGGCACCTTCACCATCTCCAATGGCGGTGTCTACGGCTCGTTGATGAGCACCCCCATCCTCAATGCCCCCCAGTCGGGCATTCTGGGCATGCACAAGATTCAGGAGCGTCCCGTCGCGGTTGGCGGGCAGGTCGTTATCCGCCCCATGATGTATCTGGCGCTCTCTTACGATCACCGGATCGTCGATGGCAAGGAAGCGGTCACCTTCCTGGTTCGCGTCAAGGAGAGCCTGGAAGATCCCCAGCGTCTTGTTCTCGATCTCTAGGCCATTTCGAAGGGCGGCAACACCGAAACGGCAATGTTTGGCAATCTTGGGCCACCGAACACTCAAGTCCATAGATTTTCGAGCCAACATTGCCCAAGGGGAGCGTTCAAAGCATGACCTTTGAGTTATGGATGGTGGTTGTTTCGGTGGTGCTGCTTTTCGCGCAGATCACCATCCAGGCGCTGCTTCTGACCGCGCAATTGGGCCGCGAATACAATGCCGGTCCGCGCGACGAGGGCACCCCGCTCACCGGTCGGGCCGGTCGGGCCAAGCGCATGGTCGAGAACTATCTCGAGACCTATCCCGCCTTTGTCGCGCTGGCGCTGGCGGTGGTGGTCTCGAACGGTTCGGACTGGCTCACCCAGGGCGGCACCGCGCTCTACATTTTGGGCCGCATTGTCTATATCCCCTTGTATCTGCAAGGTATTTCCTATTTCCGCTCCATGGTCTGGATCCTCGCCTCGCTGGGTCTGGTCGCCATGACAATCGGGCTGATCGTCTGAGACAGCCGCCGCAAACAATCGACTGATTTGAGGACATGAACTGATGGCCGACACATTTGATCTTACCGTAATCGGCACCGGACCGGGTGGTTATGTCTGCGCCATTCGCGCCGCGCAGCTTGGCATGAAGGTCGCCGTTGTCGAGAAATGGCCGAGTTTTGGCGGCACCTGCCTCAATATCGGCTGCATACCGTCCAAGGCGCTGCTGCACGCTTCGGAAATGTTCGAGGAAGCCGGTCACACCTTCCCCCAGCTCGGCATCGAGGTCGGCGCGCCAAAGCTCAACCTGCCCGCCATGATGGCGCACAAGGACGATACGGTGGCGTCGAACACTGGCGGCATCGAATATCTTTTCAAAAAGAACAAGATAACCGCTTTCAAGGGCACCGGGAAAATTGCCGCGCAGGGCAAGGTGACGGTCACTGCCGAGGATGGTTCGGCAACCGAGATCGAAACCAAGAACATCGTCATCGCCACCGGCTCGGTCTCGGCCAATCTGCCCGGAATCGAGATCGACGAAGAAAAGATCGTCACCTCGACCGGCGCCCTGAAGCTCGACAAGGTGCCGGATAACCTGCTGGTTATCGGTGCAGGCGTCATCGGGCTGGAGCTCGGTTCGGTCTGGGCCCGCCTCGGCGCCAAGGTCACGGTCGTCGAATTCCTCGATCGCATTCTGCCTGGCATGGACCTCGACGTCGCCAAACAGTTCCAGAGAATGCTGTCAAAACAAGGGTTTGACTTCAAGCTGGGCACGAAAGTGACAGGCATCGAAAAGACCGAATCGGGTCTCGTCGCGACCCTCGAACCCACCGCCGGCGGGGAAGCGACAACGCTTGAAACCGACATCGCCCTCGTCTCGATCGGTCGTATCCCCTTCACCGACGGGCTCGGACTGGACGATCTGGGCATAGAGCGCGACAAGCGCGGCCGGGTGGTAACCAACGGACATTACAAGACAAATCTCGACGGCATCTATGCGATCGGCGATGTGATCGCCGGCCCGATGCTGGCCCACAAGGCCGAGGACGAGGGCATCGCGATTGCCGAAATCCTCGCCGGCCAGGCCGGGCACGTCAACTATTCCGTCATCCCAGGCGTCGTTTACACCAACCCCGAAGTCGCCTCGGTCGGCAAGACCGAGGAGGACCTCAAAGCCGAGGGTATTGCCTACAAGGCGGCGAAATTTCCCTTTACCGCCAATGGCCGGGCCAAGGCGATGCTCGCGCCACAGGGGTTCGTCAAGATCCTCGCCGATAAGGAAACCGACCGGGTTCTGGGCTGTCACATCGTGGGCAAGGGCGCCGGCGAAATGATCCACGAGGCCGCGGTGCTGATGGAATTTGGCGGTTCGTCCGAGGATCTGGCCCGCACCTGCCATGCTCACCCAACCATGAGCGAAGCGGTGCGCGAAGCCGCGCTGGGGCTGGGCGACGGGTCTATCCACATCTGACGGCCAAGCCCGCTACGCACAAAAAAGGCCGCATCCGCAAGGGGATGCGGCCTTTTTGTTTTGGAGTGTCCGAGTTCAGGGATTGTAGGTCACGGTCCCCGCGTCATAGGCCGTCCGGCAATCGGTGGCGTCGGCGAGCATGTTGGCTTCGAGCAGCTCAAGAGCCCCGCCGCGTCCCTGGAAGCGCGGATCGTCGCACACGCCATCATGGGCCGAAGCGCTTGAATCGTCGCCGAAATTGATGCGGAAATCGCCGTTCGAACCGCCGCTGCCGGACTCGTCGGCAAGCGTTACGGTGCCGTCAGTATAGGCGGTCGAGCAATCGGTGGCATCGGCCATCAGATGATCGTCGAGCGCGACGCCGACCCCCGAGCCGGTAAAGCGCGGATCGTCACACTCGGCATCGTTGGAATAGGTGCCCGAATCATCGCCGAAATCGATGCCATCGATGATGACGGCGCCCGTGCCGTCGCCCAGATAGGTTACGTCGCCGGCTTCAAATGCCTCGCGGCAATCGGTCGCGTCGGCCAAGCGGTGGCTGTCGAGACCGCCGCCAAAGCGGGGGTCGTCGCACTCGCCGTCATTGGCCCAATTGCCTGAATCGTCACCGAAATCGATATCGCCGATTGCGACGTCTGCGCCGGACTCATCGGAGGGGGTGTAGGTCACCTCGCCCGCTTCATAGGCGGTGCGGCAGTCGCTGGCATCGGCCATCAGATGGCTGTCGAGCGAGCCGCCGAAACGGGGATCGTCGCACTCGTCATCATTGGCCCAAGTGCCGGAATCATCGCCGAAATCGATGTCATTGACCGAAACGTCGCTTCCGCCGTCATCGGGCGCGTCATAGGTCACCTCACCGGCTTCATAAGCGGTGCGGCAGTCGGTGGCGTCGGCCATCTCATGGCTGGTCAGCGAACCGCCAAAACGAGGGTCGTCACACTCGCCATCGTTGGCAAAGGTGCCCGCATCATCGCCGAAATCGATATCGCCGGCAGCGCTCGTATCGTCCGGCGCATCATAGGTCACCTGTCCGGCCTCATAGGCGGTACGGCAGTCGGTGGCGTCGGCGAACTCATGGCTCGCAAGCGAGCCGCCGAAGCGCGGATCGTCGCATTCGCCATCATTGGCCCATGCGCCCGAATCATCGCCAAAATCGATGCCATCGACCGGCTGCACCGCGCCGCTGACCTCGTTTGAGGCTTCAAAGGTGACCTCGCCAGCCTCGTAGGCCGTGCGGCAATCGGTGGCGTCGGCCATCAGATGGCTGTCGAGCGAGCCGCCGAAACGGGGGTCGTCGCACTCATTGTCATTGGCCCAGGCTCCCGAATCGTCACCGAAATCGATGTCTCCACCGTCTTCAGCGTTCGGACTGGTGGGAGCCTCGACGGCAACAAGGGTGACTTCGCCCGCTTCGAAGGCGGCCCGGCAGTCGGCGGCGTCGCGCATCTCATCGACCGGGCTGCGGATCAGCGCCGCCCCCGGGCCCTCGAAGCGCGGATCGTCGCACTGGTCGTCATCGGCCCAGGTGCTCGAATTGTCGCCGAAATCGACTTCCTGGGCTAAAATGGGTGCACCGAGCGCAAGAGCAAGGGCGAGCACGGTGCCGCCCATCATCAACCGTGTTGTTTTCATAAAAATCTCGTCCCTCTTACTGGCCGGTTTGCACCGCGCTTTTCGGCAGCGTCGTGAGCCGAGTGAACAGCAAAATGCCGAAAATTACCAGTGCCGTTCCGATGCCGTGGATCGGTGTAAAGGGCTCGCCGAGGATGAAGATGGCAAGCACGATGGTCAGGATCGGGGAGATATTGCCGAACACCGCCGTGCGCTCGGCACCCACCATGCCGATGGCTGCTGCAATGATGGAAACCGGGGCGACCGTGGCGGCGAGCGCCAGCGCGAGCAGGATGAAAAACGCATTCGCGGAAATGGCCAGCCCCGAAGGGGAATGGGTTACAAGAAAATGGAGAAACACGACGCCCGCAGCCGCGATCATCGCAATTGCGGTGAACAGCCTCGGACCCAACGTATCGATCAGCGGTTTGGCAAACAGTTGATAGAGCGCATAGGCCAAAGCGCTGCCCAGCGCAAAGAGAGTACCCGCAAGAACGCTCTCGCCTTCGATCACCATGTCATGGCCAAAGATCACCCCGATCCCAAGATAGGCCAGTAGCGCCGCGGCCACGACCGGGAGCCGGAGTGGGCGGCGGAACAGGACCGCACCCAGGATCAAAACCATGAATGGATAGGTCAAAAGCACCAGCCGGTTGAGCTGCGCGGTAATGAGGTCGAGGCTGCGGAAATCAAGAAAGCTTGCGCCGTAATAGCCTAGGATGCCGATGGCAGCAGCGCCGGCAACGGCGCGGACGGGCACGGGCCGGTTCGCCTGACGACCCCGTCCGGCGCGGCGATCGCGATAGGCGAGAGCTCCCATCAATGCAAAGAATGGCGTCGCCAGAAGCATGCGCCAGGTCAGGGTGGTTATGGCATCGAGGCCCTGCGCGTAAGCGAGTTTTACGAAGATGCCCTTGGTAGCAAACAGCGCCGCGCCGAGCGCAGCGAGCGCGAGACCAACAAGCTGGTCCCGATCGGGTGAGGAAAATGCGGACATAAATGAATACTGGCCAGGACTATGGAAGGTGACCCTATACCCCGATTGCGTCCGGCGCTAGCGGCGTGGATGGGCGGCGCGGTAAGCCTCGAGCAGCCGTTCGCCATCGATATGGGTATAGATCTGGGTGGTTGAGAGCGAGGCGTGGCCCAGCAGTTCCTGAATGGCGCGCAAGTCGCCGCCCCTGGCCAGAAGGTGAGTGGCAAAGGAATGGCGCAGCGCGTGCGGGGTCGCCGAGGCCGGCAGACCCATGGCACCGCGCAATTGCTCGAGCCGCAACTGGATGAGGCGAGGGCTGAGCGGACCGCCGCGTACGCCGCGGAACATGGGTTCATTGAGGGCGGGCGAGAAGGGGCAGAGCCGCAGATAGTCCTCGATGGCCGCCCTGACCGGGGCGATGAGCGGCACGAGGCGGACCTTGTTGCCCTTGCCGTCAATTCTGAGCGTCGCGCCGTCGAGATCGGCGCGGGTCAGAGCCAGGGCCTCGGAAATGCGCAGGCCTGCACCATAGCATAGGGCAATGGCTGCAGTATCGCGCGCCGCGACCCAGGGGCGGTCCTCCTGCTCATGGATGGCCGGGCCGGCTCCCTTTGCTTCGGTTGCGGAAAGGGGCTTGGGGAGCGAACGCGGCAGTTTGGGCGTGCGGACCACCGAAAGCGCCTCGAGCGCCATGATGCCTTCGCGCTCAAGATGGGAGAAAAACGACTTTATCCCCGAAAGCGAGCGGGCAAGACTGCGCGAGCCCAGAGCGTCGCGGCGGCGGGACGCCAGAAAGGCGCGCAGGTCGGCTGGCCGGAGCGATTTGAGATTGGCGATGTCGATGGTCCCGCCGATATGGGCGGAGAGAAATGCCAGGAACTGGTCGACGTCGCGGCCATAGGCTTCCAGCGTCTTGGGGGACAGGCGTCTTATGGTCATAAGCTCGCGCCGCCAGCTCGATATGTGGGCGCGCAAGGCATCGGAGATGGCAAAGCCGGTATCGGTCATGGGACAATATTACCGCCCAGAGGTTACCAGAGCGCCAATTGGGGCTGGCCGAATCGCATTTGACAACTATGGTGCCCGATGGTTGATCTCGTTTCGTTCTCCCAGCGCGAAGGCTCTCGATGACGCTTGGTCCGGTCGTGGCAGTGATGGTGGCGGTTGCCGTGGACGGCCCTTATTCCTATCGGGTGCCCGAGGGAAAAGAGGTCGAGCGCGGCTCGATCGTCGTCGTTCCTTTGGGGCCACGACCCACGCTTGGCGTCGTGTGGGGCGAGCCCAAGGACAATTTCGCCCATAATCGCCTCAAGGATATCGAGCACGTCTTTGATGTGCCCGCGCTCTCAGAGGAGCTTTTGAAAACCATCGATTGGGTGGCGCGTTATACGCTGGCCCAGCCGGGCATGGTGCTGCGGGGGGCGTTGCGCAGCCGCGAGGCGCTCGATCCGCCGCGCCCTCTGATTGCCTATAAGCGCGGCGGTCCCGAACCCGAAAGGATGACGGACGCGCGCGCCCGGGTGCTTTCGGTGATGGAGGACGGCTACCCCTGGGCAAAGCCGGCGCTGATTGGTGCCGCAGGCGTTTCGACGGCGGTGGTGGATGGGCTGGTCAAGTCGGGCTGCCTGCAGCAGGTCGAAGTTCCGGCTCCGCCGCCCGTCCTGCCACCCGAGCCCGATTTCGCACCGGCAAAGCTGTCGGAGGCGCAACAGGCCGCGCTCGAGCAGATTCGGGCCCATGACAAAGGCGGATTTTCGGTGGCTCTGCTCGACGGGATTACCGGGTCGGGCAAGACCGAGGTGTTTTTCGAGAGCGTGGCCGATATGCTGCGCACCGGAAAGCAGGTGGCAATCATCCTGCCCGAAATCGCCCTGACTCATACCTTCCTCGACCGGTTCGAAAAGCGCTTCGGCCAGCGGGCCGCAGAATGGCACTCGGAAATGACGCCTGTTCAAAGGGCCCGGGTGTGGCGGGGCGTTTTGACGGGCGAGGTCAGGGCGGTGATCGGTGCGCGCTCGGCGCTGTTCTTGCCGTTTCGCGAATTGGGGCTTCTGGTGCTCGATGAAGAGCATGACGGCGCCTTCAAGCAGGCCGACCGGGTCAATTATCATGGCCGCGACATGGCGGTGGTGCGCGCTTCGATGGCCGGGGCGCGGGTCATTTTGTCTTCGGCAACCCCAGCAGTCGAATCACGCAACAATGGGGAGACCGGCCGCTATGCGCATGTGCGGCTCGAAAGCCGGTTTGCCGATGCGGCGCTGCCCGATATAACCGCCATCGACATGCGGGCCGAAGGTCCCGAAAAGGGCCAGTGGATTGCGCCGAGGCTGGCGCGAGCGGTGTTCGATGCGCTCGATCGGGGCGAGCAGGCGCTGTTGTTTCTCAACCGGCGCGGCTATGCGCCCCTGACGCTGTGCCGGTCGTGCGGGCATCAGTATCAGTGCCCCGATTGTTCGACCTGGCTGGTCGAGCATCGGTTCCGCGGCGTTCTGATGTGCCACCATTGCGGGCATGAAGAACGGGCGCCCGATGTGTGCGGTTCGTGCGGGGCCACCGATTCGCTGGTGGCGGTGGGGCCGGGCATCGAGCGGCTGGCCGAAGAGGTCGCCGAGCGGTTTCCGGGCGCGCGGCCGGTGGTCCTGTCTTCCGATATGGGGTCGATGCGTCAAATCCGCGACCGGTTCGCCGAAATCGCGCGCGGCGAATACGACATCATCATCGGCACGCAATTGGTGGCCAAGGGGCACCATTTCGAAAAGCTCAGCCTTGTCGGTGTGATCGACGCTGATCTGGGGCTGGCGCATGGCGATCCGCGGGCGGCGGAGAAGACGTTCCAGATCCTGACCCAGGTCACGGGCCGCGCCGGGCGCGAATCGCGCTCCGGAAAGGCGTTCCTTCAAACCTACCATCCCGATCATCCGGTGATGAAGGCGATGGTGAGCGGGGATCGGGAAGGATTTTACAACCACGAACTCATGGTTCGGCGGCAGGGCGGTCTGCCGCCATTCGGTCGGCTGGCTGCGCTAATTGTTTCGGGCAATGAGCACACCCAAACCATGGCTCTGGCCAGGGCGCTGATGGCGGCGGCGCCATTGGCCGAGGGGGTCAGGCGTTTCGGACCCGCCGATGCGCCGGTCGCCATGGTTCGGGGGCGGCACAGGGTGCGTATTCTGGTCCAGAGTCCCAAGGAATTCGATCTGTCGGGCTATGTCCGTTTCTGGCTGGAAACGGGGCCCGCGGCCAAGGGGAATTTGCGTATTCAGGTCGATATCGATCCGATGAGCTTTTACTGATCGCAGAACTTGTTGCGATGCGACATTTGCGACGCCCCAATTTGGCCGTGATGCGCTTGCGTGGCCGGTTTTGGCATGGTAAGGCCACCCCGGAATTCATGGGCATGCCCTTGTTGGCGCTGGCCCTGTCGATCCGAATACAAATAGAAAACAATGCCGCCGCCGCCATTATTGGCGATGACGACGATAAAGGGCGGGGCAAGCAGCGGGGTTACAAGGCTTGAGCGCACCACGATCCGTTCTGTCCAAGATTGCTCGGCCCTATGCGGCAGCGCTCTTTGATCTGGCCAAAGACGGCAAGGTCATCGAGGCGGTCGAAAAGGATCTCGATGCTGTTGCGGGACTCATCAATTCTTCGGACGATTTTTCGCGCTTTCTTGTGAGCCCGACGATCACAACCGACGTCAAGAGCGCCGCACTCAATGCGATTCTCGATAAGGTCAAGCCGGTCGAGCTGGTCGCCAACACGCTGAAGCTGGTGGCCAGAAACGGCCGGCTTTTCGCCCTTTCTGCGATCATCGCCGAATTCAAGCTGCTTGCCGCCGAAGCGCGCAATGAAGTGAGCGCGGAAGTTACGTCCGCCGCTCCTTTGACCAAAGAACAGGAAACCGAACTTGCGAGCGTCCTCAAGGACAAGGTCGGCAAGGACGTTTCCCTTATTACACGTGTCGATGAAAGCCTGATCGGCGGCCTTGTGGTCAAGGTCGGGAGCCAGATGATCGATACCTCCCTCAAGACAAAACTTTCGGCCATGAAGATCGCCATGAAAGGGGTCAGCTAATGGACATCAAAGCTGCGGAAATTTCCGCGATCCTCAAAGACCAGATCAAGGATTTCGGCAAGGAAGCCCAGGTTTCCGAAGTCGGTCAGGTGCTTTCGGTCGGTGACGGTATTGCGCGCGTCTTTGGCCTCGACAAGGTGCAGGCCGGTGAGCTCGTCGAATTCCCCGGCGGCATCAAGGGTATGGCCCTGAACCTTGAAGCCGACAATGTCGGCGTGGTGATCTTCGGGTCCGACCGCGACATCAAGGAAGGCGATACCGTCAAGCGCACGGGTTCGATCGTCGATACGCCCGTGGGCAAGGGCCTTCTGGGCCGCGTCGTCGATGGCCTGGGTAATCCGATCGATGGCAAGGGTCCGATCGAATCCACAGAGCGCCGCCGCGTCGACGTCAAGGCTCCCGGCATTCTGCCGCGCAAGTCGGTGCATGAGCCGATGTCGACGGGCCTCAAGGCCATCGACGCACTGATCCCGATCGGCCGTGGCCAGCGCGAGCTGGTGATTGGCGACCGTCAGACCGGCAAGACCGCCATCGTTCTCGATACCTTCCTCAACCAGAAGCCCGCTCACCAGGCCGGTGCAGGCGAGAGCGAAAAGCTCTACTGCATCTATGTGGCCGTGGGTCAGAAGCGCTCGACCGTTGCCCAGTTCGTCAAGATGCTGGAAGACAATGGCGCGCTGGAATATTCGGTGGTTATCGCCGCAACCGCCTCGGACCCGGCGCCGATGCAGTTCCTGGCGCCGTTCACCGGCTGTGCGATCGGCGAATTCTTCCGCGACAACGGCATGCACGCCGTGATCGCCTATGACGATCTTTCCAAACAGGCCGTCGCCTATCGCCAGATGTCGCTGCTGCTGCGCCGTCCTCCCGGACGCGAAGCCTATCCCGGCGACGTCTTCTATCTCCACAGCCGCCTTCTCGAGCGTGCTGCCAAGCTCAACGAGAATCATGGTTCGGGCTCGCTCACCGCTCTGCCGGTCATCGAAACCCAGGCCAATGACGTGTCGGCCTATATTCCGACCAACGTGATCTCGATCACCGACGGCCAGATCTTCCTTGAGACCAATCTGTTCTTCCAGGGCATTCGTCCCGCGGTGAATGTGGGTCTTTCGGTTTCGCGCGTGGGCGGTTCGGCCCAGATCAAGGCAATGAAGCAGGTTGCCGGTTCGCTCAAGGGCGAGCTTTCCCAGTATCGCGAAATGGCCGCGTTCGCCCAGTTCGGCTCAGACCTCGATGCGGCGACCCAGCGTCTGCTCAATCGCGGCGCGCGCCTGACCGAGCTTTTGAAGCAGCCCCAGTTTTCGCCACTCAAGACCGAAGAGCAGGTTGCCGTCATCTTTGCGGGTGCCAATGGCTATCTCGACGATCTGCCGGTGCGTGGCGTTCAGGCCTTCGAAAAGGCGCTGCTTTCGCATCTGCGCAGCAAGCATGCCGACATTCTTGGCGATATCGCCAAGGAAAAGGCGCTGACCGACGGGATCAAAGAGCGCCTGGTTTCGGCTCTCGATGCTTTCAAGAAGACTTACACCGCCTAATTCCGGCGACCCGGCTGGCAAGGAGCTTTCGGCGCAATGCCCTCTTTGAAAGACCTAAAAAACCGGATCAACTCGGTCAAATCGACCCAGAAGATCACCAAGGCCATGCAGATGGTCGCGGCGGCCAAGCTCCGCCGCGCCCAGGATGCCGCCGAGGCCGCACGTCCCTACGCCGAGCGTATGGAAAAGGTTCTGGCGGGCCTTGGCGCTGCCTATGAAGGCCGTCCCGACGCGCCGGTTCTGCTTTCGGGTACGGGCAAGGAAGATGTGCATCTTCTGGTTGTCGCAACCGGCGAACGCGGGTTGGCGGGGGGGTTCAACTCCTCGATCGCCCGTTTGGCGCGCGAGCATGCCACCAAACTGATTGCCGAAGGCAAGACGGTCAAGATTCTGACCGTGGGCAAGAAGGGCGCCGACATTTTGAAGCGCGGCCTTGCCAAGCATATGGGCGAGCAGATTTCGCTGCGCGACGTCAAGCAGCTCGGATATGCCACGGCCCAGGATATCGGCTCGAAAATCCTCGCGATGTACGCCGCTGGTGAATTCGACGTCGCCACGCTGTTTTATTCGCGGTTCCAGTCGGTCATCTCCCAGGTGCCGACCGCTCAGCAGATCATTCCCGCCAAGTTCGAAAAGGCAGAGGGCGAGGAGCTCAAGTCCGGCTCGGCGATCTACGAATACGAGCCCGATGAAGAGGCGCTGCTCGAAGATCTTCTGCCGCGCAATGTGAGCGTACAGATTTTCAGGGCCTTGCTCGAAAACAACGCTTCGTTCTTCGGCGCGCAGATGACCGCCATGGACAACGCGACCCGCAATGCCGGTGAGATGATCAACAAGCTGACGCTGAGTTATAACCGTCAGCGGCAGGCTCAGATCACCAAGGAACTGATCGAAATCATTTCGGGCGCCGAGGCGCTCTAGGGCAGAGTTAAAGTTACCGCGTTCCGCCGGGAAACAAGTGCATCCCACTTCCCCGGAACGCTCTGGAAAGGACCAAGACCCATGGCAGAGAACAAAACCGGCCGCGTCTCCCAGGTTATGGGCGCCGTTGTGGACGTGACCTTCGACGGTCACCTCCCGGCCATTCTGAACGCGCTTGAAACCGACAACAACGGCAACCGCCTCGTGCTCGAAGTTGCCCAGCACCTTGGTGAAAACGCCGTTCGCACCATCGCCATGGACACGACCGAAGGTCTGGCCCGCGGCGTTGAAGTGCGTGACACCGGCGATGCCATCGAAGTGCCGGTCGGCGACGAAACGCTGGGCCGCATCATGAACGTCATCGGCGAGCCGATCGACGAGGCCGGCCCGGTGAAAACGCCGTCCAAGCGCGCCATCCACCAGCCCGCTCCGGAATTTGTGGATCAGGCCACCCAGGCCGAAATTCTCGTCACCGGCATCAAGGTCATCGACCTGCTCGCGCCCTATGCGCGTGGCGGCAAGATCGGCCTGTTCGGCGGCGCCGGCGTGGGCAAGACCGTTCTGATCCAGGAGTTGATCAACAACGTCGCCAAGGCACACGGCGGGTATTCGGTGTTCGCCGGCGTCGGCGAGCGCACCCGCGAAGGCAACGATCTTTATTACGAAATGATCGAATCGGGCGTGAACAAGGATCCCAAGGAGAACAATGGTTCGACAGAGGGTTCGAAATGCGCGCTGGTCTTCGGCCAGATGAACGAACCTCCGGGAGCGCGTGCCCGCGTCGCCCTGACCGGCCTTTCGATCGCTGAGGACTTCCGCGACAAGGGTCAGGACGTGCTGTTCTTCGTGGACAACATCTTCCGCTTCACCCAGGCCGGTTCGGAAGTGTCGGCGCTTTTGGGCCGCATTCCTTCGGCCGTGGGGTATCAGCCCACGCTCGGCACCGACATGGGCGCGCTCCAGGAACGCATCACCACCACCAACAAGGGCTCGATCACTTCGGTGCAGGCCGTTTACGTCCCGGCTGACGACTTTACCGATCCGGCTCCGGCTTCGACCTTTGCCCACCTTGACGCGACGACTTCGCTCAACCGCGCCATCTCGGAAAAGGGGATTTACCCGGCCGTCGATCCGCTCGATTCCAACTCGCGCATGCTCGACCCCAACATCGTTGGCGAAGAGCACTACCAGACGGCCCGCTCGGTGCAGGAAATCCTGCAGCGCTACAAGTCGCTCCAGGACATCATTGCCATTCTGGGCATGGACGAGCTTTCGGAAGAAGACAAGCTCACAGTGGCCCGCGCGCGCAAGGTCGAGCGTTTCATGAGCCAGCCCTTCCATGTGGCCGAACAGTTCACCGGTTCGCCCGGCATCTATGTCGAGCTCGAAGACACCATCAAGGCCTTCAAGGGTCTGGTTGCCGGCGAATACGACCATCTGCCCGAACAGGCGTTCTACATGGTCGGCACCATCGACGATGCGGTCAAGAAGGCCCAGAAGCTGGCTGCCGAAGCTGCCTGATTGTGAATGTGATCGCGCGGGCCGATAGCCTGCCCGCGCATTTTCCGAACGCGTGAAGAACGGACGAAGTCATGGCCGAAGGCGTCAAAATCGAAATCGTATCGCCTGAAGTTCTCGTTTTGAGCGCTCAGGCGCGCTCGGTGATCGTTCCAGGTTCCGAAGGCTATCTGACGGTCATGGGAGATCATGCGCCGCTCATGGCAGTGCTCAAACCCGGCTTTGTGACGGTGACCGATACCAGCGGCGCCGTTTCCAGCTTTTTCGTTGGGGGCGGGTTTGCCGATATCTCCGATGCGGGCGTGACAATCCTGGCAGAGGAAGCCAAGCCGGCAAGTGAGTTCGGCCGCACCGAAATCGAGGCCCGCATCACCGCTGCGCAACAGGCGCTGGCCGCTGCGTCCGATATCGAGGACAAGAGCGACGCTCAGAACACTCTCGACACCTGGAAGAACCTTCTGCTCGAAAGTGCCACTCTGGGCGGCACAGTACATTAGCTTGGGCTCTTTTTGCTCATTTCGTTTGTCTAAAGGCGCCATTATGGCGCCTTTTTCTTGTCCGGGGCAGTCAAGGCACGCTGTATTGCGGTCGAGCAGAACCGTTCTTTACCTGCGCGAGATTATTGCGTGCTCCGACGGGCGGCCGTCTCAGTAACGCACTTCAAATATAGTTGTCTGCTGCATCTTTGGCCCCTGCCTTGGCTGTGTTTAACGACAGGCAGCAGCAGATCGGGGCGCGGGCAAGTGTTTCGGGGCGTCCAAACGGAAACGATCATTTAATCATATGTCCGTAGCTTTGCGTGGATTTCCCAGGAGGGGGAAGGTATTCGTCCACAAGGAGCTAATGGACATGCGGGGCTTAACCAGCAGAATTCTGGGTCGTATCCCTATGACCACCACGATTGCCGCGATGGTGGTTGCCGCAGTGGTGCTGTCGGTCGGGGCCGTCGTTGTGGCGGTTTATATCAATCTTTCAGCCAACAGCGACGCCGTCGCCAGAGCCAGCCAGCAATCCAATATCCGGACCGCCTCGACAATTCTGGGCGGCATGGGTGGCATTCAGGTGGAATGGACCGAAGAGGGCGACGTCTCCAGCATCGGCACCTGGGTGATGCCGCGCTTCTATAATAACGACATTGCCGATTCGATCGCTCGGGTGACCGGCGAGACGGCGGCGATCTTCGCCTGGAATGCTGATATTCAGGCCTTCGAACAGGTGACCACATCGATGGTCGATGCCGAAGGCAACCGGATCGTTCAGGACCCCATTCCCGCCAATGGCGACATCCACACCCAGATCCTCGAACAGGGCGCGCTGTTCACCGAAAGCGACGTCAATGGCGAGCATTATTATTCGGTCTATCAGCCGATCACCTATCTTTCGGGTACCGATGTCCTGGGGCTTCTCTATGTAGGCGTCAGCCAGGATGCGATTACCGCTGTCGTTACAGACACGATGAACCTGCTGCTGATCGTGGCCGGCATCGCGCTCGCCGTCATGTGCGTGCTTTCGATCTTTGCATCGCGCCTTATCGCGCGGCCGATCCCCGTGCTCTCGGGCGTGATGGGCAAGATCGCGCAGAACGAATTCGACGTCGAGGTGCCTTACACCGAGCGCAAGAACGAAGTCGGCGACATGGCCCGTGCCGTGGAAGTGTTCCGCGAGAACGGCCAGAAGGTTGCGGCGATGACCGAAGCCGAGGCGGCGCGGATCATCGCAGACGAGCAGGCGCGACGGGCGATGATGGGCGAGCTTCAGACGGCGTTCGGCAATGTCGTTGACGCCGCAATCGCCGGTGACTTCTCCCAGCGGGTTGAAGCCAGTTTCGCCGATGCCGAGTTGAACGGGCTGGCCGGCAGCGTCAACGATCTGGTTTCGACCGTCGATCGCGGGCTGAACGAAACGGTCGGCGTTCTCGGGGCACTCGCCAATACCGACCTTACAACGCGGGTCATGGGCGAGTATCAGGGGGCTTTCGCCCAGCTCAAAAACGATACCAACGCGGTTGCGGAAAAGCTCTCCGACATCGTTCTGGAACTGCGCGGCACGTCGCGGACCCTCAAGACGGCCACCGGGGAAATCCTCTCGGGTGCCAATGACCTGTCCGAGCGCACCACGCGCCAGGCGGCGACCATCGAGGAGACCTCGGCGGCCATGGAACAGCTTGCCGCCACCGTCATGGACAATGCCCGCCGGGCCCAGGATGCCTCCCAGACCGCAGCCTCGGTCACCCGATCGGCCGAAGAGGGTGGCGAGGTGATGGAAGCGGCGACCAGCGCCATGGAACGCATCACAACGTCGTCGGCAAAGGTCTCCGACATCATCAAGATGATCGACGATATCGCCTTCCAGACCAATCTTCTGGCCCTCAACGCTTCGGTCGAAGCGGCGCGGGCCGGGGATGCGGGCAAGGGCTTTGCCGTGGTGGCCGTCGAAGTGCGCCGGCTTGCCCAGTCCGCGGCATCGGCTTCGTCCGAGGTCAAGGCGCTGATCGAGCAATCGGCCAATGAGGTCGATGGCGGGTCAAAGCTTGTGGCGCAGGCTGCCGAAAAGCTTGTGGCCATGCTCGAAGCGGCGCGCACCAACACCAGCCAGATGCAACAGATCGCCAATGACAGCCGCGAACAGGCGTCCTCGATCGAGGAGGTCAATGCAGCGGTGCGCCAGATGGACGAGATGACCCAGCACAATGCAGCGCTTGTCGAAGAGACAAATGCAGCCATCGCCCAGACCGAGGAGCAGGCGACCGCGCTCGATCGGATCGTCGATATCTTCAGGATCGATCGCACAACGTCTATCGCACAATCGCCGTCAGCACGGGAAACGGCCGGCGGGCCGGCGGGCGATGCCCGCGCGCTTCAGAGCAAGGTCAAGCAGGCTGCCGGCGCTTATCTGAGCCATGGCAATGCCGCCATCGATCAAGAGTGGAGCGAATTCTGACCGGAATGTCCGGCCTGAATTGAATCAGGGGCGCCTCGAGCGCCCCTTTTTCGTTGCGAAAGACGATGTCAGTCGAGAGCCAGCGCCACTGCGCGGGCGGCGTGCAGTGCTGTCGTGTCGTAAAGGGGAAGCGGGCTGTCCTCATCTGAAAGGAGCAGGCCGAGCTCGGTGCAGCCCAGAATGATCGCCTGTGCGCCGCGCCGGCTGAGCTTTTCGATGGCGTCCTGGTAAATGCCGCGAGAGGTATCGTTGATGATGCCGCGGCACAACTGGCTATAGATAATGCCGTCGAGATTGGTTCTGTCGACCTCTGGAACGATGGCATCGAGGCTGCGCTGGCGCAGCCTGTCGATGTAGAAGTCCATTTCCATGGTGAACCGTGTCCCCAGCAATCCGACCGTTTCGGCCCCGTCGTCAATCAGCGCATCGGCGGTGGGATCGGCGATATGGAGGAGGGGGATTTTCGTTGCGGCTTCGATGTCGGGCACGACGATATGCATGGTGTTGGTGGCCAGCATCAACATATCGGCGCCCGCGGTCTCGAGCCGTTGGGCGGAAACAGCGAGGCGCTCACCGGCCGCGGTCCAGTCTGCTTTGGCCTGCAGCGCTTCGATTTCAGCAAAATCGAGGGAATCGATCAGGATGGGTGCCGAATGCAGCCCGCCGCGCCGCCTTGCGGTTTCACGGTTGATGAGCGCGTAATACTGAGCTGTGGATTCCCAGCTCATGCCACCGATAATGCCTATGGTCTTCATGCGGTGCGGGTCCGGATCTGGCCGGGGACATGCGCGAAGGCGGCGTACACATCGAGATAGGCCGGCCGCTTGAAGGGCACCACGAGGTCGGCGACCTTGTCGAAATCTTCCCAGCGCCAGGCGTCAAATTCCGGATCGATGCCGGGATTGTCGTGCAGGAGCGTGATCTCGCTTTCTGCGCCCTCGAACAGGAAGGCAAACCATTGCTGGCGCTGGCCGCGATATTTACCCTTGAGCGCGACTCCGAGCACCTCGTCGGGGAGATCGTAATGAATCCAGTCGGGCGCCTGGGCAAGAAGGCGGATCGTGCGGATGCCCGTTTCCTCGTAGAGTTCCCGGTAGGCCGCGGCCAGTGGGTCTTCACCATCGTCGATCCCGCCCTGCGGCATCTGCCATGGCGCGTCGACCTCGGAGGTATCGGGGCCGGGCGTTAGAATGCGCCGGGCCAGGAAAACCTGGCCGCGATCGTTGAACAGAGCGATGCCGACACAATCGCGATAGGGCATGTCGGCGCGGTTCACCTTGCTCATCGTGCCGCCTCCACAGAGGAAAGGGCGCTCACAGGGACAAGAAGATATTGGTCCTCGTCGAGCGCATCGGCCCATTCGGTCAGCGTGCGGATCGATACCGGCAGGGCCGACAGGATGCCAATGGCATTGCCGCGCTGGTCGGCCGTCGCCTTGAGGGCGTCGAGCGCGGCGAGAATGGAGGTCTGGGACGGATTGGTGTCAAGAAAGCTGTCGACACGGGCGTAGGGTACGGCATTCTGGCGGGCCAGTTGCGGGGCGACCGAGCGGTTGGAGCTGCCATCATCGAGATAGGCCAGACCCCGCAAGCCGAGTTCTTCCATCATGGGCGAGAAATCGACGGCGGAGGCCGTAAAGCGGGCGCCCATATGGTTGAGGACGCCGGTGTATCCGGTCATTCTCGTGAGCAGCCAATAGAACTTTTCGAGGTTGTCGCGGGTCGGCTGCTCGACGAGAAGCGTGTGGGGTCCGGGATCGTTCTGGGGATAATCGAAGGGTTCGAGCGGGACTTCGAGCATGATTTCATGTCCGTCGGCCCGTGCCATGTCGGCGAGCGTGTCGAGATTGCTGCCATAGGGCGCAAAAGCCAGGGTCACCGTGCCGGGAAGGGCGCTGATGGCCTCGCGGGTCGTCGGCTCACTCAGTCCCAGCCCGGAAACGACAACTGCGATAAGCTTGCGTCCGCCGGCGGCCTGGGGGGAAATCGAGGGACGCGCATAGGCCTCATAGGGCTTGAGGCCCGAACTGCTCACCCGTGGCAGCGGGCCGTCATCGGTCATTTCAAACAGGTCCTGATCGGCATCGCCGGCGGGGGTTGCCGCCGTGTCTTCGGCCAAGGGGGCGTCTTCGCCGAGCGTGATGATCGATGGGCCGTCCGCAGTGGCGGGCCTGACGGGCTCGGGTGAGGATGCGACCTCCTGGGCGACCGGGTTGGGCTCCGGTTCGAGGCTGACGGGGGCTTCGGCGACGGGGCGACCACCCATCGGATCGTCGACCAGGACGATCCATGCACCGATACCCAGACCGGCCAACATCACAATGGCCGCGCAGATACGGCCCCAGGCAATGGCCGACCATCTGCCCGGATGGGTGCCTTGCTTCTTGCGGCGCTTCCGCCCGAGTGGCGCGCTCAACTCATCGGTCATAATGCGGCTGGTCCCCAGGCTCGCGATGAGAGTTCACCGTTCGGGCCGGTCCGCGAATCGGCCCAGCCCGGCGTTCGACCGAGCTATAGCACAGGCTACGGGCTTTCGGTCACTTCGGCGTTTTCAGCGTCCTGTTGCGCGATGACGGCATCGGGATTTGGCGGGAAGGCCGGGTCCTCGGCCTCGCCCAGGATCAGGTCGATCGCGAATTGGAGCTGGTTGTCCTCGGCCCGGTCGGCAGGAACGTAAACCGAGGACCCTATGCTTGCTTCTTCCTCGGTTTCGCCCGAAATATGGCCGGCAAGGCCCGCTTCGCCGATCAGGAGATCGCGGCCCTGAAATTCTTCGGGAACGTCCTGGAGGACTTCGATATCGGGGGTGATGCCCAGCGCCTGGATCGAGCGGTTGTTCGGCGTGTAATAGCGGGCCGTGGTGAGCCGCATTGCGCCGTCGAAACCGAGCGGAATGATCGATTGCACGGAGCCCTTCCCGAACGAGCGGGTTCCGACAAGCGTCGCACGCCCCTGATCCTGCAATGCGCCCGCCACGATTTCGGCAGCCGATGCCGAGCCGCCGTTGATGAGCACGATGACCGGCACATCGGTCAGCATGGCATCGATTTCGTCTGGGCTGGCGTCGTAGCGCGAATTCTGGTTGGGGATACGTCCGCGGGTGAGAACCACCGACCCCTGGGAGAGGAAGGCGTCGGCGACGAACTGGGCCTGATCGACGAGCCCGCCGGGATTGTTGCGCAGGTCGAGAATGATGCCCTGGGGCGCTTCGCCATCGTTTTCCTCGAATATTTCCTGGATGGCGTCAGAGAGCCCGCTATAGGCCTGGCCGGAAAACCGCGACAGACGGATCAGCGGCACCTCGCGTTCCATGTTCCAGCGGACCGCCGCAACCGAGATGATGTCGCGGGTAAGCGTCAGTTCGATAAGCTGCTCGGCGCCTTCGCGCGAAATGACGATTTCGACGTCGGTCCCCACTTCGCCACGCATCAATTCCACGGCATCGTCGAGCGTCATGCCCATGACCTGCTGGCCATCGATTTCGACAACATAGTCGTTGGCAAGAATGCCGGCGCGCGAGGCGGGGCTGTCATCATAGGGGGTCACGACCTTGACCAGGCCCTCTTCCATCGTGACTTCGATGCCCAGCCCACCGAAGGTGCCCGAAGTATCCTCGCGCACATCGGCAAAGCTTTCGGGGGACAGATAGGCCGAATGAGGGTCGAGCGAAGTCAGCATGCCCTGGATGGCGGCGCGGATCAGCTCGGTCTCGTCGGGTGCCTCGATATATTCGTCCCGGATGCGGTCGAGCACCAGGCCGAACAATTCGAGCTGACGATAGAGCTCTTCCTGTTCGAGTTGGGTCTGATCCTGGGCAGAAACCGGCCCCATGCTCGCGGCGATCGCCAGCATAACGATCAGAACCCGCTTGAATACCAACGCCATCAGCTCGTTCCACTTTCCTGTTGTGGGGACTGGGCCGTCCACCATCCTTGAGGGTCTATGGGAATGCCACCCTCCCTGAGTTCAATATACAGCGCCGGGCCCGAAGCTCCAGCGCCCGCTTCAAGGTTGGGCGCATTGCCCATGGTTCCTATGGGCGCGCCCATCTGGACAAAGGCGCCGGGCTCCACGGTGACCGAATCAAGTCCCGCCAGGACGACCAGATAATCCTGGCCGGCATTGAGAATGACGATTTGGCCGTAATTGAGGAACGGGCCGGAATGAACCACCCAGCCATCGGCCGGCGCCGACACGGTTGCACCGCTCGCTGTGGCGATCGTCATGCCCTTCGATTGCCCGCCATAGCCGTCGGCCGCGCCGTAGGTGGTGAGCGTCTGGCCCGCGACGGGGGCATTGAGGTAACCCCTTGCGGCCTCCAGGGGAACCGCCGGCTCGGTGCGGGCGGAATCGGCAAAGGCCAGCCGCAGGGTTTCGGCGTCGAGCGTGGGTACGCTCTGGCCGGAATTGGCCGCCCGCGTCGCTTCATCGGCCGCCGTCATGGCGGTAATGCGGCTCTCCAGCCCGGCGATCAATTGTTCGAGAGATGTCGCGCGGTCGGCCAGGGCCTGGGCTTCGGCCTCCTCGCGCAGCAGATCGTCGCTCAACCATTCGCGTCCCTGATTGCGCGCTTCGATGATGGTCGCTATGCGCAGGCGCTCCTCATTGAGCGTGGTGAGATTGGCGTTGAGCCGTTCGGCTTCGGCGAGCGCGGTCTGTTTGAGCGCGATCAACTCGTTGAGGCTCTCGGTGACGGTTTCGGCCCGTTCCTGCAACTGGGGCAATACCGCGCCGAGCAGCATGGCGGCACGGGCCGACCCCAGAGCGTCGGAAGGATCGACAATGATCGCCGGAGGAGGCTGGGCCGAAATACGCTGCAGGGAAGCAAGAAGATTGGAGATCGAGCTGTCATGTCCGTCGAGGCGGGCGCGGATCGACTGTTCGGACGCAAAAAGCGCCTCGAGCCGTTCTTCGATCAGCCTTATGTCTTCGTCGGCCAGATCGACCCGCTGTCCTGCGGCCATGAGTTCGGCGCCCAACTGGGTCGCGTCGCCCTCGAGTGCTTCGATTTCAGCGCGGATCGCGTCGATGCGCTCGTCGCTGAGGTCGATTTCGCCACGCAGGTTTTCCAGGTCCTCCTGGGCCGACCGGGTGGTCTGTTCAAGTTCCTGGGCGGGAATATCCTCGAGCGCGGGAATATCGCCGTCCTGAGCCAGTGACGATGCCGCACCAAATCCGATGCCCGCGACGGCGGCCAGCAGAATGGGCAAAGAGGGTTTAAGGAAAGGTCCCACTGGCAGGCTCAAACCGGCAAACTCCGAATCAGCCCGGACCATAGCAGAGACAGCGTCATCAATCGCCCCGGTGGTAGGGATGGCCGGACAAAATTGTCGTTGCGCGATAGAGCTGCTCGGCGGCCATGATGCGCACGAGCTGGTGCGGCCAGGTCATCGCGGAAAAGGACAAGACGAGATCGGCCGATTGGCGGAACTCCGGCGCCAGACCGTCCGCACCGCCGATCACGAGCACAAGCGCCGGTCTGCCCGCATCGCGCCAATCGGCAACGCGCGCCGCGAAGGCGGGGCTGGCAACGGACTTTCCGCGTTCATCGAGGGCGACGACCACGCTTTTTTCGGGGATTGCCGACCGGATGGCGCGGGCCTCCTCGGCCTTGCGCGCGTCTGCGCTCGAAGCGCGGGATTCACTCAGTTCGATAACGGAGAAATCGGCAAGCCCGAGTGGCTTGCCGCTGGCGGCGGCCCGGTCGAGATAACGCGCCACAAGTTCCCGTTCGGGTCCGGCTTTCATTCGCCCGACCGCGACGATCAAAACACGCATGCGAACCGTTAGGCTCTGCTAGTGCGTATCGGTCCCGAAATCCGCAGCCCACATCTTTTCGATGTTGTAGAACTCGCGAACCTCAGGGCGGAAAATGTGTACGATCACATCGGACGCATCGACCAGAACCCAGTCGGCGGACGGCAGTCCTTCGATCCGGGGCTTGTCGTGTCCATGTTCCTTGAGCGTCTGGACCAACTGGTCGGCAACGGCTGCAACATGACGGTTGGAACGTCCCGACGTCACGACCATATGATCGGCCAGCGAGGACTTTCCGGTGATGTCGATGGAGATCGTTTCTTCGGCCTTTGCATCGTCGAGCGATGCGAGGATCAGGTCGAGAACGGGGACCTGGGGAGCGGCCTTGGTTGCGGCATCGCCCGATACCGACTTGCTGGGCGTGGGAGCCATCAAGCGTGGTCCTCCACCCTTTGGGGCATGTTTTGGGTCATCAAGCCTTTTCGGTTTCCTTGTGTAAGCTTGTCGATAAACGCATGCAGCGCGTCGTGCGTTGCACGGGACCAATATGCGTGCGCCACGGCGCTTTGCCAAGGGCACACACCTGTCCTTATCGATCATGGATTAATGTCGTTAATGAGACGGTAACCAAATGTCAGGGCTGCTGATCCTTTGGTGAGCCGTTGCGCAACTGGGTCGATGACAATGTGCTCATCAGGCCATGGAGGAACACCCAGGCGGGCGGCTGGGCCGTCGCAAGAAGCGGGGCATCGCTTTCATCAAGGCGCGATTGGGCAAACCGCAAGGCCGCTTTCGAGAAGGGTGCGCGGCGGGTGGAACCAGGCCTGACATAAACCGCGATGGGAACGAGGGTAAAAATATCCTCCCAGCGCTCCCAGCGATCAAAGCTCGAAAGAGAGTCCGCCCCCATGATCCAGACGAAGCGCCGGTCGGGCAGGGCGCGCGTCAGGTATTCGAGGGTCTGGTATGTGTAGGTGAAGCCATGCGCGGCCTCGAAACCGGTGACGCGGATCGCCGGGTGATCGACAAGCGCCCGCGCCGCCTTCACGCGAGCTTCAAGGGGCGCGAGGTCGGCGTGGTCCTTGAGCGGATTGCCCGGTGTCACCAGCCACCAGACGGCGTCGAGGCCGAGCCGCTTGAGGCTTTCTCGCGACACGAGGCCGTGGCCCTCGTGGGGCGGGTTGAAACTGCCGCCAAACAGCCCGATGCGCATGCCGGGCGCCGAAGGGGGCAGATCGGTGATGCCGGGAACAATGAGACGATCGGTCAAGGACGGGTCTGCCCGGTGCCGCGAACGAGGTATTTAAAGCTCGTCAATTGTTCGACCCCCACCGGGCCACGCGCGTGCATCTTGCCGGTGGCGATGCCGATCTCGCCGCCAAACCCGAATTCTCCGCCATCGGCGAACTGGGTCGAGGCATTGTGCATCAGGATCGCCGAATCGATTTCGTTGAAGAACTTTTCGACAGCTTGCCCATCCTCGGCAATAATCGCCTCGGTGTGGTGCGACGAATAGTGCTCGATATGGGCGATGGCCTCGTCCAGATCGGAAACGACTTTCACCGAGATGATCGCGTCTTCATATTCGGTGCGCCAGTCGTCTTCGGTGGCCGGCCGCGCCGCGGCCATCAGGTCGCGCACCGCAGCGTCACCGCGGATTTCGCAGCCCTTTTCGATCAGCGCATCGATTACGGGTTTGAGGTGGGTTTCAACGACATCCTTGTGGATCAACAAGGTCTCGGCGGCCCCGCAAATCCCGGTGCGGCGCATCTTGGCGTTGGCGATAACGCTGACGGCAATACCCAGATCGGCGCTTTTGTCGACATAGACGTGAACCAGGCCCTCGAGATGGGCAAAGACCGGCACGCGCGCTTCGGACTGGACGCGGCTCACCAGCCCCTTGCCGCCGCGCGGCACGATGACGTCGATTGCGCCATTAAGGCCCTTGAGCATTTCGCCCACGGCGGCCCTGTCGGTGGTCGGTACGATCTGGATTGCGTCTTCCGGCAGGCCGGCGGATTTGAGGCCCTCGACAAGGCAGGCATGGATGGCGCGCGATGAATGAAAACTGTCCGATCCCCCGCGCAGGATCACGGCATTGCCGGCCTTGAGGCACAGCGCCCCGGCGTCGGCGGTTACATTGGGACGGGATTCGAAAATCACGCCGATCACACCCAGCGGAGTGCGCACGCGGGAGATGTCGAGCCCGTTGGGGCGCTGCCAGTTGGCGATCACCGTCCCGACCGGATCGGGCAGTTCGGCCACCGTTTCGAGCGCCGAGATGATGCCATCGAGGCGGGCATCGTCGAGCAGCAGGCGGTCGAGAAACGCAGCGCTCATGCCACCGGACTTGGCCGCTTCGAGATCGGTTGCGTTGGCCGTCAGGATCTTGGCGCGGTTGGCGTCGATCGCCTTGGCGGCGGCGTGCAGCGCGGCTGTCTTTTTCTCGCTCGATGTGTGGGCGAGGATGGATGCGGCCTTGCGCGCCCGGCGTCCGAGGTCGTCCATGGTGGCCACAAGCGTATCGGTTTGCGGTATGGCTGCGCTCAAGATTGCCTCCCGGTTTTCGTTATTGGCTCAAAAGCACGAGATTGTCTCTGTGCACAAGTTCGGTGCGTGTCGAGGGGCCGAGCATATCCTTGATCGTCTCGCTTTTCTTACCGATCACCAGGTCCGCCGCGTCGCGATCGAGCCCGACGAGCCCGCGCGCGATCTCGCGGTCGGCCAGGTCGCGCACCGCAACCACGTCACCGCGCACAAAATCGCCGCGCAGTTTGACGACGCCGATGGGCAGCAGCGAACGGCCCGATTTGAGCGCCCGCACCGCGCCATCATCGATGGTGATCTGTCCGGTCACCTCGAGCGTTCCCATGATCCAGCGCTTGCGGGCGGCGGTGGCGTTGGTCGCCGGGGCAAAAAGCGTGTGCCGGCCACCCTGAGTGAGACCACGCAGCGGGTTCAAACCGGTGCCCTGTGCGATGATCATTGCGGTCCCGGCACTGGCGGCGATCTTGCCCGCGCCGAGCTTGGTGGTCATGCCGCCGCGGGAGAGATGGCTTGCGGCGCCGCCGGCCATGGCCTCGATCTCGGGGGTGATCTCGGCAACGTGGGGGATATGGCGCGCATCGGGATTTTGCGCCGGGGGTGCTGTATAGAGGCCGTCGATATCGGAGAGCAGGACGAGCATATCCGCTTCGATCATCGTGGCGACGCGGGCCGAAAGCCGGTCATTGTCGCCATAGCGAATCTCGAAGGTCGCCACCGAGTCGTTTTCATTGATAATCGGAACCGCGCCCAGTCCCAAAAGCGTGTTGACCGTGGTGCGGGCATTGAGAAAATAGCGCCGCTCCTCGGTGATATTGGGGGTCAGAAGAATCTGACCGGTGGTGATGACGTGCTGGCCCAAATGGCTGGCCCAGGCCTGAGAGAGGGCAATCTGTCCCGCGCTCGCCGCCGCCTGGCTCTGATCGAGCGGCAGGGTCTTGCCGGGCAGGCCCAGAATGCGACGGCCTAACGCGATGGCACCCGAGGACACGATCACCATGTCGCGCCCTTCGGCCTTGAGCGCGGCAATGTCACTGGCCAGAGCCGCGAGCCATTCGGTGCGCAGCTTGCCCGATTTGTCATCGACAAGCAGGGCCGAGCCGATCTTTATGACCAGCCGCCTGTGTCCGGCCAAAGGATTTTGCGCTTCGTCCCCCTGGGGCAGCATCAGGGCACCCATTTGTCCTTGAGTTCGGTTCGCGACGAGCGCGCCTCGTTCTCCTTGTTGTGGTCGAGCACGGCAAGCACTGCATAAAGCACGGCTTCCACGTTCTTTCCGGTCGCGCCCGAAATGGCCAGCACATCGCTGCCCGATGCCGCTTTCAGGGCGTTCAGGCGTTCGGCGAGCGTATCCTCGTCCAAAGCGTCGATCTTGTTGAGGCAGAGGATTTCCTCCTTGCCGACAAGTCCGCCGCCATAGGCTTCAAGTTCGTTGCGGATGGTTTTATAGGCGCCGACCACGTCCTCCTGGGTGCCGTCCACAAGATGGATCAGCACGCCACACCGTTCCACATGGCCCAGGAACCGATCGCCCAATCCGGCGCCTTCGGAGGCACCCTCGATCAGGCCGGGAATGTCGGCGAGCACGAATTCGCGCGCCCCGGCGCGAACCACGCCGAGCCCGGGGTGAAGGGTGGTGAACGGGTAATCGGCGATCTTTGGCTTTGCGGCCGTAACGGCGGACAGAAACGTGGACTTTCCGGCATTGGGAAGCCCTACCAGTCCCGCGTCGGCGATCAGCTTGAGCCGCAGCCATATCCAGCGCTCCTCGCCGGGCAGGCCGGGATTGGCGCGGCGCGGGGCCTGGTTTGTGGAGGTCTTGAAGTGCGCGTTGCCAAAGCCGCCATTGCCGCCTTCGAGCAGGGTCATGCGCTGCCCGACATCGGTGAAATCGGCAATCAGGGTTTCCCCGTCCTCTTCGAAAATCTGCGTGCCGACCGGCACCTTGAGGACGATATCGGCGCCATCGGCCCCGGTGCGGTCCTGGCCCATGCCGTGATTGCCGGTGCCGGCCTTGAAATGCTGCTGATAGCGATAGTCGATGAGCGTATTGAGCCCGTCGACGCACTCGACGATCACATCGCCGCCGCGTCCGCCATTGCCGCCATTGGGGCCGCCGAACTCGACGAATTTCTCGCGCCTGAAGGCGATCGAGCCGGCGCCGCCATTGCCCGAGCGGATATAGACCTTGGCCTGATCGAGAAATTTCATAGCGTTTCAAGCGCCTTTTCGAAGGCGTCCCGTGTCAGTTCGGTTTCGATATGGTCGATGTCGGTGTTCTGGGCAAGGCAGATTCGCTTGCCGATGCCGGTCTGGACAAAGCCCAGCTTGTTCTGGATGGCAAGAGACGCCCTGTTGAAATGGAAGACCCCCGAGACCATGCGGTTGGCACCGGTGGTGGCAAAATACCAACCTATCACGGCTGCCGTCGCTTCGGTCATATAGCCCTTGCCCCAATAGGGCTCGCCCAGCCAATAGCCGATCTCGGCGTCGCTGCCCTCCTTGTGCATGCCGCAAAATCCCATGAGCCCATGGCGGGGATCACAGATGGCAAAGGTGATCGAATCCGGGGACCATTCCTTTTTCTGGCGCATCAGCCAGTCGACCGCCATGTTGATGGTATAGGGGTAGGGCACGCGGGCGAGGTTCTTTGTCACCTCGAAATTGTTGAGGAGCGATGCAATACGTGGCGCGTCCCGCAGCCGGGGGCGGCGCAGGATCAGGCGTTGCGTGCGAATTTCGGGTTGCTGGGCCATGGTTAGGCGGGTCCGACGCGAAGGGGCAGCTCATAGGTCGCCACCGGAACGTCCTTGTGGGAGCCGCAACCGGAGACCGCTTCGCCGACAATTCTGAAATCGAGTTTTTCGAGGATGGCGCGCGAGGCGGCATTTTCGCTTCGTGCCTTGGCCCGCAGCATGGCGCAATGGCCGGTGGCGCGGGCGGCCTCGATCAGCGCGCCGACGGCTTCGGTCCCATAGCCCCGACCCCAATAGGGCTCGCCGAGCCAGTATCCGATTTCGGGATCGGCGTCGGGGTAGAGATGCAGACCCACCATGCCGATCAGCGCATCACCCGGCAGCACAATGGCATAGGCATGCTCGGTTTCGCTCCGGGCGAAGCTTTCGACAAATGCCTGGGCATCCTTTTGATCATAAGGATAGGGCAAGGTGGTCATTGCGTGGATCTTGGCGTTGTTGGCGAGCGCGGCGATGGCCGGGATATCGGCGCGACCGGGTGCGCGCAGAACAAGGCGTTCGGCCCTGATCCGATCCGGCATCGCATCCCTGAGCGTCTGGGTGTCCATCACTTTGTCCCGGCAACGAAAAAGGGGAGCCATCGACCGGCTCCCCTGATCCATATTCGATCTGGCCACCGGGGAGAAGGTCTCCGGCAGCGTGGTCATCGGTTGGTCGCGCTTTCAAACCGCAAAACCGGCTTCCACTTTTGCTGGAAGCGTTCCAAGCTGCCGAGTTATTCAGCAGCCTTGAGTGGCTCGACCGAAACAAAGCTCTTGCCGCCCGACTTGGTGGCGAAGGTCACCTTGCCGTCGACGAGGGCAAAAATCGTGTGGTCCTTGCCCAGGCCCACATTGGTGCCCGGATGCCACTTGGTGCCGCGCTGGCGCACGATGATGTTGCCGGCGATTACCGCTTCGCCGCCGAACTTCTTGACGCCGAGGCGGCGGCCGGCTGTATCGCGACCGTTGCGGGACGAGCCGCCTGCTTTCTTATGTGCCATGGTTCAAAATCCTCGAATTTGTCTGTGTCGCGATTACTGGTCGGCCTTGGCGCGCGGGGGCTTGCCGGCGATCAGTTCCTTGGCCTGGTCGACCCATTCGTCGCGCTCGATACGGCCCTTGAAGTCGAGCTCTTCGTCGAACTTGGCGACGTCAGCCTTGGTCCACTTGGCGATCTGGGTCAGGCTGGTGATGCCCGCCGCGGCGAGCTTTTTTTCCAGCGCGGGGCCAACGCCGCCAATGAGCTTGACGTCATCCTTGAAGTCGGCCGCGGGCGCTGCTTCGGCCTTCGCAGGCTTGGCTTCTGCCTTTGCGGGCTTGTCTTCGGTCTTGGCAGCCTCGGTCTTTGCAGCCTTTTTGGGCGCGGCGGCCTTCTTGCCCGAGGGCTTGGCGCCGCCGGTCAGAATTTCGGTGATGCGGACCAGCGTCAGTTCCTGGCGGTGACCGTTCTTGCGGCGGTAACCCTGGCGGCGCTTCTTTTTGAAGACGATGACCTTTTTGTCGCGGAACTGTTCGACCACTTCACCGGCAACCAGCGCACCATCGACCAGCGGGGCGCCAAGGGTGACATCGGCACCGGCGCCAACCATCAGAACGTTTTCGAAGGTGATCGCATCACCGGCTTCACCGGCGAGCTTTTCGACTCGGACCAGATCATTGGCAGCAACCTTGTACTGCTTGCCACCGGTCTTGATGACTGCAAACATATCTTTCGACCGGATCTACACCCGGTTCCCTTGGTTTTCGCACCTTACGGCGCCGCGGATAATGCCCGTTTCCGCGGTCTTTGTGCTGGCCGGAACAGTGTTCCGGCGGGCGGCCTGTGGCAGCGTATTTGAACAAAACAAATGGCGCACGGGCAGGGCCCATGCGCATTGCGTGCCGCTTATCAGTGCAAATGGCCCCGGAGTCAAGGCCCGGCCTGCGTTTGTGCGGTCCTCAATACCAGTCGCGCTCGACGATTTCGGTCTTTGAGCCCTCAGCCAGCAGGGCGGTCAGATCGGAGGGCTCGTTGCCCGGCTTGTCGAAGGGAAAACGGTAGTGAAAGGGATAGACGTAGCGCGGCGCGGTTTTGGCGATGCAGGTCACCACCTGGTCGGGGGTCATTGTATAGGGCAGGTTCATGGGAAAGAACGCGATATCGATCCTGCCCAGATCGTCCATTTCCGGGGTCGGTTCGGTGTCGGACGCAAGATAGACGGTCGTGCCGGCGAAATCGAAGAGGTAACCGTTCCCGACGCCCTTTTCGTGGTATTTCTGACGGTCGGGGGTGGTGTTGTACATCGCCACGGCGCGGATGGGGATGTCGTGCCATCGGGTCAGCTCGCCATTGGCCATCTGTGTCGTGCGGGCGATGAGGTTTTCGGGCAACTGATCGTAAACGATTTTCGGGGCGATGATTTCGGTGTCGTCGCCCAGGACGGCGTTTAGCGTCTCGAGATCGAGGTGATCGCCGTGATGGTGGGTAAGAATGACCAGGGTGGGTGCGGGAAAGCCGGCAAAGCGGGCCGTATCGCCGACCGGGTCGCAATAGATTGTCTCGCCGGCCCACTCCATGACAAAGGTTGCGTGGTGGATCGGTGTGATGGCGAGCGGCCCCTTGGCGGTCTCGTATGTGTCGCGCTGCGTCATTGCTGTCTCCCTTTTTCGTACATTTATTGAAAGTTTTCCGCCCTGTAACGCGCGATTGTCGCCGGCTTGTGAAGGCGGGTCCAGGTTTCGAACGACCATAGCGGTGCGTTTGGGCCGATTTCCCCTGTCGGAAAATAGGTCTGCGCCATGAGGGTTCCATCCTCGGTGGTGACCGCGATCGGGCCGAGCCGGTATTCATCGCCTTCAAATTCGTCGAGGCGGGCGATGTCGGTCCCATCCAGCCCGGAGATCAGGGTCCCGCAGGCTTTGCTCCCGCCGCCGACCAGCGCCGGGTAGAGTCTTTGAGGATAATATACGGTGCGCCATCCGTCGGCCCGGGCGTCACGCAGATGGGCGGCAGGCACGGCGCGGCCGAGCACGCCCTCGAGGATTTCCCGGTCGCGCAACGTGCCGTATGCGAAAAGAGAAACATCGACCCGGTTCATGGTCCGTTGATTATCAGGGTTGGCGACATTTCCAAACAAGGTGTTGCGGGCCAATCAACCCTATGTCATATAGCGCCCACCCAACGACCCGAGCGGCGAACCTTTGCCGCGACACCAAGACGGAGAGGTGCCGGAGTGGTCGAACGGGGCGGTCTCGAAAACCGTTGAGCGCGCAAGCGTTCCGAGGGTTCGAATCCCTCCCTCTCCGCCAGATCGCAATTCATTGAAATTGCAGGGAAAACAGAAGCATAAGTGGGTTTCCGTCACAGCACAACGCTACAGAGTCGGGAGTGTTTGTGCCGTGCATGGATCCGTTTCATCTTTGCGCAGGGCCTGGAACGAAAAACCGCCATTGCGCGCCGCTGGAATCGCGGCCGACGACGGGACACCCTCGTCGGGCTGCTCCGTTCCGGCGTTCCAACTTCCAGCGTCGGCGGCCCGGTTTTTTGGCGTCCTATGGCCGACTTTCCCTCCGCCGTTGACAGTGCGACAACCCGGGCAATATTTAGACGTTCAAATGAGCCAAAGTTTGGGATTCCCCTTCAGGCATGGATGAGCTGCAGTTTGACTGGTTGGTGCCGATAGGCGACGCTGAAGCTCTGCCAGTGGTCAGGCAATGTTTGGAATCGGTCCTTGCCACCATGGGACCATCTGACACCTGTGTCGTGGTCTGTGGGCCGGAGTCGTGGAAGCAACTTGACGTTCACGACAGTCGTTTCGTTCGGCTTGATCCGCCTCAAACCAGGAGTGCGGCGGCCTGGCGGAACGCAGCGCTCCCGCGTTTGGCCTCCGCATACACGATTTTCCAGGATGCGGACGATATCGCCCTGCCTCATCGAAGAGAACTTATTGTTAAAGGCCTGCAACACGGCCTGCCGGATGTGTTGATCTTTGGCTACGAGGTCATTGACGAGCTTGGACGCTATAAGGGTACCCGAGTTCCCAAAGGTGGACGAAACCGATTCTGGTTTCGGACAAACGCGTTTCTTCCAACGGCAGTCGTAAGAACGTCATTGCTGCGTCACCATCAATTCCGTGAGGATCTTGTGCTTGGGGAAGACACTGTACTGTTCGGGGAACTTCTAAGAGCTGGTGCGCGCTTCGCCTGGCACAGGGATGTAGCCATTAAGTACCGCATTTCCAGGCGAAAGTCGTCGAAGAAGAGAGGGGCCGCTGCGATTAAGAGCGAGATAAGATTTAGGTATCATCTGCTCAATAGCGCGAGGGGAATCGAGAGGATATTAGTGTGCTTGGGGGCTGTGGCGGCGATAGCAGCAAAGACTCTGCCGGCTCCGATATTCACGAAATTGTACAGCACAGCGCATTCGGACTCCTAGATGGCGTCGATCCTGTTCATACATCCGGCTTGGCAGGTCGGCGGAGTAGAGCGCACGAATATCCAATGGGCAAAAGCATTGTTGTTGGACGGTCACTCCATCACTTTTGCTACTACGCACGGCATCGAAAAACCCGCCGACGTTCCACAAGAAATCTCATGGGTAAGTGTTGGGCGCGATAGTTTTGCGCTGTTCAGGAAGATGATCTCGTTCTCCTGGAATTTTGACATCACTTTCGTTTGCCAGTCCTACCTCCTGCCGCGGCTGATAGCTGGGCAAATGCTCAACCTTCGATTTGCAAAGAATGTCATTCTCGCAGAGAGAAATGCGTTCGAACAATACAATGGTTATGGGCTAAAAGGGGCCGTTCGATCGCTAATAGCCGCAGCCCAGATCCGCTCAATGCGGCATGTTGTGGTCAATTCAGAGTATATTCGAAATCAATATCCTTTTTCAGGCAAGCGAGATGTAAAGGTCGTTCAAAACCCCAGGTTCGACAACGAGCACGACGTATTACCTGATATTGGAGATCGGCTATACGAGCCCGAGCGAGTCGTGTTTATCGGACGATGGGATGAGCAAAAGGATACAGAATTCCTTCTGAAATTTGACGGCCTGTGTCGCAAAAGCGGATGGGACTTTCTTGCGTTTTGCGGACGGACTGATCTGCCGTTCCAGCGCAACTTCCTACAGGACCCCCTCCAATACATGGCGTCTGAAAAGATCGCCTTGCTGTTTTGTTCCAAGTTTGAGGGGTACCCAAACATGCTGGTGGAGGCACGAGCAGCGGGAATACCAATTCTTGCAGCGCATTGCCCCGGTGGTAGTAGGGAAATATTGGCAGGATATGACAATACTGTGGAGTTTTCAAAGCAAAATGATGCAAGTGTTGTTGAGGCTCTCTGCAAGTTGCGAAAAACATTCAGAGTTCGTCCAGACAGGGACTTTGTCGCCAAACATTGCGTTCAGAACTCCGAAATCCGAGGGTATGTTAGTTCATACTTGAGATCTTTATGACATATACGCAGAAGGTTACTGCAGCTCTCGCGGGCCTCTGCCTGTTGAGCGGATTTATGTCAGGCGTTTCTCATTTCGATTTAGGTTGGATAAAGCTCTCCATAGTAAATATATGTGCCATTTTGATTTTGGCAATTTCTGTACTGGACCTATTCAAGCGCCCGCATGACGGTAAGCTTGTCGCGGTTGCGGTGATAGCTTGCTTTTTTATTGTTTCGTCTCTTCTCGCAGAGGATATATTTGACGTAGTTTCATATAATATTATTGCATTTTCTAATATGATGGTCATCGTGACTTTCTTTGGCAATGCGCCTTCGGCAAGTAACGTTCTAAGGAAAATTGGGCAAGTCGGCCTGCTTTTTGGCGCTGCCTTGGTTTTTAGCTATTTTATACAGGTTAGTCTGTTGGGGGATCGGCTGATCCAAGACCCTTTGTATTGGAATCAGGGAGGGTACCTCTTTAGAATCACTCACGGCAGCATATTTGCATTTCAGGGTTTGTCCCAAAATCCAAACGTCGTGTTAATGCCTTTTATCGCGAGTTTTGTTCTGGCATACGGGTTCAGCCTGAAGGGGCGGGGCGCGATCTTGTCCCTTCTTTTAATCTTGGCTGTTGCGCTCCTGAGCAGCAGTCGAGGAAATTGGGCAATTGCGGGAACGTTCTTGGTGGGCGTTACGATTTCAAGGCCCGGCGTTCTGTTGGTGTTGCTGAGCTTGGCTGGTGTATCGGGATTGGCGCTGGTTGCGACTGCTCCCGCGCTGTTGGCTGGTCAGATTTGGAGCATTGGGCGAAAGCTTGGGTCGAGCCTGGATCCTCGGGTGGAGAAATGGCGCGAGACTTTCGAACTTTACCTTGCGAATCCCTGGATGGGGACGGGAGGCGGTGGCGTGCGGAGCGCGCTGGGAGAGGGCGCAGAAAACGGATACTTGGAGTGGCTGGCGCAATATGGCTTCATTGGTATCACGGTTGCCCTGTCCATATTGGCAATTGCGGTATGTGTTCATGCTAAAAGACTCGGCTGGCGCGCCTCGGTGCCGATGATTTTCTTGCTTGTGATCGCGGGCCTGTCTAACGCTTTTAACAGTGCTTTTGTGCATCCAGCGACAATGCTTCTTATCGGTCTGGCATTGACTTCCCTGCCATTGGGCCAGCGCTCGTTACATGCTGGCAGCGTGTCGGCCCGCAATATGGCCTTAGTCGCTCGCACATAGCCGTACTTTTCAACCCCGTCACTTTCCCAAAGAGGAATACGTGCACATTTCCGGCGGCGGGCTTAGGCTCCTCCTTAAAAATAGTATGCTCAGCCTGGCGCTAAAAGCGTTCAGTACGATAATGGCACTTGCGGTCAACGTGATACTTGCCCGCCAATTGGGGCCCGCCGACTACGGCATCTACGCTCTCGCATTGTCCGTAGCTCTATTGCTCGGTTTTCCCGCGCATGTTGGAATTCCCAAGTTGCTCGTGCGGGAGGTCGCTCTGTACCATGCGCGAGCGCAGTGGAATTATCTTAGGGGCATCATACGACGAGCGCGGCAAGCCGTTGTGCTGCTCTCCCTGGTGGTCTGTGCCGCGGCAGGCACGACACTGTTACTGTTGGATATTCCTGGAGGCGAGGCCTATCTGTTGGCGTTGGTTCTAGTGCCAGTATTTGCCTTGCTCAGGCTGAGTGAAGCCATAGCGCGCGGACTCCATCGTCCGATCAGCGCCCAAGTTCCAGAGATGTTGGTTCGATCGCCTGTAAACCTGATGCTTGTAGGAGTTGTCGGTGTTGTCGGCCAGCTTAGCGCCGTCGGGGCTGTAGCGGCATATGCTGTTGCTACCACTGCTGCTGCCTGGATGGCCGGGGTTCTTGCCAAGAGTGCGGTTCGCCAGGAAACTGTGGTCGCCACGCCGAGCTTTGAGACTCGCGAATGGGCCAAGGCCGTCGTTCCCTTTGCGCTGCTCGGCGGGATCACCCTAATTAACACACGCATCGACCTATTGATGCTGGGTTTGCTCGCGGACACGCAGGAGGCGGGCCTGTATAGGGTCGCGCTTCAACTGTCGACCCTCGTAGCGTTTGCCCTGTCGGCTGTAAGTGCTTTGCTGGCCCCCCAGATTTCCCGCTTGTATCACACGGGGCAGCGAACAGAATTGCAGCGAATGTTAACGTGGGGCGCTCGGATCGTGGCCGCGGTGGGCGTCCCAACCGTTCTGGGCATGTTTTTCTTTGGCGAAACAATACTCACTATGTTGTTCGGTCGCGAGTATCTCGGGTCGCATTCTGCGCTTGTTATATTATGTGCCGGGCAGTTGGTTAATGCGCTGACCGGATCAATTGGTCTCTTGATCAATATGACGGGTCACGAGAGGGTGGCAGTGCGGACTCTAACAGTAACGGCCGCGGCCAACATCGTCTTGAATATGCTGCTCATCCCAACCATGGGCGGGGCGGGTGCTGCAGTTGCGACAGCAGTTTCGCTGGCAAGCTTTAACGCATATTTGAGCTATCACGCTTGGCGCTTCATGCGACTGGACGCCACGGTCATCGGTGCCGGTCCGCGTTGAATGCGCTGCTGCAGCAGCGCACCGTGCGCCTCGCCGGGCGGAAGTGGCTTGCAAAGTCGCACGGATTTTTCTAGCTGTCTCTCTATCTTGGGCCGACATAGAGGCAATTATCGTGAACTTCCGCATAGAGACTTGCCTTTCACAGGTAGCCAAGCTTCCTGGCATTCAATCTGTTTTGGACGTTGGGTGCAGGGATGCTGCCTTGGCGAGCGGGCTGTCCCCTGAGGTCCTTTATGAAGGAGCGGACCTGTTCCAGAATAGCACTAATACGGTTAAGTATGTCGGTGACTTCCTGCAAATGCAGTTTGACCGGGACTATGACCTGGTGACGGCACTTGACGTAATAGAGCATGTAGATCAAGCGGGCGAATTTGTCGATAAGCTGGTACGTTTGTCAAAAAAGTATACGATTATTACGTTGCCTAACACTTATTCAATCGTGCAGTTGCGAAGCTATTTTTCCAATGGAAATTTCGGTCTCAAGTATAAATTCGATCCGTATGGGTTAGTTGACAGGCACAGATGGTTGCCGGATGTGCCTGGAATATTAAAATTCTATGCCGATGTTGCTGAGCGAAACGGAGTCTCAGTTAAAAACATACAGCAGATCAAGTTTTCCGGACCGCGATCGGCAGTTGTGCCCAGTTGGAGGTATATGAACGTTAGAGCAGTGATGGCTGTGTTTGAGCGGTGATATGTACGTTGCGATCCTCTCTCTTGATCACGCCAGGTCGACCATAGCAGACCTGAAGATCGCGGGCGCGGTTGGTGGTATCTCGCTCGGCGAGGTTAGACGTACTCTCTTCCCAAAGGGCGGGGAAATGCTTGCACTGGACGGAGCTCTGTGCACCTGTGGCAATACGATGGCGCATTGCGAATTTTGGGGCCAATTTTCAAATTGTCCCGTGGAAAAGAGATTGTCCCTATTGCTTAACAGCAGTCGGGGAACCTGCCTCGTAGACTCCAGCAAAGATATCGGGCACCTGAAAAATTTGCGGAGGGTGGTGTCAAAAGAGGCGATCCTGACTCGCGTGGTTCCCGTGGTTGTGATTAGGCGGTTTTCGGAGTGGCGGGGCGCTGTCTTACGCTCTCGCGATAGAGAGGGTCGTCGAAAGTTCGGCAGAATTTTCGACGACCCGCAGTTCATATTCTCATCCGTCCGACTGTATCTTCGAGGCCTGTTTGTGGCACAATTTCTCGAGTGGGTGGTGACCAACGTCAGGCTAATCATTGCATCGGGGGGGCAAGGCTTTCTGGTGATGAGCAATGGAGACCTGGAGGCCGCAGCGCGCTCGATCAATGCAGAAGTTGGCACTGGGGTCGAAGCCAGCGCTCACAAAATCCACATTCTTAGAGGGAATCGAGTGAGAGCAAATCCCTCGGCGCCGCTTCAGGAGTTCTCGTTGCCTGCTGTATGGAGATCGCTTTTTGGCACTCTTTTCCGGTTCGCTGGGAAAGGGACGCGTGAAGTTCGCCTATGAAATTGGTTTTGGGATTTTCACGCGGCGGAACACACCTGCTTTGGACGTTACTCGCCAGTCATCCCGAATTGCTCTGTCCCCAAATCGAGCTTAATGACTATGTTGGTCGGGGACGGCATGGCTTGATAAACAAGCTCCTATTGGAGTTCGGGTCGATAGCTCGAATACCCGCTCTAAGTCGCGCGTCGAAAAACCTTTCAGCCCTGCCTACGGCCGGCAACGTGGTCCACAAGGGCGTAAGCAGTTGGGCCCGGTCTAACCTGTTTCGTATACTTCGGCGCCACGATGTCACCAAGTATGTACCTGGTCTTTTGCCTTCTCTGTCCGGTGCGATAGTTATTCTTGTTAAGTCCCCGGAACAGCAGATTGCCAGTTGGATGCGGCGGGGATGCTCCATTGCTGAAGGAGAGCGGGCCTATTTGGAGCATGTCGCTCATTGGGGTCGAATCAGTCGTATCCATCCTGTGGCATTTTTACGTTACGATGATTTTGCGGGTGACCCCGCCGGCGTGTGCGAGGCAATCTGGAGATTGTGGCGCGTGTCGCCTGTCGAATTTCCGGCGACCTTCGTGTTCGCGCCCAAGGCTTCGCAATTCAGTCAAACTTGGCCAGAAGCCGGTTCTGCCGAACGGACATGGGTCCGGGCGGAGACCAGTGCGATAGTTGAATCCTTAAGGCGTTCAGTCGCAGTACCGGCCCGGGAGCATCCGCGCCTCGCCGCCAATGTGTGGGAACAATATGAAAATATTGATTTTCTTTCCCTGCCCTAAGCGCGGGGGAATAGAACGGAATTTCGCCATATGGCGTCTATGGCTGGAAGGCCATGAGGTGATTGTCTATTCCGTGCCTGATTGTTTTGCCAAGGGCGTATTGCGCGGTTACGCGAGACTTCTGTTTGGCTACCTGGGCTTGCTAATTCGCAACCGGCCCGATGCGGTCATATCGTTCCAGTTTGGCAGCATTGCTTTGATAGCTAAAATGTTCTCAATACCGACGTTTGTTCGGCTTAGTAACGACCCCAGTGGAGCAGACATAGAAACTTCGCTGGTCAGAAAAATCAGTGAAAGGATCAAGCGCCTTTCGTATCGGTTTGCCGACGCCATCTTTGTCAACAGCCAGGAGTTGGCTTCAAGAATCAGTGGGTGGAACAGCAACACCCACCTGATTAGGAATTCGCTTCCCAAGGCCGCACATACGGGGGTCGTTAGAGAGAAAGATGGCTTAGATCGTGATCTGAAGCTATTATTTGTAGGTCGGATTTCCCAACAAAAAAACCTGGCCGCACTGGTTGAGGCATTTCACGGATACGTCCTTCTCGCCCCCAATTCGACCTTGACTATTATTGGCGATGGCGAGTTGCGAGAGGATGTAAAACTTTTGGCTGAAGCGGGCCCCGGGCGCGACCAGATTAAATTTTTGGGTTGGCAAGATGAGATAGCATACCGAAACTTCGATGTTTTTGTTCTTCCCTCGTTGTACGAGGGGTCTCCCAATGCTCTATTGGAGGCTGCGAATGCTGGCCTTTATCCGGTCATCACGCCGTTTTCGAGTGGCGGACGGGAAGTGCTGGATATGCTCGGGTATGGCACCTTGGCGCGAGGGTTCACGTCTTCAGATATCGCCGATGCTCTAGCCGAGATTGGTCTGCCGTCAGCGGATGTCCTGAATAGCGGTATGCGCCGCCTCGCTCGGGAGCATGACTGGGAGCGCAACAAGGCTCGACTTTTGCAATGTCTGCAGATCGCGTGAAGCGTACAGTCCTCATATGGAGCCCGTTTAGAGGCAGAGTAGGCACTCCCGCGGCAATGTTGTCCTATGCCAATGCCCTGATGGATCTTGGATATGACGTATTGATCGTACAGCTGGTTGATGAATGGGAGCCCTACAAGGACGAGCTTCATCCGGAAATTCGTATGGCGTCACTTTTCCGATCAAGAACCCTACGCCGGTTCGGAGCGTCAAATTGGCTGCGGAGACGTGACTATTATTTGCTGTCATTTCTCGGGGTTCGTCGATTACGTCGACTCATGGACAGGGAAAAACCTTGGCGGATGATTACGGCCCTGCTCGCCGTGCCGCTGATACTTGCATGCCCCCCGAAAGCTCGTGGCCAAATCGTTGTTTCCGTACAGGGCTTTCCGAAGTTTCTCGCCAAATCCGGCGGAGGGGCTTACTACAAAGTCGAGGACAGCATACGTCTATGGATGTGGAGGCGGTTTTATGGCGCGTGCGGTCATGTAATTACGATGACTGAGTACACACGGCAGAAGCTTATTTCCATGGGAGTGGTTCCCAGTCATAAGGTGAGATGCATATCTAACCCGCTCTTTCAAACACAACCGGCCAAGTTGCCTCAAACATCTGTGTTTTCCAATGTAATTTATGTCGGACGTGTGACGGAGCAAAAAGACCCGGGACTTTTTGCCGATGCGGCACGGGAAGCGCATAAATTGGGACTGCCACTCAACTTCCACGTGTTTGGAGAGGGTACAAATGCTGACATCGCGAAGCTGCGGGAGCGTGCGGCACCAGGGTTCCTGACGTTTCACGGACACGTCGAACCCTTATGGGAGCGCATCCCGGAGAACGCGATCCTTCTGTGTACTTCGCGCTGGGAGGATCCGGGTCATATGATCGTAGAGGCCATGTGGCACGGAGTGCCGGTCGTCGCAGTCGAACGCCAATCGGGGCATCTGGAGCTGTTGGACGAAGGGCGTGGTCTAACGTGTTCCCCCACACCGGAGGCGATATTGCAAACTCTCACTCGGTTCCAGCATCGCAGTGATATCAACAATATACTTGCGGCCGCTCAATCATATGTATCCCGGCGGTTTACCAGCGACAGCTTCAGGTATGCCGTTAAGGAGCTGTTGAATGACAAATCCTCCTTTTAGCGTATGCATGGCGACTCACGGCAGAGTGGCTCCTCTAAAGCATACGCTGGAAAGTCTTTTCGATCGGCTCTGTCCCGATGAAGTCGTCGTGTGCATCGATGCGTGTGACCAGACCCGTATGATTTTACCGGATCTTGTCGAGAAGTTTCCGAAAGTTCAGTGGTTGACGACGGAGAGGCAAATAGGTCCCGGCCGAGCGAAAGATTTGGCTATAAGGAAAGCCCGGAACGAGCTATGCCTCATTATCGATGATGATATAGAATTTATCGATGTTGCGGGACTGTCCGAAACGATTGAAGCGCTGGATGAATACGCGTTGGTTCAGTCGGGGATTTATGATGGGTCCGGTACGCGGCGCAGGTCCTTCGAATACCCATCGCGACTAAAATGGAAGCGGCACAGGTTTGAAATTTCCTATTTTGTCGGCGCAATACATTGGCTACGCCGCAGCGCCTTCCTTCGCGTAGGAGGGTACGGGGATTTCGAGGGTTACGGGTTCGAAGAGCTCGCCCTTTCTATTCGACTTCTCCGGGAAGATGAGCGCATGCTTTATCTCGACTCCGTCAGGATAAAGCACTTTCGCAGCCCTGCCGGTCGACGAGACCCGCGCGCCGTATCTTTGAGGATGATGGAAAACCGGTTCATCATTGCTGAAAAATTCTACCCGGCACCCTTGGCTCTGTCTCAGAAATCATATTGGTGTCTTCGTCATTTCCTGGCCTTTCGGGAAGTGCAGTGGCCGAAAATCACTGCGCAGGCAGAAAAATTGACATGGGTAGAGATCATTCGGCGCCCGCGTTTGGCCGCTAGAATGCTGTTCTAGCAAGTGCCGCCATTGTTTCGCCTCCTCAGGAACGGTAGTCGCGCCGGTAGGCGGCCGGCGTGGTGCCACAGGCTCGCCGGAACTGGTGCGTGAGGTGTTCCTGGTGGGAAAAGCCGCATTCGAGCGCGATTTCGGCTATCGGCAGGTCGCTCGACCTCAGCAGGCACTGGGCATGCCCGATGCGCATGTTGATCAAAAACCGGTGCGGCGGGCTTCCGCAGGATGATTTGAAGACGCGGGCAAGCTGGCTGGGGCTCAGGCCCACGGCTTCGGCGATCTCGGCCAGCCCGATGGATTCCTGAATATTGGCGCGCATGAATTCGATGGCGCGGTCGGCGGTCGAGGTGCGGGCCGAGCGTTCGCGCGGCATGCGCACCACCGTGGTATTGGAATAGAGACGGATAAGGTGCGCCGCGATCGAGAGGGAAAGATAATCGATCGCGAAGGCCGTCGCTGCGTTGCCCTGGCGCAGCGCGCAATCGAGTGGGTGCAGCAGATTGGCCAGCATGGTCTCGCTGTCGAACAGATGGGGGGAGATTTCGATAAGGGCAGGGTCGCCCCTCGTGATCTCGGCCGCAACCTCCTCGATCACATTGCGGCGCAGGTAAACATGGGTTGTGCTCAACGCATTGCGCAGGTTGATCTTGAAGTCGGCGCCGCCGGGAATCAGGTGGATTCCGCCGGCCGGAACGGCACGGCAGAAGCGTTTGTCGCCGCCTTCCCCCTCGATAACGGCCGGGCCGTCGCGGTGCCAGACAAGCAATTGGTCCCTGACGGCGGGAAAGGCGCCCTCATAGGGCAATTCGCGCTGGGCGGATGCGAACATCGTGGTCCAGCCGAGCGCGTTGCTGGTCATCTGTCCCTCGACGCCGGGCCGAAAGACCATGCCATGGGTTTCGTCAGCGCCGAAAGTTCGGATACGCATGTGCATCTCCCGTTGACGCGGGAGCCGGCCAGCCATGCAGCGGTGGTGCAGAACAATCGATCGCACGCCGGCATGCTGCTGGCCGATATCGCGCGTCCAAACCGGAGCGCGGACGAGCACAAGAACGATTTCGCCGCACGGGGCCACTCCTCCCAAAGAGTCCTGCCAGCATTTTTTTAGACTACGGCGCCATCGCCGGCTTTGCCTGCATGATCGTGATGCGGACCTGCACAAAATGCTTCCTGTCCTGCGCAAATCGGGCGCGGAGGCGGTTTTTTCGCTGGATTGGGCCGCGACATCGCTGGCCGCAATATGCATTATCTATCCGTTTGAGGGGTCATTTTCCCGCTCGCGATGGAGATCGCGCAAACATTTGGTTGCGCCGCGATTGGAGGATCGCGCTCGGGACCATTGGCCAGGCAGCGTGGGAGGGCAGCCGATGTTTACCAAAGTGCCTTTTCAGCAGGACGAAACGCACGGCATCGTCACGCGTGCCGGCAACCGCCACCGCGTATCGAGCGATGGGCAGCATTGGCATGCGCTCTATGCCTCGGCGCAGACCGAGGTTCCGTTCGAAGGGCATTTCTCGGCGGTCAAGGACCAGCTTCTTGTGCTCCATCGCACCGGTCCGGTCACGCTCGACCGTTACGACACGGGGCGCCCCAAGGCCCATCTCGTGCCGCGGGGCGGCATCCACATGTATCCGGGCGGGATTCCGTTCTCGGTCCGCCTGCATGGCGTTCTCGACACCATGCATGTGTATCTGCGCCGGTCGGTCATCGAGGAAATTGCGGCCGATCTTGTCGCCGGAGATCCCGCGCTCGTGGAGATCCCCATCAACATTACCGACCGGGACCGCACGCTCGAAAACCTCATGGAGGCGGTGCTTTTTGCGCTGGAGGACAAGGATAGCGCCACGACGATTTATATCGACCATCTGGCCCGCGCCCTTGCGGCCCATCTTGTGCGCCACTATTCGGGCGCCACGCTCAGGGCCGTCGGGACCGGGGCGACCAGATCCGATGTCATGTGCGCGGTCGAGTATATGCGGGCCAATATCGATCAGCCGATCGGCCTTGCCGATCTGGCTGAAACGGTAGGCAAAAGCCCCAGCTATCTCAGCCGGCGGTTCCGGGAGCAGTTCGGCAAGGCCCCGCATGCCTATCTCATTGAAATGCGCCTCGATCTGGCGCGCGAGCTGCTCGAGCGGACGACGGACCGGATCGCCGTCATTGCCCTCGATTGCGGATTTTCGCACCAGGAACACCTGACGCGGCTCTTCAGGCGAAAATTCAACACCACGCCCGCGGCGTGGCGGCGGTCGAAATATCGTTAGAGCGTGTCCAGCAAAAGTGGAAACGGTTTTGCGGTTCGGACACGCGACAAAACAAAGGTCTAAAGCCGGGGATTTGATTCAATCAAATCCTGAACGGCTCTAGCGTTTTGCCGCCCGGCGAGGCGCTGCCGCCCGATCGGACAATAATTGAGCCCATCCGCTCGGATTTTGCAGGTCGAGCGCAATTCATGCAGGCTCGCCGGGGGAGCACATTCTATTTTCTCACCTGAACAGGGAAGGAGAATGGATGTCTTCGCACGACTTCAAAGAAAACTCGATCACCAGAGCCCTCGAGCACGCCGGGTTCGGCGTCAGGCAATCGCTTGTCGCAGGCACCCTGCCGGTCCGCGCCTGCCGGCCGCGTGCCGGCGAACCGATGCGGCTCGAACATGCGTTCGGCCCCAAGCCCGCAGCATAAGTGGAGTACAAGAATGCTGGAAACAGAAGTCCTGATCGTGGGAAGCGGTCCTGCCGGATCCTCCGCCGCAGCCCTCCTTTCGAGCTATGGCGTCGACAATATCCTTGTCACCAAATACCGCTGGCTTGCCGATACGCCACGGGCCCACATCACCAATCAGCGCACCATGGAAGTGCTTCGTGATCTGGGTCTGGAAGCCGAGGCCATGCTCTATGCAACGCCCAATCGTCTGATGGGCACCAATGTCTTTTGCACCTCGCTGGCCGGGGAGGAACTGGGACGCATGCGGAGTTGGGGATCGGACCATTTCTCCTATGCCCGGCACCGTATCGCCAGCCCCACCGAAATGGTCGATCTGCCCCAGACCTATCTTGAGCCGATCCTGTTCGGTGCCGCCTGCGCGCGTGGCACCAAGGCACGGCTGTCGACCGAATATCTCGGCCTGGTCCAGGATGAAGACGGCGTCACCGCAACGGTCCGCGATCGGGTGACAGGTGAAACCTATCAGATCCGGGCCCGATATCTGATCGGAGCCGATGGCGGCCGTTCCCAGGTTGCCGAGGACATCGGATTGCCCATGGACGGCAAGATGGGGGTCGGCGGTTCGATCAACATCGTCTTTAAGGCCGACCTTTCCCGCTTCGTCGCGCACCGGCCCTCGGCGCTCTATTGGGTTCTCCAGCCCGGATCCGATGTCGGTGGCATCGGCATGGGGCTGGTGCGCATGGTTCGGCCCTGGAACGAATGGCTGATCGTGTGGGGCTACGATATCAATGACAAGCAGCCCGAAATCACCGACGCCTATGCGCGAGAGGTTGCGCATTCGCTGATTGGCGACGACACGATACCGGTGGAAATCACTTCGGTCTCTGCCTGGACCGTCAACCATATGAGCGCGCGCAAATATTCCAGCGGCCGCGTGTTCTGCATGGGCGATGCCGTTCATCGCCACCCCCCTTCGAACGGACTGGGTTCGAACACCTCGATCCAGGATGCGTTCAATCTGGCCTGGAAACTGGCGATGGTCCTCAAGGGCGCGGCAACCCCTGCGCTGCTCGACAGCTACACCGCCGAGCGTGCGCCGATCGGCAAGCAGATCGTCAACAGGGCCAACAAGTCGATCGGCGAAACCGCTCCGATCTTTAAATCCCTGGGCCTTCTCGACACCAACGACCCCGAGGCCATGATCGCCAATATGGAGTCGCGTAAGGAAAATACACAAGAAGGCCGGGAGCGGCGCAAGGCGTTGCGCGACGCCATCGCCTTCAAGCGCTATGAGTTCGACGCCCATGGGGTCGAGATGAACCAGCGCTACGATTCTTCAGCGATAATCACCGATGGCGCCGTGCGTCCCGATTTTACCGACGATCCTGAACTGGTTTACCAGCAATCGGCCTTCCCTGGCGCCCGGCTGCCCCATGCCTGGATCGAAAAGGACGGCAGGGACTTCTCGACGCTCGACGCTACCGGGCATGGTCGGTTCACCATTCTAACCGGCATCGGGGGAGCGCCCTGGATAGAGAGCGCACGAACGCTTGCCGGGGAGTTGGGCATTGAAATCCATGCCGTTTCGATCGGGCCCGACCAGGACTACGAGGACAATTACGGTGATTGGGCGCGGGCCCGGGAGGTCGAGGACCATGGGGTGGTGCTTGTCCGGCCCGACCATTTTATCGCATGGCGGAGCACGAACTTGCCTGCGGACCCGACAGCGGAGCTGAGACGGATCTTGATGGCCGTTCTTGGCCGCTAGCGCGCTTCCGGAATAGGTGGATGCTGCTTATTCGGTTCGGAAGCGCGGCCTAACGAAGACCTAGAGCAATTGAAGCGATTCCAAGAAGCGCTGAAATGCTCCAGTCATCGCTCCGGAAACCGAAAACCCCGCCGGTCTGCGGCGGGGTTTGCCGTATGTGCGTGGCGGCCCTTGTTCCTTGCGAAAAACTGTGCCGCGCATGCGAGTTTTTTGCAGGACCGGATGCCCAATAGATCCAAGTATTGCATGGCATTCAACCGCCAATGGGAGCGGGGTGAGGTCGCTATGGACCACCAGGGAGGAATATCAATGAAAAAGCTCGGCGCGTTTGCCGTTTTGATGATGGGGACGGCGCTCACGGCGTCTCCGGCTTTGGCTCTACATCGAAGTGACCGGTGACGACGGGGAGGTCACCGCCTGGGGTTTCGAAACAGACGATCCCTCGCGGCTGCGACGCCAGGGCATCACGCCGGTCTATTGGCAGCCCGGCGATACGGTCACCGTCATCACCAACCCCTTGCGTGATGGACGTCCCGCCGGCCATCTCGTCGGCGCGATCAAGGCCGATGGCGCGACCTTCGGCAATGTCGAAGGGCTGGTGCCGCCCACCCAAGAGTGATCGGATCGCCCATCATCTGTTCCTGCCGGCGGTGTTTATTCGCCGCCGGCAGAGCCGTGCATTATCGGCCATGCGATGGTCATGTCGCCGGGATCAGGGCTTCGACCTCCCCCACATGTGCGGCCTCGGCTGCCGGCTTGTCCCAGCGGATGCGGTTGATGCGGGGGAAGCGCAGGGCGACGCCGGATTTGTGGCGGGTGGAGGCTTGCGCGCTGTCGAAGGCGACTTCGAAAACCAGGGATTTTTCCACCTCACGCACCGGACCGAAACTCGCGATGGTGTGGGCGCGGACCCATTTGTCGAGTTCCTTGAGCTCGGCGTCGGTGAAGCCGAAATAGGCCTTGCCGATGGGCACCAACTCGTTGCCGCGCCAGGCGCCGAAGGTGAAATCTGAATAAAAAGAGGAGCGTTTGCCGTGGCCGCGCTGGGCGTACATGAGCACGGCGTCCAAAAGATTGGGATCGCGCTTCCATTTGAACCAGTTGCCCTTGGGCCGGCCGGGCACGTAAGGGGCGGATTTGAGCTTGATCATCACCCCTTCATGGCCGTTTTCATCGGCGCCCTGGCGGCGGATGGTGCCCAATTGGTCCCAATCGGAAAAGGGGAGCAGTTGCGAGAGATCGAGCCGGGACTGGGTCTGGTCGGCAAAGAAGCTCTGGAGCCGGGCGCGGCGGTCGATCCAGGGCAGGGCGCGAATATCCTCGTCGCCATCGAACAGCATGTCATAAACCCGGACAAAGGCTGGGTGTTCGCCGATCAGCTTTTCGGTGGCCGATTTGCGGTTGAGGCGCTGCTGGAGCGCGTTGAAGGGGGCAGGCTCGAAATCATTGCCCACCAGCAATTCGCCATCGAGCACGCCATGCCCGAAGACGTTTTCGACAAGGTCGGGAAAGGCCGGCGCGATGTCCTCGCCGGTGCGGGAAAACAGCGAGGCCGGGCCCTCGCCGAGGATCAGTTGCACCCTTATGCCATCCCATTTCCATTCGGCGACGAAATCGGCGGGGTCGAGGTTGGAAAAATCTTTCTCCTCGTCGATGGGGTTGGAGAGCATCAGGGGGTGGAAGCGGGCGGTGTGGTCGATCTCGGGTTTGGGTTTTCGGCCTTCGAGCCAGGCGAAAAGATCGCCATAGGGCATCTTGATGCCGTGCCAAATTTCCTCGATGTCCTTTAGATCGGTGCCACTCATTTCGGCCAGGGCGGTCTTGGCGAGGCGCTCGGACACCCCGATACGCAGGCCTCCGGTGGCCAGTTTGACCAGCGCCCAGCGCTCGTTGATCTGCGCGCTGGTCAAAAGTTCGGCGATCAGCAGCGCCAGTTCGGATTTGGGGGTGGTGTTTAAGAGCTCGACGAGCTCGGAGAGCGAGGGCAATTGCCGCGTGCCGCCCTTGTGGGGCCAGATCAGCGCGATGGTTTCGCCCAGATCGCCGATATAATCATAGCTCAGCGCAAAAAGATGCGGGTCGACTTCGGCCAGAACCACCTCCTTGAGGCGGGCGGGTTTGACGTGGGTAAAGCTGAGCGCGCCGGTCAGAACCGCCAGCGCATAACCGCGGTCGGGATCGGGCGTATCGCGGAAATAGGCGGCCAGCGCTTCGATCTTGCGGTTGCGCGAAGGGGTGAGGGCCAGGGTTTCGAGGAGCGTCGCAAAGCGTTTCATTGCTCTTGCTCCTCGTCTTCATAGCCCACGATGTTGAGCGGTTCGGCGGCAAGCCCCTGCTGGCGGGACCAATAGACCAGCGCGTCCTCGCGGCCATGGGTGACCCAGATGGTCTGGGCTCCGGTGTCGGTGACCGTCCGGGTCAATTCGGGCCAGTCGACATGGTCGGAAATGACCAGGGGCAATTCGATGCCGCGCTGGCGGGCGCGCTGCTTGACGCTCATCCAGCCCGAGGCCATGGCGAGCACCGGATCGGGCAACCTTCGGCTCCAGCGGTCCTTGAGCGCGGAGGGCGGGGCGATGACGATCGCGCCGGCCAGATCGTCTTTTGTCGCGTCGGTGGCGTGGCGGAGGTCGCCCAGCGCGATGCCGCGTTCGACATAGAGATCGCACAGGCGTTGCATGGCGCCATGGAGGTAGATCGGGGCGTCATAGCCGCCATCGCGCAACAGGGCGATGACCCGTTGCGCTTTGCCCAGGGCATAGGCGCCGATCACATGGGCGCGCTCGGGATGGGCGGCGAGCGATTTGAAAAGCCTGGCGATTTCCTCGGTTGGGTGCGGGTGCTGGAAAACCGGGAGCCCGAAGGTCGCTTCGGTGACCAGAAGATCGCAAGCGACCAGTTCAAAGGGCTGGGCGGTCTTTTCGGGCAGGCGCTTGTAATCGCCCGTCACCACCACCCTTTGCCCATCCTGCTCGATCAAGACCTGCGCCGAACCCAGAATATGGCCCGCCGGATAAAGCGTTATCGTCACATCGTCGATCCGGACTTTTTCCCCGAACGACGCCGCCTGGAAACTCCCCGCGCAATCGGCGCCATAGCGGGTTTTCATGATCGCGATCGTATCGGGCGTCGCCAGCACCTTGCCATGGCCCGATCGGGCGTGGTCGGCGTGGCCATGGGTGATGATGGCCCGCTCGCGGGGGAGCGTGGGATCGACATAAGTATCGATGCGTTTGATGTGCAGATTGCGATCGAGCACCTGGGCCATGGCGGTCTTTCCGTTCGTTATCCTCTCGCCGGGCGGATTATACGTATGACGTGGCGACCGACCACTCAATGAGCGCCGGTGTGGGGATGAACGGCATGGGGCGATGAACGCTCCGCACAATTTTATTTTTTGTATGAAGCAATCATCGCGCTGCCGTCGCGTATAGCGCTTTGGGCTGTCGGCACTTGAAAGGCTCCACCGGAGCCTTTCATTGAGCTTAGCTGAATCGTTTCTCACTCTGGAATTTTTAGCGCCGGCCACACCCACATGGCACTTGCCGCCCATCACGGCGATGGTGGCGGGAACCGTGCCATTGTCACGCACCGCCTGCGCATCCACCTCCCCCCGGTCATCCTCGGTTTCGACCCCCTTCTCGACTCCATCCCCACCGTTTGCCCCACCCCCCAGCGCGTCATCCTCGGGCTTGACCCGGGGATGACGATGGGAGTGGGGTTGGTGGTGGGGATGGAGCCGAGAGGGGCGACTCGAGGATGACGCGAAGGGGGTGGGGTATGCGTTGGCGAAAAGGTTTCGTACGCTTCACCCCTCCCCATCGCTGTCCCGGACCCGATCCGGGACCCAGCAGCTCTGCCCATGCTCTGAAGTATGCGGACAGGCACATGGGCCCCGGCGTTCGCCGGGGAAGCGAGGGGCAGGGGAAGGTGCAGGGGGGAGCGTGATACGCGACCACTGCGCTGCGGCTGAACATGGTCGACCGGCCCCGCCTCAAGCTCTAGCATGGGGTATCGGGAAAGGGAGCGGGCATGAGTCTTATCGGATTTGAAGGGCAGGCGCCCGAGATCGCGCGGGATGCGGGCTATGTGGCGCCCTCGGCGATGCTGATCGGCAAGGTGCGGCTCGATCAGGGGGCAAGCGTGTGGTTCGGAGCGGTGCTGCGGGGCGACAATGAATGGATCGTGGTGGGCCGAAATTCCAATGTGCAGGACAATGCGGTGCTGCACACCGATATGGGCTATCCACTGACCATCGGGGAGGGCTGCACGATCGGCCATCTGGCGTGCCTGCATGGCTGCACCATCGGCGATCACAGCCTGATCGGGATGGGGGCGACGGTGCTCAACGGGGCAAAAATCGGACGTAACTGCCTGATCGGGGCCAAGGCCCTGATCCCCGAAGGCATGGACATCCCCGATGGATCGATGGTCCTTGGCGTTCCCGGGCGCGTGGCGCGGGCGCTAACCGAGGAGGAAGTCGGGCGGCTTTCCCAGGGGGCCAGAGCCTATGTCGAAAAATCGGCCCGCTACAGGGACAGTGCCGTTTTCCTCAAATGAGGCCGGTGCACGGACCCGATTGACTCTTGGTTCGATCTGAGTCCAAATAGAACAAAATAGGAACATTGAGCCATGAACAAAGCCCGCCAGATCGGTGTGCTGCGGCAGGCTCTGGCCAGTCTCGAACCTTTTGGCGAGACCGGGCGGCATGGCGTCTTCACTCTGGGCGCCGGCCCGGTCGATGCCGCCTTGGGGGGAGGGATGGCGCGGGGCACCGTGCATGAAATCTACCCTGCCCAGACGTTCGATATTGCGGCGGCTGCAGGATTTGTGACCGGGCTCAGCCTGCGGGCTGCGTCCCAGGCGCCGCTTATCTGGATTCGGCACAGGCGCAGCGAGATGGAGGCGGGCGCGCTCTATGCCCAGGGGTTCGCCGAAATGGGCGTGACGGGCGACAAGCTGTTCGTCGTGCATGTGAACGATGTTGCCGATGGCTTGCGGGCCAGCCTTGAAGCCTTGCGGTGTCCGGGACTGGGGGCGGTGATTTTCGAAAGCTGGGGCGCTTCGAAACATCTCGATCTCACCGCCAGCCGCAGGCTGTCGCTGGCCGCGCAGGAAAGCGGGGTCACCGGGCTTGTTTTGCGGGTGATGAGCGCACCCGAGCCGAGCGCTGCGGCAACGCGTTGGCAGGTCCAGGCTGCCCCGTCCTCCGATCCTCTCGGCATGCCGGGGCGGGGTACGCTTTGTGCCAGCCTGCTGCGCCAGAAGAGCGGACCGTCCGGCTGGAGCTGGAATCTGGAATGGAACCATGAAACCCTTGGATTTGCACAAGCCCAGGCGCTATCTGGCGCTGTGGCTGCCCCTCATCGTGACCGACCGATTGATGCGCCTGGCCAGCAAGGATGGGCGGAAGCAGGGTGAGCATCCTCTGGTCGTCGTTGCCCGCAGGGGTAATATTCTCGCCCTTGTGGGGGCCGACGCCAGTGCCCGCCGGCAGGGTTTGAGGCCCGGCCTCGCCTTTGCCGACGCAAAGGCGCGGGTGCCCCAGCTCGAAGTTGTCGAACACGACGAGACCGCCGATGCCGAGCTTTTGGAACGGTTGGCCGATTGGTGCGATCGCTACAGCCCGCTTATCGCCACCGAGCCGCCCGACGGGATCGTGTGCGACATTACGGGGGTGCCCCATCTGTTCGGCGGGGAGGCGGGGCTGGTGGCCGATATGGAAGCCCGTCTGAAAGCCCAGGGCTTTGCAACCCGCATCGGCGTGGCCGGAACGGCGCGCGCGGCACGGGCCCTGGCCCGGTTCGGCAGGGGCGGGATCGTTGAGCCCGGGGGCGAAGCGCACGCTCTGGCCGGGCTGCCGGTCGAGGCGCTCGAAGCCGGGGAGAAAACCACAATGGGCCTGCGCCGGGCGGGGCTCACCGCGATCGGCGATCTTGCCGCCCGTCCCAGAAAGCCGCTCGCGGCGCGGTTCGGGGATGCAATGACGGCGGCTCTGGCTCAACTGCTTGGCGAGATCGACCGGCCGATCACCCCGCGCCGTCCCCTGCCGGACTTTGTGGCCGAGCAGCGCTTTGCCGATCCCATCGGGCTCATGGACGATATCGTCGCCGCTCTCGCCACGCTGTCGCAAGACCTTTGCAAGAGTCTTGATCGTCACGGACAGGGCGGGCGGTGTTTCGAGGCCGCGTTCTTTCGCGCTGACGGCAAGGTCACCCGCATCGAATTGCTCTCGGGACAGCCGCTCAAGGAGGCAGGGGCGCTCACGCGGCTTTTGGAAATGCGGCTGGAAGCCCTTGTCGATCCCATCGATCCGGGTTTCGGGTTCGACATGATCCGGCTTTCGGTGCTGGCGGGCGACGATATGGACGCAATACAGGGCGGGCTCGACGGCAGGGCCATGGCTTTAGTCGAAGTGCGCGATCTGCTCGACCGGCTGAGTGCGCGTTTCGGCGCGGGCGCCGTGCAGCGCTTTGTTGCCGATGACAGCCATTTGCCCGAGCGCGCGGCGCGCGCCATCCCGGCCATATCGGATGAAACCCCGGTCGGGACATGGCGGAAGGCGGGCCCGTTCGGGGTTCCGGCCCGGCCCCTGTTTCTCTTTTACCCGCCCCCCCTCATCGAGGTGATCGCCGAAGTTCCCCATGGGCCACCACGCAGGTTTTCGTGGCGGCGGGCCTGGTTCGATATCGTTGCGGCCGAAGGTCCCGAACGCATAGCGCCCGAATGGTGGCGCAAGACCAGCGATACGCGGGCGCGCGATTATTTCCGCATCGAGGACGAAAAGGGCCGGCGCTTCTGGGTGTTCCGGTACGGGTTTTACGGCATCGGCACCGAGCCGGTACGCTGGTATCTGCACGGGGTGTTCCCATGAGCTTTTATGCGGAACTGGCAACAGCGACCAATTTTTCCTTCCTGCGCGGGGCGTCGCACGCTCAGGACATGGTCCTGACGGCGCTTTTGCTGGGCCATCAGGGCATCGGCATCGCCGACCGCAATTCGGTGGCCGGGGTGGTGCGCGCCTTTGGAGCGCTCGAAGATCTGCGCAAGGGGATAAAGCCCGTCGAAAGGCTGCGCGAGGGGTCGGGGCCGGGGGAATATGTGCTGGTGGACCGGCATCCCGAACGCGACCTGCCGTTTACGCTCGAGGATCTTCAGGCCCGGGCCAAAGAGTTCAAGCTCGCTGTCGGCGCCCGGCTGGTCTTTACCGATGGTACCCCCGACATCATCGCCTACCCCCAGGATCTGGAAGGGTGGGGCAAGCTGTGCCGGCTTTTGACGCGCGGCAACCGCAAGGCGAAAAAGGGCGAGTGCATCCTCACCCTTCCCGATCTGGTTTTCGCCGCGTCGGGGCTGAGCCTGATCGTGATGCCCGATGAGCGGGAGGCGGGGCTGGACAGGGCTCTCAAGGAACTCTCGCGGGTTTCGGCAACCTTATGGCTGGGGGCGAGCATGGGACATAAAAGCAATGATCTGCGCCGTCTCCACCATCTTGAAAGTCTGGCCCGGGCTCATGGGGTGCCGCTGATCGCCACCAATGATGTGCTTTATCACTGTGCCGCCCAGCGCGATTTGCAGGATATCCTCACCTGTATCCGCGAGGGTGTGACCATCGAGACCGCCGGCACGAAGCTGGAGGCCAATGCCGAGAGGCATCTCAAGACGCCGGGTGAAATGGTGCGGTTGTTCCGCAATTTTCCCGAGGCGATCGCCGAAACCGGGCGGCTTTTGCAGACCATCGATTTTTCCCTCGACCAGCTGCGCTATCGCTATCCGCAAGAGCCCGTGCCGCCGGGCTACGAGCCGCAGGACTATCTCGAAGAGCTCACCTGGCGGCGGGCGGGGGCGCGCTATCCCCAGGGCATACCCGCAAAGGTCAGGGCCCAGATCCAGAGCGAGCTGGCGCTGATCGCGGAACTTCAATACGCCACCTATTTCCTGACCATCTACGACATTGTGCGCGTCGCCCAGGACAAGAGGATCTTGTGCCAGGGGCGCGGATCGGCGGCCAATTCCGCGGTGTGCTTTGTCTTGGGGATCACGGCGGTGGACCCCAATGAGCATCAATTGCTGTTTGCGCGCTTCCTGTCGCGGGATCGGGGCGAACCGCCCGATATCGACGTCGATTTCGAGCATGAGCGGCGCGAGGAGATCATCCAGCATATCTATGAGACCTATGGCCGCCATCGGGCGGGCATCGCGGCGACGGTCATCAGCTATCGCCCGCGCTCGGCCATCCGTGAGGTGGGCAAGGCCCTGGGGCTGACCGAGGACATCACCTCGCGGATCGCCTCGACGGTCTGGGGGAGCTGGAGCGGGGAAGGGCTGCCACAAAAGCATATAGCGCAGGCCGGGCTCGATCCGGACAATCCCAACATTTTGCGCGCGATAAAATTGGCGACACGGCTATTGGGTTTTCCGCGCCATCTTTCCCAGCATGTGGGCGGGTTCGTTCTCACCCAGAACCGGCTCGATGAATATGTGCCCATCGCCAATGCCGCGATGGAGGATCGAACGTTCATCGAATGGGACAAGGACGATATCGACAGGGTGGGGATGCTCAAGGTCGACGTTCTGGGCCTTGGCATGCTCACCTGCATCCGCAAGGCGTTCGACCTGATCGAAACCCACCACAAAAGGAAAGTCGAACTCGCCGACGTCAGTGCCGCCCGTCTCGATGACCCGGAAGTCGCCGGCGTCTTTAAGATGCTGCAGAAAGGCGATTCCATCGGCGTGTTCCAGGTCGAAAGCCGGGCGCAGATCAACATGCTGCCGCGGCTCAAGCCCAAAGAATTCTACGACCTCGTCATCCAGGTGGCCATCGTGCGCCCCGGCCCGATCCAGGGCGATATGGTCCATCCCTATCTGCGGCGAAGAAACGGGGAAGAGGAGGTGGTCTATCCCGAGCCCGGTCCGCCCCACGACAAGGACGAGTTGCGCAGGGTGCTCGAAAGAACCAAGGGCGTTCCCCTGTTTCAGGAGCAGGCGATGCAGATCGCCATGGTGGGGGCGGAGTTCACCGACACCGAGGCCAACGGGTTGCGCAAGGCCATGGCCACGTTCCGTCACAACGGCACGATCGGCCGATTTGAAACCATGATGGTGACGCGCATGATCGCGCGCGGCTACAAGCCCGAATTCGCCCAGAGATGTTTCAACCAGATCAAGGGGTTCGGCGATTACGGCTTTCCCGAAAGCCACGCGGCCAGCTTTGCCAAGCTCGTTTACGTTTCGGCCTGGATCAAGAAATACTACCCCGATGTCTTTGCCTGCGCGCTGCTCAATTCTCAGCCCATGGGGTTTTATGCCCCGGCCCAGATCGTGCGCGATGCGCGCGAGCACGGGGTGGAGGTGCGGCCGGTCGATGCCAATTGCAGCACCCATGACAATGTGCTCGAAGAGGCGCCGGACCCCTATTGCGCCCTGCGCATCGGGTTTCGTCAGATCGACGGCTTCAAGAAAGACTGGAGCGAAAAGCTGGTGGCGCGGCGGGAGAAAACATACGGGTCGATCGAGGATCTCTGGCAGCGCGCGGGCGTGCCGGTGCGGGCGCTGACCCTTCTTGCCGATGCCGACGCCATGGGCACCATGGGGCTTGATCGGCGCGAGGCCGCCTGGCGCATCAGACGCCTGCCCCAGGACGATCCGCTGCCTCTTTTTGCCGCTGCCGAAGGCCGGGAGCTTGGGGACGAAGACGATATGGGTCTGCCCGAGATGGCGCTGCCCGAACATGTGATCGCCGATTACCAGACCGCCCGGCTCTCGCTCAAGGCCCATCCCATGGTGTTTCTGCGCGATCGGTTCGCGGCCGAAGGCGTGCTCAGTTGCAGCGGGCTCGACAAGGTGCGTGACGGCAAGATGGTCAAGGTCGCCGGCATCGTTCTGGTGCGGCAAAGACCGGGCAAGGGCAATGCGATCTTTATGACCATTGAGGATGAAACCGGAATTGCCAATGGGCTGATGTGGGCGTCCCGGTTCGAAAACTACCGGCGCGAGATCATGGCGTCACGCCTCGCGGTGATCGAAGGGCAGGTGCAAAAGAGCAAGGAGGGCGTGATCCATGTGATCGCCAGCGCGGTTTATGACCGGTCCGATCTGCTCGATGGCCTGGCGACGTCTCACCGTGCCAACCCGCAATTGACGCGGGCAGACGAGGCGACCCATCCCGTACCGCAACGGTTGCACGGCCACCCGCGCAACAGGCGCGTCGTGCCCAAATCGCGCGATTTCCATTGATTGGTGTGGCATGCCGATGACGGCGCGGTTAAAGCTACGCAGCACATTCAGGGAGTGAACAATGGCAAGCGTGGCGGGGTCGATCGACGGACAGACAGTCCATGAGGTGGTTCTCACCTCTCAAACCGGCGTTCGGATTTCCATTCTCACCTATGGGGCGCTGATCCGCGATTGGCGGGTGCCGGTCGGCTCAACCATGCGGCCCGTGGTCATGGGCTTTGACGATATTGCGCTCTATTATGACCACAGCCCCTATTTCGGGGCCATTGCCGGTCGCGTTGCCAACCGGATCGGGAATGCCCGGTTCACGCTCAACGGGGCAGTTTACGATCTGCCGGCCAATGAGGGGCCAAACCAGCTTCATGGCGGTCCCGAGGGGATTGCGCGGCAGATCTGGCAGATCGCCGAAGAGAGCGAAAATCGCGTCAGGCTGACGCTGTTCAGTCCCGACGGCGCCATGGGCTATCCGGGCAATCTTGAAATCGCCGTGACCTATACGCTCACCGGCAACCGGCTGGAGATCGATTTTGCCGCCGAAACCGACAAGCCGACCCCGGTCAATATCGTTCAGCACAATTATTTCAACCTGATGGGGCAGGGCGATGTGCTCGACCACCGGCTTTCGGTGCCGGCAGGGGCCTTTGTCGAACTCGGCGCCGGCCAGATCCCCACCGGGGCCATCCTGCCCACCCACGGCACCGATCTCGATTTCCGCCGGCCGCGTACCCTGCGCAAGACGGACGGGGAGGGTCAGGAGATCGATTATACTCTGGTTCTCGATACGGGCCGCGACCGGGCCGAGCCCGCAGCGATTGCCGAGGCACCCGACGGTTCGCTGACGCTCAGGCTCTATACGGACCAGCCGGGCATGCAGGTCTATAATGGCTGGAAGCTCGAGGTTCCCGTGCCGGGTCTCGATGGCGCACACTACACGGCGTTTGGCGGGCTTTGCCTCGAGGATCAGAATTTCCCCGATGCCATCAACAACCCGCACTTCCCCTCATCGGTGGTGACGCCGCAAGCGCCCTATCATCATTGGTGCGCGATCGAGATCGGATAGACCGGTCGCCGCCCCTGTATCCGATCCGGAAGCGCGACATGACAGGCTCACAGCTAGAGCCGTTCAGGATTTGATTGAATCAAATCCTTGGCTCTAAGCCTTTGTTTTATCGCGTGTCCGAACCGCAAAACCGTTTCCATCCCCGATCGCGTCGAGGGCATGCTTTTGCTGGACACGCTCTAGCGGTCCGCAACGGGCTTGAGCCAGAATGCGCGGCGAATGCGATTGATCTTGTCGGCCTGCCCGGCATTGCGGCCCGCTGCGCGCAGCCCTTCGCGGATAAAGACGGCGATCAGTGTCACAAAGCCCACGCCCAGAATGACCAGGATCACGCGCATGAGCAGGCCCCGCGAACGCGGACTGTCGGGCAGGGTGGGGTCTTGAACCACGTCCTGGGGCGAGATCGAGCCCTGCAGCGCTTCTTCGAGTTGAAAAACCTGAGAGTAACGGCGTTCGATATTGTCCACCAATGTAACGATGCTCTGGCCCAGTTCGCCCAGCGTGGTGCTGTTCGCCGCCGTCCCGTTTTCCAGTTCGTCGGCCAGCCGGTTGAGCCGGCCCAGGCTTTCTTCGAGCTGAACGATGGCGGCCCTTGCCTGCTGGAGACGAATATCGAGCAGTTCGGCTTCCGTAGCGGTCGGGGTCGAGTTCGCGATCAGCGAATTGATGATGCGCCGCAAAAGATCCTGCGCTTCTCCGGGCGATTCATAGCTTACGCGGATCCTGTAAAGGCCGGTATCGGCTTCGGCGCTGATCTCGAGGACGTTATCGACCAATTGCTGCCGGGCGCGGGAGAGGGAGCCGGCATAACCATCGAGATAGCTGCTGTTCAAAATTGCGGGGTTGAGAACACGGGCGGACCGCAAAAGTGCCGCGTCCGTGGAGTTCATTTGCACAAGGGCTTCGGAATCGTAAATGCGAGGGGTGGTGGCCGAAAGAATGCCGTAGGCGATCAGCCCGGCCAGCAAAGGGGCGATAACCAGAACCAACCAGTTTTCGGCAATGACCACGGCAATGTCGAGCAGGCTGATTTCGTCGGTCGGCGTCGTTTCGCTGTCGGTCATCGCAATTGGTTCTCGCTTGGAATCGCCGCAGTTGTACGAAACCGCCATCGCCACGGCAAGGCGCAAAGGCATCACCGTCATTGCTGATGATATGATCCATTGGCTGTTTCACACTGTCATGGACGCCTTGCCATCGCCTGATACGATTCCAGACCGGTGCGTCCCGGGCACAGTTGCGTCACACTTGCGGGCGATACGGGCATCCTGGATTGCACCTGGCGAGCCAATGCCGTAAGGGCATCGCTCACGCATCACGAGAGATATCCATGCGTCTTACGATCTTTGGAACCGGCTATGTCGGTCTTGTCACCGGAGCCTGCCTGGCCGATGTGGGTCATCAGGTGATTTGCGTCGACGTGGATGCCAAAAAGATCGCGCGGCTCAGGGCGGGGGAAATTCCGATCCATGAGCCGGGGCTGGACGAGGTCGTGCACCGCAATGTCGCGGCCGGCACGCTCGAATTTACAACCGATACCGCACGGGCCGTGGCGCATGGCCAGGTGCAGTTCGTTGCTGTGGGCACGCCGCCCGACGAGAGCGGCGCGGCCGATCTGCAATATGTCCTGGCTGTCGCCGAAACCATCGGCAAAGCCATGGCCAGGCGCAAGATCGTGGTGGTCAAATCCACAGTGCCGGTCGGCACCAGCGACAAGGTCCGCGCAAGGCTGGCGCAGGTTCTTTCGGACCGCAATTCGGCCCTGGAATTCGACGTGGTCTCCAATCCCGAGTTTTTAAAGGAAGGCGCGGCGGTCAACGATTTTCTAAAGCCCGACCGCATCATCGTGGGAACGGCCACCGATCATGCGCGCGAGGTGATGAAGGAGATTTACGAACCCTTCAACCGCAATCACGACCGGACGATCTATATGGATGTCCGTTCGGCCGAACTGACCAAATATGCCGCCAATGCCATGCTGGCGACCAAGATCAGCTTCATCAACGAAATCGCCAATCTCGCCGAACGGCTGGGGGCCGATATCGAAGAGGTGCGCCGGGGCATCGGGGCCGATCCGCGCATCGGATATCACTTCATCTATCCCGGGCTCGGTTATGGCGGCTCGTGTTTTCCCAAGGATGTGCAGGCGCTGGGCCGCACGGCGCGCGATATCGGCTATGACGCGCCGCTGATCGGGGCCGTCGAGGCCGTCAACACCCGCCAGAAGACCACATTGTTTGAAAAGATGGCCAACCATTTCGGCGGCGCCCAAGGCCTTAAGGGCAAGCGGATAGCGGTCTGGGGGCTGGCGTTCAAACCCAATACCGACGATATGCGCGAAGCGCCCTCCCGTGTTCTGATCGAAGCGCTCTGGGCCGCGGGCGCAACCGTGGTCGCCTACGATCCGGTGGCCATGGACGAGACCGCACGCATCTACGGCGCGCGTGACGATCTTATGCTCGCCCCGGACAAATACGCAGCGCTCGAAGGCGCCGACGCCCTGGCCATCTGCACCGAATGGCAACAGTTCCGGGCTCCCGATTTCGACGAGATGGCCGACCGGCTGGCCGCGAAACTGATTTTCGACGGCCGCAACATCTATGCGCCCGACAGGCTCAGCCGCGACGGCTGGACCTATGTCAGCGTGGGGCGCGCCCCGGCCTATCCGCAACTCCAGGCCGTCGAGAACGTGTCGTGAAAATTCTCGTCACCGGCAGCGCCGGCTTTATCGGCTATCACGTCGCCCGCCGTCTTATCGAGCGGGGAGACAGCGTCGTCGGGTTTGACAATCTCAATGACTATTACGATCCCGCGCTCAAGGAAGCCCGGCTGGCCCGGCTCGACGAGCTTGGCGCCACCCAGGGCGCCGATTACCGCTTCATCCGCGCCGATCTTGCCGATCAAGGCGCCGTCGATGCCGCCTTTGGAGATCACGGGTTCGACCGGGTGATCCATCTCGCCGCCCAGGCTGGTGTCCGCTACAGCCTCGAGGATCCCCGCTCCTATGTTGCGTCCAACCTCTTGGGGTTTACCAATATCCTCGAAGCCTGCCGGCACAATGGGGCCGGTCACCTGACCTACGCCTCGACCTCTTCGGTTTACGGGGCAAACACCAAAATGCCGTTTTCCGAACATGATGGCGCCGATCATCCCCTCCAGTTCTACGCCGCAACCAAGCGCGCGAACGAGCTGATGGCCCATTCCTATTCACACCTGTTTGCCCTGCCGACCACCGGCTTGCGGTTTTTTACCGTTTACGGCCCCTGGGGCCGGCCCGATATGGCGCTGTTCAAATTCACCCGGGCGATTCTGGCCGGCGAGCCGATCGATGTGTTCAATAACGGCAATCACAGCCGCGATTTCACCTATATCGACGATATTGTCGAAGGGGTGATCCGCGCGTCGGACACCCCCGCCACCCCCGACCCCGATTGGGATGCCGCAGCGCCCGATCCGGCCGGTTCCAATGCACCATTCCGCATTTTCAACATCGGCAATTCCGAACCGGTCAAGCTCGCCGACTATATCGATGCGCTTGAAGAGGCGCTCGGCAAAAGGGCCATCCGCAATTTTTTGCCCCTGCAGCCCGGCGATGTGCCCGATACCTATTCGGACACTACCCTTTTGACCCGGGCGACCGGCTATCGGCCCTCCACTCCGGTGCGCGAGGGCGTGGCGCGGTTCGTTGCGTGGTATCGTGATCATTACGCCGACCAGCCAGACCGAAAGGCCGCCCGTTGAGCCCGATCGCCAACGCCTTTGCCGCCTTGCGTTCGGGGCGGGGTTGATCGACCGTCTGCAAAAATGCCGCTTGCTCATCGAAACGGTGGGTTTTGACAGCCTGTCAAAACAAAGTTGCAATTTTTTCGCAACTGCGGGCTAAATGTACTCAAGTCCATACATTTTAGCGCCAATGTTTGCAATTGGCGTGCACCGTATTTGCGCCGCAAGCGTACTCAAATTTGTCTTTGTTTAAAGGCACTTGTCGGGTGGCGTTGACTTTTTGCCATCCATCGGCGACACCCGGGCCGGGACGACAGACCGGGCAGCGACCCTGCGGAGCAAATCAAGGCATGGCCGAACAAAAAAAAGCGCGTTCGTCCCGAACAAGGCCCCGAAAACGACCGGAAATCCGGGACCTTTCCCACCTCACGAGGCTCGGCGTCAGAAAACGGCGTATGCGCTACCTGCGCGATGCCCGCACTTTTCTCGTTCCCATACTTTTCACCATCGTCATACAGTCCCTTGTGTATTTTTTCATCTACACCCGGACGGGCCGGACCGACTGGAAGAGTGGCCTCACCGTCATCGCCGCTCTCAGCCTGGTTCCGGTACTAAGTGCTTTTACCTTAAGCGCTTTTCGTCGAAATCGCGCGCCGATTTCAGCTGCCATTGCGGTCGTTCTGATCTTCTTCAGCTTCGCAGTTACCCTGCTCTCCGCGATGCGGCTTCCGCTGAGCTATTCGGGTCTTCTCGCCACCTTGCCGGTAGCCATGCTGGCTATGGCTTTTTCCAATATCCGCTTTCATCGCTCGATAAGCGATCACGTCGGCCTGGTGGACTTCGGCGGTGCGCGCGGGGTCGTCGAAATGCTCGGACAGGGCGTCACGCTCATCGGTGATTCGACGGTCGATCTTTCTCAGTTCGATATGGTCCTCATCGATCCCGAGCAGCATCATACATCCGAATGGTCCAACCTCCTGGCGCGCTGCTATCTTTCGGGCGTCGAAATCATGCCATGGACGACATTCATCGAAATTCGTATGGGACGCGTGGATGTTGAATCGTTCGATCTGTCCCATTTGTCGTACAGCCTGAGTCAGATTCTTTACGCCCGCGTCAAACGGACCTTTGATATCGCCGCGGTTTTGATCACGCTTCCGGCAACGCTACTTCTGGCCGGACTGACCGCCGGCTATATTTTTGCGCGCGACGGCGGGCCGGTTCTGTTTGTTCAACATCGTCACGGCTTCGGTGATCGCGTTTTTCGAATATACAAGTTCCGCACGATGTATAAAGGCACGGGCGGCGGAGCCACCGGAAACGGCGACAAGCGTATTATTCCAGGTTGCAATATCATTCGTAGGGCTAGGCTTGACGAGCTGCCCCAACTCTACAACATCCTCGTCGGAGACATGAGTCTCATCGGGCCACGCCCCGAGGCGATGGATCTCGTAAAATGGTATCGTGGGGATATACCTCAATGGAACTATCGCACGTTGGTTCTTCCAGGGGTGACGGGATGGGCTCAGGTCAATAGCGGTTACACGAGCAATATCAACGAAGCTCGTGTGAAGCTCGCCTACGACCTCTACTATATCAAATATCTGTCTTTCGACCTGGATCTGCAGATTTTGTTCAAGACCGTCAGGACGGTCCTGTTCGGGACCGGCGCGCGATAGCGCCCGTTTCTTTTTGTTTTGTTTTCAGGAAATGGCGTTCCAGCGCCTTGGGTCGTTTGAGGACATTGCGGTGAGCGTGTGTCCTGTCTGGCTGAAGGGCTTGATCTGGCTTGTGAGGTTGTCGAGCACATAGTCGCCCTGATCGGTGCGGACCACGAGCACGGCATGTCCCTCGCCGCGGGCTGTAAAGCCGATGGCCAGGCGCAGGGCGCCGGCGGGCACGCCGCGGGCGATGAGCTGGGCGCGCTTGTTCATCGCATAATCCTTGCAGTCCCCGACCCTTGCGCCGACGGTCCAGACCTGGGTGGCGCGCCTTTGGGGGCGGATCGAGGCATTGACCGAGCGATTGACCGTGTTGAGGACGCTCATGAGATTTGTGTCCATCTGCACCTGGGCGGCGGGTGCCGAGGCGCAGTGGGCGGGCGATGTCATGCAGAAGATCTGCAGGCCCAGGGGGGCGGCCGTGGCCGAGGATGTGGCGATGCGCATGACCGAGCCGGAGAGACCGGTGCGGTCGATGGGCTGGGGGGCCAAAGCGAGGGCGGGCGCCGCAGCGGCGGCAAGAGAGAGCGCCAGGGCGGCACTGAACACAAGGGATGTGATACGCATGGGTCGGTGGTTCTCCACAAAAGGGAGCCCCACGGAGCCCATCGATGACCCCCGGCAGCGCCCCCAAAGCTTTCTGCTGAAACCATCATGACACCCGCCCATTTCAAACTTGTCGCTTGTTTGAATACAATTTGATGTAAATACGGGGAGAGCGAGTTATGCTCCATCAGGCTTAACCCTATGCGTTCTTGGACCTTGACCCCGCGCCGCCGATCTGCACAAGGTCGGAAAATATGGGTTTTGCGCGTATTCGATGTCGTCTTTTTTCAATGGATTGCTGCTGGCTGTCTCTGCCCTGATCCTTGGATCGTGGGGGGCATATCTTGCTGCGCGCGAAATCGCTCCGTTCGATTTCTCGTTCGCGCCCCGCTCGGAGATTCTCGACCGGCTGGCTCTTGAGCCGGCGCCGGTTCCGCCCTCGACCTTCGGAACCAATGTCGCCCTTGAAATCTGCGATGAAGCGATGACCAGGCTCTCGTTCCATCTTGCTCCGAGCGCCCGCAAATCGGCTGTGGCAAACTCCTGTCTCGAGACGGCGGAAACGTCGGTTTCACAGATGCCAAGCCACAGTTACGGCTATTATGTCGAGGCTCTTGCCCGCTTTGCGTTGGGGGAAACCGAGGCGGCAATTCGGGCCCTCGAGCGTTCCCAGGCCGTCGGTCCCAACGAGCAATGGCTTGCCGAGCGGCGTGTGGCGCTGGCCGAAACGCACTATGGCGAGCTCGATAGCTATGAAGAAGAGGGTCATCACGCTGATCTGGCCCTTCTGGCCCAATCGCGGCGCGGAATCAGATCCATCGCCGCGCGCTATGTTGCCAATCCCGGGTTTCGCGAGCGCGTCACCGCTGTCGTTGAGACGCTTCCCAATGAAATCCAGCAGCGGTTTGTGAACCTTGTGCGCGCCGAAGCCCGAAGCATGGGGGCGGGAGCCTAGATGACGACCGACGTTTCCGGATTTGAGGTTACGAGAGCTACATCGGGCGGCAACCGACGCAGCCAGGGCCAGACGCGGCTCAATCACGTCCTTGCCATTGGCCTGATCGCCTTTCTGTTTCTTGCTCCAGTTCCGCTTGGCGCCAACCGACCGGTCTTCTGGGCCATCAATGCGGCGCTGATCGGGGGTGTCGGCGTCATCTATGGCTTCCTGATGATCTGGCGGCGCGAGAGCTTTCGCATTTCGCTTTCCGATATTCCCGTCCTTGCCGGGCTATGGGCCCTGCTTTGCCTTTATGCGGTATTTCAGGCGGTCGCGCCCATCGGAACCGTTTTCATGGCTCCGGGCACACAGGTGGCTTCGCAGACGCTTTCGATAGCGCCGGGATCGTCCATCCACAGCCTTGTCCAGTTTCTCACCTTCGGCATTTTCTTCTTCCTTGTTCTCCAGGTGAGCGCCAATCGCGAACGCGCACGATTCATTGCCGCAGCGCTGTTCTGGGTGATTGTGGCACATGCGCTCTACGGGCTTGTGGCCCTGACCCAACTCGGCGACACTGTGCTTTTCCTTGAAAAGCTTGCTTATCTGGGGTCCGCGACCGGCACCTTCATCAACCGCAATTCTTATGCGACCTTCATGGCTTTCGGACTGGTTCTGGGAACCGCTCTCACCGCGCAGGCCGTCGAAAAAGCAGCCGACAGCCGGCAAGTCCCGATCGCCAGCATCATGTTCCTTTTGGTCGGCCTGGCCTTTCTCATAGTGACGCTCTATTCCACGCAGTCGCGCATGGGGCTGGCCGCGGGTCTGGCGGGCAGCGTCGCGGTGACCATTGGCTTCATTTTCAAGATCGGCCGGCGGTTGCCAGGGCTTTCGGTCCTCATGATCTTGCTGGGTGTGGCGCTGGCGATTGCAGTGACAGTACTTTTCGGATCGGGGACGCTGGACAGGCTTGGAAGTGTCGAGCAGAGCTTTGACGTGCGGTCGGCGCTCTATCGGCAGGTGATCGATATGATCGCCGCCCGGCCGCTTCTTGGATTTGGCGGCGGCAGCTTCGAAGCGGCGTTTCCCCTTTATCATGCCTTGCCGGTCAGTCCGGACCTTGTCTGGAACAAGACGCATTCGACCTACCTGGCACTCTGGGTGGAATATGGCCTCATCTTCGGCTCCATTCCGTTGCTCGTGGTTCTGGGCATAGCGTTCCGTTGCATTCAGCTTGTCATACGCCGGAAGACGGACTGGGTTCTGCCGCTGGCCGCCTTGGGCATCATCGTAACCGCCGCACTGCATTCTCTTGTCGATTTTTCGCTGGAAATGGAGGCCAACGCTCTGTTTTTTGCTGCCTTGCTGGCTCTGGGGCTGGCCAGCATCACCGAATACGGGCGGCGGAAGAAAGCGCAATGAGGCAGCTGCTCGCCCGGATTTTCGGCATGCCCGAAAGCACGCCGCGCGGCGCTGCCCGGCTAACCAGCCCTCATTTCCCCGAGGCGCTATATGTCATCGGCGACGTTCATGGACGGCTGGACCTTCTCGAAGCTCTCGAGGAGCGGATCGCCCACGATGCGGGTGCTGTCAACGAGAATGTCTGGGTGGTGCTGATCGGCGATATCGTTGATCGCGGACCGTCTTCCGCGCAGGTCATCGACCACGTCATTCGGCCCTCGAGATGGGGCTTTCGCCGGTTCTGTCTTTCGGGCAATCACGAGCAGGCGATGCTCGAAGCGTTTGAGAGTGCCGATGCCCTCGAGTGGTGGTGCCGGTTCGGAGGCATCGAGACGCTGGCCTCATACGGGGTGAGCATTTCCCAGCTCGACCCCGGTGCACGGAGCTGGGATACGAACCGGGCCGTGCTCGAGGCCTATATTCCGCGCGAGCATGTGCAGTTCCTATCGAGCCTGCCCGTGATGATCCGGGTGCCGGGCTATGTGCTGGTTCATGCGGGCATGCGTCCCGGGATTGCTCCTGAGGATCAAACCGATCAGGACCTGCGCTGGTTTCGCCATGAACCGGATGAACATGAATCGGATGAACAAGACAGACAGTCCAATGATTGCGTGGTGCACGGTCACACGATTGTCGAACACCCGCTTGTAACGTCCGGCCGGATCGCCATCGATACGGGCGCTTATGCCACGGGCCGGCTGACGGCAGTGCGGTTGAGGTCTGGTCAAGAGCCGATAATCATTGAACAATCGGGGTCGGGCCAGCACAATTAGCCCCACCGTCCCTCTCCTCGCGAATCTGGAAAGATTATGGAAGATCAAGAAATCGATATCCGGGGCATTCTGAACCTGCTGCGACGGCGGTTGAGCTTGATTCTGGCCACGCTCGTCGTCTGTCTCGGTATTGCGGGCATTGCGCTTTTTGCCCTCACGCCGATCTATTCTGCTTCCACGCTGATTCTGGTCGATACGTCGCGCAATGCGCTGATCGATCCCGACGCGCAGGCTTCCAGCGCATCCTCTGAAAATGCACGGGTGGATTCGGAAGTGGAAATTCTGCGGTCGGAGACCGTGCTGCTCGATGTCATCGACAGGGAGGGGTTGCTGTCGGACGAAGAGTTCGGTGTGCGGTTGGGCCTGCGCGAACAGGTTCTGGCCTTTCTGCGCCTGGGTGACGCCGATCTTCCGCAAGGCGATGCTGCAGTACAAAGCGTGCTCAACCGGGTCAAGGAAGCGATTTCGGTTCAGCGCCGGGGCCTCACCTATCTGATTTCGGTCCAGGCGCGGTCGGAACAACCTCAAAAGGCTGCAGAACTGGCCAATGCCGTGGCTGAAGCTTATATCCAGGACCAGATGCAGTCCAAGATCGAAGGCGTCCTTGCAGCCCGTGAGGTTCTTGATGCCCGTCTGCAGCTTGCCCGCGAAAATATCGGGCGGTCTGAAGAGCAGTTCGATTCGTTCATCAACGACAATATCGATCAGTTGGCAGCCGAGCCGGGAAGTTCGGTGGCTGACCTGCGCGAGGATCTGCAGTCGATCACCGGTTCGCGAGAGGAATTGCAGGCGCTCAGCCAGACGGTAAGCGAAGCGACGGCATCGCGCGACTGGTCGAGCCTGGTGGCTCAATTGGAGTCCGATGCGCTTGCTGAACTGGACGCGCAGCGGCAGACGCTTGCGACCAATCTCTCGAACGCTGGATCGGATTCGCCCGCGGCAATCAATTTGCGTCAGGAGCTGGCTTCGGTCGAAGCTGCCATAGCCGAGCGTGCCAATCAGGAATTGACCGATCTGCGCGCGCAGGTCGCCCAGCTCGATGACGAAGCGAGCGGATTGCGCCAGCAGATACGCTCTGATGTGCTCTCTTCCGATCTTCCTGTCGATGTCTTGACCCAGCTCTACGAATTTCAGCAATCGGCCGATCTCGCGCGCACGCAGTACCAGTCGCTCCTGGCACGTTCGGGCGATCTTCAGGTCCAGTCCGAGTTGCAGATTGCCGACAGCCGCATCGTTTCGCGTGCCTTGCCGCCAGCCAGCCCGGCTTTCCCCAACACGCAACTGACCCTGCTGATGGCAGGATTCGTCGGTCTGGGCCTGGGGATAGGACTTGCGTTTGTCTATGAGAATTTCGTCGGCGGTTTTACCAGCGAAAGTCAATTGAGCCTTGTGACCCGCCTTCCGGTGATCGGAGATATTCCACTGCAAAGGCTCAACGCCGACGCGCAGTCGGCCGCCGAGACCTTGATTACGGCGCCACTCTCACAGTTCTCGGAGGCCATTCGAAGAGCAAGGGCGGTCGTGGATCAGCATTTGCGCCGCACCAAGGGGGTCCTTCCGGGGGGCACCCCCAGTCCGGGTCCAGATGGGAACGGAATGGTCGTCATGGTGTCATCGTCGGTGCCCGACGAGGGCAAGACGACCGTGGCCCTGTCGCTGGCGCGTGCTTATGCACAGTCGGGCAAGAAGACATTGATTATCGATTGCGATCTCCGACGCCCGGCGATCCACAAGAATCTCGGCATCGAGTCCGACTTCGGGCTGTTCGAATATCTGGCGGGTCGAACCGAGGGGGAATCGTTGTCCTCAATCATCCTTCGCGATGAGGAAACCGGCCTCAGCGTTGTGGTCGGATCCAAGAGGTCCGATATTCCCACCGACCAGTTGATCACCAGCAATGCCTTTGCGCGACTGATTGCTGCCGCTGTCAAGAATTTCGAGGTGGTCATTCTCGATACGCCGCCGGTTCTGCCGGTGGTCGACGGGCTTTATCTTTCGCAATATGCCGATGCTGTCGTGTTCGTCGTGCGCTGGTCGTCCACCGCCCAGGCCGAAGTGCGCAACGCGCTGGGCCGTCTCGACCAGGCGAAAAATCCAGAGGCGCCAATGCTTGCCATACTCAACCAGCAGGTGCGCAGCCAGTCACGCTACGGGAAAAATTATGATGGATATTACGACGGCTAGACGGCCCTGATCGAAAGGGCAGCAAACGTAAGACTAGGGTGCAACGATGTCATTACCGCCTGCTGTAAGTTTTGGAACCTCCGGTTTGAGGGGGCTCTCGGAGGGCTTTACCCGCGAACTGGTTTTTGCCCATGTCGGGGGGTTTTTGGAAACCGCCTGTACTGGCGCCCGTAGCCGGGAGGTCGCGCTGGGCCGCGACCTGCGCGCGTCCAGTCCCCAAATCGCCGCGTTGGTCGGCGGGGCGCTCGGTGCCCTGGGCTGGACGCCGATCAATGCCGGAGCCGTGCCCACGCCGGCACTTGCGGCCTATGCCCTCGAGCGCGGCATTCCCGCCATCATGGTGACCGGCAGCCACATTCCCGCCGCCTATAACGGGCTCAAATTCTATCGTCCCGACGGTGAGTTGCTCAAGAGCGACGAGGAGCCCATCAGGACCGGTGCCAGGATGCTTTCCGAGGCCGTGCCTGAATTTGATCCTTTCCTGCCGAAAGAAGATCCGGGCGCCTATCAGGAGTACGAAAAGCGCTACCTGACTGCATTTTCTCAAACCGCGTTGGCGGGGTTGAAAGTTGCCGTATTCGAGCATTCGTCGGTTGGACGGGATTTACTTTTCCATGTTCTCGAGGCGCTCGGTGCATCGTGCACCAGCGTGGGACGGAGCGAGGCTTTCGTTGCTGTCGATACCGAAGCGGTCGAACCCTCGGCCATGGCGCAGATTCAGGCTGCGCTGGCTACAGGCGAATTTGACGCCGTGGTCTCGATGGATGGTGACGGCGACCGCCCATTGCTTGTGGATGCGAAGGGCAATCAAATCAGCGGCGATGTTCTGGGAGCGCTCACCGCGCGGTTTCTTGGAGCGAAATCGGTGGTCACTCCGCTCACCTCGACCAGCGCGCTCGAACAGAGCACGTGGTTTGGAACGGTGCGGCGGACACGGATCGGATCGCCATATGTGGTCGAGGAAATGGCCGGGCAGGGTCGGGATGGGACCGTTGGGTTCGAGGCCAATGGCGGCTTTCTCCTTGAAGGCGATTTCGCGCTTGCGCACGGCCGGCTCAAACGCCTGCCGACACGTGATGCGCTGCTGCCCATTATCGCTGTCCTGACCGAGGCAGTCGCCCGCGATCTGCCGATTGGCGATCTGGTTGCCGAACTGCCAGTTCGCGTCATGAGGGCAGATCGGCTGAAGGACGTTAAACCCGACGATGCGCGGAAACTTGTAGAGGATCTCGCGCAGTCGAGCACGCTGCGGGCCAGTTTCGATCCAAGCCTTGCCACCCCCGATACGATCGACACGACCGATGGCACGAGACTCATTACCGCCCGGGGGGACATCGTCCACTTCCGGCGGTCCGGCAATGCCCCCGAGCTCAGATGTTATGTCGAGACCGGAAGTGCCGAATCCACACAAACCATGCTCTCCACCATGATCGCCAGACTGACGACACATTTGAACGCGAAGGGGCTCCAATGACCGCCATAAAAAACGAAGACGGCCAGAGGCCCATCGTCCCCGTCGTTCTGGCGGGCGGGACCGGCACGAGGCTCTGGCCCATTTCGCGCACGGCGCGGCCCAAGCAGTTTCTGGCCCTGACGGGGGAGCACAGCCTTCTCCAGGAGACCCTTCTGCGGCTGAGTGGCGACCCGCGCTATGGTGCGCCCATCATCGTCACCAATGAGCTCTATCGCTTTCTGGTTGCCGAGCAGGCCCAGGAAGTCGGAATAGATCTGGCGCACATCGTGCTTGAGCCGGTGGCCCGCAATACGGCGCCTGCCATTGTTGCTGCCAGTCTTCTGGCCCTGGCCCAGACGGACGAGACGCTCGTTCACGTGCTGCCCTCCGATCACCGCATCAAGGTCGACGATGCCTACACAAAGGCTCTCGACATTGCACAAGCCGCAGCAACCGATGGCCGCCTTGTGACGTTTGGCATCAAGCCGTTCGAGCCGGCGACCGGTTTCGGCTACATCGAAGCGGGGGAAGCGTTGGCCTCGGGTGCCCATGATGTCCGCCGATTTGTCGAAAAGCCGAATGCGGAACACGCAGCAGAGATGATTGCCACGGGGTCCTATTACTGGAATTCGGGCATGTTCCTGTTTCAGGCTTCGGCTTTCCTCAAGGAATGCCAAAAGCTGGCCCCCGAGGTTCATGCCGCAGCGCTCGACGCTGTCGGCAAGGCGGTGCAGGATTTCGATTTCCATCGCCTCGACGCGGAGGCCTTCGCTCGGTCTCCGGGCATATCGGTCGACTACGCCGTGTTTGAAAAAACGGCGCTGGCGGCGGTGGTTCCGGCGCCGATCGACTGGTCGGATCTTGGCTCCTGGGACGCCGTCTGGAAGAGCGGATCGCGCGACGCGCACGACAATATGGAGGTGGGGCATGTCACGCTCAACGCCATGTCGGGGTCCCTCGTCATTTCCGAAAAACACCATGTCGTTGTCGACGGGCTCGACGACGTAGCGGTTCTGGCCAGCGAAGACGCGATCTATGTGGGCAGGCTTTCGGCGGCCCAGTCGGTCGGCGAGGTCGTCAAACGCCTCAAGGCCGACCCGGCGACGAGGTATCTGACCGAAACACACCAGACGAGCTACCGTCCGTGGGGCGGATATTCTTCAGTGCTCAACGGCGAGCGCTTTCAGGTCAAGCGGCTTTTCGTCAAACCCGGCAAACGATTGAGCTTGCAGAAACATTTCCACCGCTCCGAACACTGGATCGTGGTGCGGGGAACGGCCGAGGTGCAGGTTGGCGAAGAGGTCGTCACGCTTCGGGAAAATGAAAGCATCTACATCCCCCAGGGCGCCATGCACCGTCTGTCCAATCCGGGAAAGATTCTGCTCGAGTTGATAGAGGTTCAAACCGGCTCATATCTGGGCGAGGATGACATTGTTCGCATCGAGGACGAGTTCGGGCGGGCCTAGAGGATTTCCGCTTTTGCTGGACGCGCTCTAGGCAGGGCTCGCCGGACCGGTGATGCGCATGGCGGGCGGCGTTGAGACAAGGTTAACCATAACCAGCCATTTTGGAACCCTCCGATTCATCGAGTTCCGAGCGTCCATGTTTCGTCCTCGCTTCGTATTTCAAACCCGGTCCGCGGACCGTGACCGGCAGACCGATCAAGATCGGCGCCAGGCGATTGCGGGCGTCCTGGCGCGTCAGCGCGCCGATGTGGATCGCGAAATGGCCGGGCTGCAGCGGCGGATGGACGATGCCTACCAGCGGGCCGCAGCGCTTTTGGCCAACAGTGAGGCATATGGTGAGCGCTCGGCGCGCGACGAGGATGAAATCGTTGCGTTCGAAGCCTCGGCCGAGGCGGCGCGCAAACGGATCGCCGATCTTTCGCGTCAACTGGAAATGTTCGAGGCGATTTCAAAGCTTTTGGACGAGGCCGACAACGCAAAGTCTCAATAGAGCGCGTCCGGCAAAACCGTTTCCACTTTTGCTGGACACGCTCTAGGGTTTGATGCGGCCCGATGGGCCGACTTATCCCCGCGATCGGATGAGACTGCATCATTGTGGCGATCAACGCTGCAATGGAGCCTTCAATGTCCGATCGTTTTGCCAATCATGCGTCCAGCCTGGACAGCCCTGCCCATAATGGTTTTGCCATAACGCCCGATGATGGCGCCAGCCTGCCCGAAACAACGCGCGCGCTCTATGTGGGTACCGGCGGCGATATCGTCGTCGTTCTGGCCGGTGGCGCAGAAATCACTTTTGCCAATGTCGCGGCCGGCACGCTGCTGCCGCTGCGCGCGAGCATGGTCCTGGCCACGGGCACGACGGCTGCGGCCATCGTGGGTCTGATATGATGAGCGGGCCTGGAATCGGGGTGGGGCTGCGCCCTGCCGGACCGGCAAAGTGGTGGCCCGATGGTGCGCAATTTGCCGCCGATTTCATCAGCCGCCGGTTCATGTCCCTCCAGCGGCCGTGCGCGTTGGAAGAAGTTCTCGATTTTGCCCGTCCTTCTCCGGCCACCGCAATGAACGCGCAAGGGCAATGTCTCGTTTTCGCGCCCGATGCCGCACGGTTGACGGCAGATGGATTGCTGATCGAAGCCGAGGCGACAAATGTGCTGCGCAAATCGAGCGGGCTGGCCGATTCAAGCGCCTGGAATGCGGAAGGCTATGCCGCGACCACCGGCAACACGCGGAATTTCGGCGCGCTGGTGCTGGAGGAGTGCGCGGTAACGTCCCCGGCGCCGTTCCCGAAATTCAGGAGCCTGGACACGTTGAGCCTTTCGGACGGCGAATATGGCGTTGTTTCGTTCTTTGCGGTGGCCGGCACGTCGGGCCCGCTCAGGACACACGTTTCAGAAGGCGCAGGGAACACAGCGACAAGCTCGGAGGTTAGTGGAGACGCGTTTTCCAAGGGGGCAATCGTCGAGAACAATTCCAGCGTCACACAATATGTGTCGGATGGCATGGAGAATTTCGGCAATGGGCTTTATCGCCTGTGGACGGTGTTTCGTAACGTTTCGGGATCGGTGCAGACTTATCAGGCGGTGCCACATATTCAGGGCACAGGCGGTGTTCCCGCCATGGTGTCGGCATGCTGGATGGGCGGGCATCAACTGGAAAAAGGGCGCTGGCCGACATCGCTGATTCTCACCTCCGGTGCTCCTGAAACTCGTGCGGCCGATAGCGTGACGGTTCTCGCCGAAGCCGCTGGCCTGGGTTCGGCGCCCAGTGTGGCGCTGTCCGCCAGATGGCTGGGCGGGCATCCGGATGAGCCGTGGCTACTTAGTCTCAACGACGGAACTGCAGACAATGAGATGGGTGTTTATCTTACAACCGGGGCCATAGGCATCCACTGTACAGTGACTGCAGATGGCGTGGAGCAGGCGAGCAACGGTGTCAGCCTTTCCGATCTCTCACATGGCGACCGCATTGCCTTCGCCCTAGCGATCAATGACTCGCAGATTTATGCCCGCCATAACGGCGGTTCGATTGTGGAAAGTGGATATAGCGAAGTGGATATACCCACCATAACCCAAATGCAGGTCGGTCGCGGCCAAACGAGCATGAGTTCTGGAATGGTGTTGGAATCGCTGGTTGTGGGAAGCACAGCCAGTACCGACTTGACTTAAGCAGCGGGGTGCTTGAGTTCGTCGAGTACAGATTCGAGCACCTCACGGATCGCCTGCCGGGCATCGGTTCCGATGTTCACGGGATTATTTGGCGTATCCGTTTCGGCCAAGGCACGGCCCAATTTGTTCTGGATGGCATCAATCGACGCCAGCGTGCCATCTGCCAGCCGGCTTCCCAGTCCGACGCTTTCGAGAAACGCGTCAACTTTGGAGTCCCAGCTCAGGGCGATCGCAGGTACGCCCAAGGAATAGGCTACTATGTTCGCGTGAAGTCTATGGGATATTAGAGCATCAAAGCGCCCAATCTGCTCAATGAGACCCAATGGTGTCTGCGGGCGGTCGTGCCGGACGACATCGGAAACATTTTGCCGGTGGAGCTCCTTCACAACGAGGTCCAGCATTTCCTCGTCTTCCTGAGCACCGTTGGTGAAAAGGCTAACTTTATAGCCGTCCGCCAGAAGGGCCCGGCTCAAGGCCGAATATCGCTGAATACTGGTCTTGATCGATGGCGCGGTCCGCGAGTCTGTGTGCGTACGGATTGCGGCGGAATGAGTTATTCCGATGCCAACAAGCGGCCCCATCCCTGATTTCGCGGAACTCCGGGGAGATGCCAATTCGTTGGAAAGAATACCCGGGTCAGGAACGACGCGTATCTCTGCGGGCAGCATGCAATTTAGTCGATGGCAATGTCGAGTCAGTCGTTCCTTGGAAACGCGATCTCTGACGGAGACATATTTGAGGTTCGCCGATGCCAATACGCGCGCGAAGAGGTTCGATCCTTCTGGTGTCCAATGTTCCGCGACGCCCACGGCTTGGATTGCTATGCCCATGCCTCTTGCTTCCGCTTCATCGACCACTCGGGTCAGCTTCAGTGGGAAATTCAGGTTAGCATCGCCAAACAGTTGCCCTCCCCCTATAATCAGCGCGTCGGCATCCCGAAATGTCTCGTTTATTTGCGGTTCCAGTTTTCGCTGAATTTGCGTCCTTACCAGACTTGCGGAAACGAAATTTGCTACCCGGACGGGAAGTCTGGATAGTGCTTCCAGGACTACGGTACGAAAACTGCCCGCAGATGGAGGTGAAAAGTCGGTTCTCCCTGACAAATCGAGCCAGTGTATCTCTATTCCAGGATTAACTTGTGTCGCATGGTGTGAAAAACATTCCGCAATCACACCATCCCCAAGATTAGGACTATACATTGCTGCCGCAAGGACAACCTTCATCGGAAGATCACTCTTTAATGGATTGGAGGGTGTTTGGGCCGACTAGGTGGCCCAGTTGCTCAAGATCTCGGTCGAATATCTCTGAGAGGTTGCGTTTAACGGCTGCACCTGGGGTGCTTTTTTCTCTATCGTCCAGTTTTTGGGTCGAAAAAAGAATTTTGTTTATCAGGGGACTTTGTTTGACCCGACTTACGAATGTTGCCAATCCCAGTCCTCTAAGGCCCCATGACACTTCTCTTAGAACCCGGGTCAATATGGGAGCGCGAGAGCCAGCCGCCTCAAGGATGCGGTCGGAATAGGGCAGACCGGGCAAAAAAGGGATGTCGAGCGCTTTCGATACCTGTTCCCCAAATTTCTCAGGGTCGGTTTTAAGGTCATCGAACGATAGGACGTGCACCCTCTCTTTCCCCAAAAGATTGACGGCCGAGGCGACGTATTTTCCAAAAAGACTGTGCTCTACAATTTGCGGATATGCTGAGACCGCGTCGTCAAAACTCATCGAGGTCTTGCCGATTTTTCGCAGGTATCGGTAATGGGAAATCGCCCGCTCCAAAGGGTCGCGAACAAAGATCAGAAAGCGGCTGTCAGCCGGCATGTCGAGGGATATACGTTCCAGCGCCGGCACCGAGTACAGATAGTCGTGACATATCTCGCCTGTGCGAAGGGCGGCTGGGTTATCCGGGAACTGCCGAGCGTACCACTCTGGGCCTTTCTTATAAAACCTATCAAAATAGAACAGTTCCTTAGATGAGGCCAACTGAACGTCGGGGTGCTTGTCTAAGATATAATGCAACCAAGTCGACCCACACTTGTCGCCACCTAAATAGAGAAAATTTACCCGATCAATCATTTATTCTATATCCCGGTTTCGATTCCCTTGGCGGTAACGTGTAATATTCCTAGTAGAGATAGCGGGACCATGTCCTTGCTATTTATAAATAATGAAAGTACCGGTATAAAAAAGAAATAATATCGTGCGTTCTGGAATACGTGCGTAAGTTCAGTGAATCCAACAAAGACGGCAATAAATGCCAATATTTGTGGCATATTTTCCCTGATTGATTTTTTAGACAGGCAAAATATCATTATATATAGTGAAACTAATATCGAAAATACAAAATCGATCCACCAGAGGAGGTAGTGCTGGGTAAAAAAGTGAAAGCTGGTAAAAAAGACGGTTATCGACTCGATCAATGAGTAGTCCGGGTTTGCAACGTCGCGTGTCCACGAAAACCGGGCGATTTGCTGACCGACAAGTGGCAGGCTCGAGAATATGCCCAGTTCCACGGCGATCCCGGCAAGTACGCCGAATAGCGCGAACGCGATGGGGGACAGGTATTTATATCCGAACTTCTGGCCCAGAATGACCAGCCTGAAGGCAATCATCAATACGATGTTGCCTTCCTGAAAGAGCAAATACAGCACCGATAGCGTTATCAGAACCGCGAAATCCAGTTTTTTATCGCCGTCAATTCTGATCAAGGCGAACGGGAATACATAAAACTCCCAATATATCTTGGAAAACAGAAAAATTGTCAGAGGCCATATCAAGGCAAGGGTCAGGGTCTTTCGATCAATCCACCCCATGAGGAACAAGGAGAAGGTCAGACCGATATTGAAAATATAAAGTATTACGCGAATATATAATTCGTCGTAGCCGTAGTCGCTTCCGAAGAACTCGAAGAAATATGGAAGTGCCTTGATCTCGTCCGGGCGGTATTCATAATTGAAATAATAGCTCATCAGAGCGAACAGGATAATGCTGACAGACAGGGCGAAAATAATATTTCCGCCGTGGCTCTCGCCGGCATTTCTATCGATCGCAATGTAGGGGCTCGATTGCATGGGAAGGCTCAAGTGCGGCGTTGGAATGCGGCAAGAATGGATGGATCGATGCCCATGGTCTTGCGAGCATACAGTATGCACCAAATATTCCACGCACTCATTCCAAAGGCGACGCCGATCGCCGCGCCAATCACCCCGAAAACCGGCGTCAGGCTAAGGATGACAATGAGCGCAAGGATATTTGTGACCAGGATCATGCGGAGATAGGGGCGTTCGGCGCCGGTCATTTCCATGATCTGCGCGGTTGGTCCGGACAGGGCGTTGACAAGATTGCCGGCGCTCAGGATGAGCAGCGCGCCATAACCGCTCTCAAAACCTTCCCCGAACAGGGACAGGATCTCCCGGCCGAAAAACACGAAGGTGATGAAAACCATCAGGGTCGGTATGGCAACGGCAGCGACGGTCATCAGGCAGAGTTTGCGAACCACGTCGATTTCGTTGCGATGAAAATGGCGTGCGATAGCCGGCGCGACGACCATGCCCGAGGACATGAGGAACAGGTTGAGCAGCATCGCGGTGCGAATGGCGGCAAAGAAGGGGCCGGTCGCAATCGGCGACAGCATGAGCCCTACGAAGATGACGGCCAGGTTCGGCGCTGCCATGCGAACGACCATTGTTCCCCACAGGCCCCAAGCCGTGCTCCACCATTTCGTGCCTTCGAAGCTTGCCGTGCCCGACACCAGCGAATCCGGCCGCGTCATCGGGTGGGCAAGCGCCTGACCCAGGATGACCAGGAACAGGGCTACGGTGATGAACGCCATTGCCGCGCCGGCGGTAAAATCGGGGACGAGGCCAATCATCACCAGCCCGCAACCGGCCATGACGATCAGGCGCCAGATGATGTCGCGGGGCACGAGTGAAAGGGTTATCCCGGTTATGGCCCGCATGACGTGGGCCTGATATTCGGCCAGTCCAAGCACCAGCGTAAAGGCGCCCGCGGCCATGAGATAGTAGGGATGGCCAAAGCCGGGCACGATTGCCCCCATCCCCACGACGCCAAGCCCCAGAATGCCACATCCCGCCACGGTGACGATATATCCGTAGCGTATGACGCCGCGCTGCATCTCGGTTGCACCATCGGCGTCATAGGCAGGGGCATAGCGCAGGACCAGCGAGCCAAAGCCGAAGGTTCCGATAACGGCCAGAAGGGTGGCGAGCGAGAACGCGAAGCCGAAGCGGCCATATTCCTCGACGCTCATGGCGCGGGCCAGCATCAGGAACATCAGGAACGACAGGCCCGCACCGCCCACCTTGATGACGAGCGCGGCAAGGCCGCCCCGCGCCAGTTTTGCCATCACATCGTCGTTTGCAAATGCGGCGGCTCTCGCCCTGACCCGTCCCAGGGCGGCCGAAATCATTGGGCGGCCTCGCGTATCCGGTCGAGGCTCATTTCCGGCCTTGCGCCATGCTGGGCAAAGACTTCGGACATGCTGGCAAGGAAATGGCGTTCGCTGAAGCGTTCGGTATGGGCGGCGATCGCATAAGGATCGGCGTCGGCCAGTCCCGAATTTTCGAAGCGCTCGATGGCGTCGATGAGACCCTCGACGCTCTGGTCGTTGAACAACAGGCCGGTTTCCCCGTCGCGCACGGTTTCGGTGGCGCCGCCGCGGCCATAGGCAATGACCGGGCGTCCCGACGCCATGACCTCGACCGGAACGATGCCGAAATCCTCTTCGCCGGGGAAGATCAGAGCCTTGCAGCGCGCCATATGGGATTTGAGTTCGGCGAACGGGACCTTGCCCAGGAAGGTGATGTTGTCCTTGGCCCTGGCGGCCAGCGCCTTGCGTGCCTTGTCGGGACCGCCGATGACCACCAGACGCTTGCCCATGCGGTTGAACGCATCGATCATGATGTCGGGGCGCTTGTAGCCGACAAGTTCGCCGGCCCAGAGATAGAAATCTTCACGCTCCGAGAGCGGGGCCGGTGAAAAATCCTCGACGGCGACCGGGGGATAGACCACCTGCGCGTCGCGGCGCCAATATTTGGTGATGCGGTTCTTCACATGCATGGAATTGGCGACGAACTGATCGACGCGGGCGGCCGAGGTCACGTCCCATTGGCGCAGACCGGGCGCCAGAATTGGCATTGTCAGTTTGGCCAGCCGCCCCGCGCCGTTCTTATAGACGTGATACTGGTCCCAGATGTAGCGCATGGGCGAGTGGCAATAACAGATATGGGGCGCATCGGGTGGGGCGATCACGCCTTTGGCCGGGCCCGCCTCGCTCGAAATGACCAGATCGTATCCCGAAAGGTCTATGCTTTCGAGCGCGAAGGGCATGAAGGGCAGATAGCTGCGATAGAGCCTGTGGGCGGCGGGCAATCTCGATATGGATGTGGTGTGCACGGCATGGCTGCGGATTGTGGCGCTGACCCCGTTGGCGTCATAGACGTGGGTGAAGATATCGGCCTGCGGAAACAGCTTGCAGAGCGATTCGAGGACCTTTTCGCCCCCCCGCATATGCAGCAGCCAGTAATGAATGATCGCAACTCTCAAAGTCGTCGTCTTTCGCTATGCTCTGGTGTTTCGGGTTAGCCGTTCGGGCCTATTTGAATTGCGCGCCGCCGCTCATTTCGAGCCAGCGCTCAAGCGATTGTTTGAGGTCGTAGCGGTAGCCGAACCCCATATCCTTAAGTTTTTGCGGCACGATGTTGGTCGATTTATAGAGCTTTTTGATACGGGGCCGGTTGATCGAGGTGCGAAGCCCCAGTTTGCCCAGAACCTCAAAGGCCAGCCCGCCCAGCATCATGAGCTGCATTGGAACGACAAGCGTGACTTTACCGTAATCGGCCACGTCGGTGAATGCATCGCAGATATCTTCGGAGGTATAGCGCTCCATGTGGGCGAAATTGTAGATCAGGTGCGTTTCGTTCCGCTCCAGGCCGAAGCCGAACGAGGCCACGAGATCTTCGACATAGCCGCAGGCCTTGATGGTGTCCTTGCGGCCGGGAAAGAAAAACCGCTTCTTTGCCATGGCATGGGCCAGGCGGGTGAAATTGCCGCGCTCGGTATAGCCATAGATCACCGCGGGGCGGGCGACGATCAGGCGCCGGGTGCCCGGCGCTTCATTGAGCCATTGAGCGTGAATTTCCTCGGCGCACAGTTTTGAGCGCCCATAGGCGGAATCGGGTTCAAGTGCCGAAGTTTCGTCCTTGAGCTCTTCGCTGGCCCCATAAACCGAAATCGAACTTGTAAAGACAACCCTTTCGCACCCGACACGGCGGGCGTAGTCGCAGCAATGGGTCGCGCCGAGGACATTGGTGTAGAAATATTCCCAGTCCTCGTGACCGGGCGTGGTGTGGACGGCGGCGAGATTGTATATCTCGCTGGCGTCCGGGCAGATATCGTCGGCAATGGGCTGGCGAATGTCGACATGCTTGTATTGCACCCCATCGACCCGAAAACGCGGTTCGGCGATATCGGCGCTCACGATCGCATCATAATCTCCGCTCTCGGCGAGAGATTTGAGCAGATGGGAACCGATAAAGCCTGCGCCACCGAACACCAGAGCCCGTTTTTTCGTCATTGTTTCACTTCCCGGCCAATTGGTCCGCGCCGCTTCAAGCGCCGATCATTTCGTAGATTTCATCGGTCATTTGTTCTGGCGTTTTTGTTGCGCCGTTGAGGGTGATGTCGGCGCGTTCGGGGGGTTCGAAGGGGCTGTCGATGCCTGTGAAGTTGGTGATCTGGCCGGCGCGGGCCTTGGCGTAGAGGCCTTTGGGGTCGCGCTGTTCGCAGATTTCGAGGGGGGTATCGACATAGGCTTCGATAAAGGCGATATCGCCGGCCACTCCGCGGGCGAGCCGCCGCTCGTTGCGGAAGGGGGAGATGAACGAGACCAGAACGATCAGCCCCGCATCGGCCATCAGGCGCGCCACTTCGGCGACGCGGCGGATGTTTTCGACGCGGGCGGCGTCGGTAAAGCCAAGATCCTTGTTGAGACCGTGCCGGATGTTGTCGCCATCGAGAATATAGACGTGGCGGCCCTCGGCGGTCAGGCGCTTTTCGAGCAGATTGGCGATTGTGGACTTGCCCGAACCCGACAGGCCGGTGAACCACACGATCTGCGGGGTCTGGCCCTTTTGCAGCGCGCGCACCTCGCGATTGACGTCGAACGCCTGGTAGGAGAGGTTCTTGCCGCGCTGCAGCCCGTAGCTGATGGTGCCGGCGCCCAGCGTCAGATTGTTGATCCGGTCGATCAGGATGAACCCGCCGGTCAGCCCGTTGGTCTGGTAAGGGTCAAAGGCGATGGGCTTGTCGGTGGCCAGGGTCAGGGTTCCGACCTCGTTGAGCTCGAGCCGCTTGGCGGCCGATTTTTCCAGCGTGTTGACATTGGTCTTGTGCTTGAGATCGGTGAGCGTGGCGGGCACGAGCTGGCTGCCGATCTTTAAAAGATAGGAGCGCCCGGGATAGGCGGGCTCGTCGGCCATCCAGACGATCTCGGCCTGGAACTGGTTGGAATAGTCCGGGGTGTGGCCGGGATGGGTGAGCATGTCGCCGCGCGAGATGTCGATCTCGCGGTCGAGCACAAGGGTCACCGCCTGCCCGGCGATGGCGCTTTGCAGATCGCCATCCATTGTGACGATGCGGACGATTTTCGCCGGCTTGCGCGAGGCGGCGACCAGCACCTCATCGCCCACCGAGACGGTGCCACCGGCAATCGTGCCCGAAAAGCCGCGGAAGTCGAGATTGGGGCGGTTGACCCATTGCACCGGAAAGCGGAACGGGGTCTTGCTCCTGTCCTCGTCGACAACGATCGCTTCGAGATAGGGCAGCAAGGGCGTGCCGGTGTACCAGGGGGTGCGCTCGGAGTTTTCGACGATGTTGTCGCCGCGCAGCGCCGAGATGGGCACGGCGGCCAGCGAGGCAAAGCCGAGGTCTTTGGCAAATTCTGTGTAGTCGGCAACGATTGTGTCGAAGACCTCCTGGGAATACTCCATCAGGTCGATCTTGTTGATGACCAGCACCACGTGCTTGACCCCGATCAGCGACAGGATGAAGCTGTGGCGGCGGGTCTGGGTCAACAGCCCTTTTCGCGCATCGACCAAAAGCAGCGCCAGATCGGCGTTGGAGGCGCCGGTCGCCATGTTCCTTGTGTATTGCTCGTGGCCGGGGGTGTCGGCGACGATGAATTTGCGCTTTTCGGTGGAAAAGAACCGATACGCCACATCGATGGTGATGCCCTGCTCGCGCTCGGCGACCAGACCGTCGACCAGCAGCGAGAAATCGATGCCCTCATCGCCCACATGGCGGTTGCGGCTGTCGGACTTCAATGTGGCCAACTGGTCGTCGAGGATCAACTGGCTGTCATAGAGCAGCCGCCCGATCAGCGTGGATTTGCCGTCATCGACCGAGCCGCAGGTCAGAAAGCGCAGCAGCGACTTGTCGGTCTGCTGGCTCAGCCAGAGCCCGATATCGGTATCGGCGGACGGGGCGGAAGCAGGTGCAGAAGCGAGCGTTGACATTATCGTTCTCCCTTGGTCGCGTTCGCGAACCGCAAAACCGGTTCCCATCCGTCGGGTCGGGGCCCGAGGACATGCTTTTGCTGCGAACGCCGGCCTTCTTGCCTGGTCGCGTTCGCGAACCGCAAAACCGGTTCCCACTTTTGCTGCGAACGCGGGCCTTCTTGCCTGGTCGCGTTCGCGAACCGCAAAACCGGTTCCCACTTTTGCTGCGAACGCTCCATCAAAAGTACCCTTCCTGCTTTTTCTTCTCCATCGAGCCGAGGGAATCGCTGTCGATCAGCCGGCCCTCGCGCTCGGAGGTCCGCGAGGCCTGCATCTCCATGATGATCTCGGGAAGCGTTGCAGCAGACGATTGAATGGCGCCGGTCAAGGGGTAGCACCCCAGCGTGCGAAACCGCACCATCATCTCCCTGGGCGTCTCGCCCGGCTCGAGCGGCATGCGCTCGTCATCGACCATGATCAGCGTGCCCGACCGCTCGACAACGGGGCGCTTCTTGGCAAAGTACAGCGAGGGCAATTCGATGTTTTCGGCATAGATATAGGTCCACACATCAAGCTCGGTCCAATTGGAAATCGGGAACACCCGCATCGATTCCCCCGGGTTGAGCCGCGTGTTGAACACCCGCCACAATTCGGGGCGCTGGTTCTTGGGGTCCCAGGCGTGCGACGCATTGCGATGCGAGAAAATCCGCTCCTTGGCGCGGCTCTTTTCCTCGTCGCGCCGCGCCCCCCCGATCGCCGCATCGTACTGGCCGGCCGTAAGCGCCTGGCGCAGCGCCTGGGTCTTCATGATGTCGGTATAGCGCGAGGAGCCATGGTCGAACGGATTGATGTTGTCGCGCAGCCCATCGGGGTTGGTGTGGCTGATCAGATCGAAGCCATATTGCGCGGCCATCCGGTCGCGAAACGCGATCATCTCCTTGAACTTCCAGGTCGTATTGACATGCAAGAGCGGAAACGGAATGCGCGAAGGATAAAACGCCTTGCGCGCCAGATGCAGCAAAACCGACGAATCCTTGCCGATAGAATACATCATCACAGGACGCTCGAAACTCGCAGCAACCTCCCGGAATATCTCAATGCTCTCACTCTCCAAACGCGCAAGGTGGGATAAAGAGGATGAGGAGGATTTGAGTGCAGGCTGCATTGTCTTGGAATCCTTGCAGATCGAGGCAACAAGGGCGCCGTCTCCGACAGCCCAGAAATGGGTGTTGGCGAAATCTGTGTCATGGGTCTGGTTGCGCTTGCCATAGGCGAGCGGGGTGCCGTCCATATCGAGCACCCGACCGCCCGCGGCGCGCAGGACTGCGTCACCCGCTGCCGTGTCCCACTCCATGGTGCGCCCGAAGCGCGGGTAAAGATCGGCTCCGCCCTCGGCCACGAGGCAGAATTTGAGCGAGGAGCCCATCGATGCGAAATCGGCGATCGAAAGTCCATCGAGGCGAGGGTCATCTTCCCCGCTGCCATGCGAGCGACTGCCCACCAGGGTCAATCCCTTGGGTGGCGCCCCGCGTACGACAATAGGCATGGGTTGGACGAGCGTGTGATTGTCGACCAGCGAAACAAAGGCACCGCCAGCGGTGCTGCCCCACCAGATGCGCTTGAGGGCAGGGGCATAGACGACGCCGGCCACGGGCGCACCGTTCTCGATCAATGCGATATTGACGGTAAATTCGCCATTGCGGGCGATGAACTCCTTGGATCCATCGAGCGGATCGACAAGGAAGAACCGCTCACCACACTCGGGAGCGTCGCCATTCGCAACGGCTTCTTCGGCGATGATCGGAACATCGGGAAATGCTGCACCCAACCTCTCCAGGATCAGGGCCTCGGCAGCGGTGTCGGCCTCGGTGAGAGGTGAAGCGTCGCTCTTGGTGGTTACCTCGAACTTGCGGCCGTAAATCGAGAGGATCAAGGCGCCGGCTTCGAGGGCGATCGCATTGAATATATCGATGATATCGCCCGTCCCGGCGGAAGGGACGGAGGTTGATTGGGCCGTGGGCATCATCTTGGAACTCGTAACTGTAGGGAGAGTGGTGCCCATATATACGCGGGGTGCGCGTTCTATGAAACCGGGCACCTAAAGGCCGGTGCCGCCCAAAAATTCCTGCCGCAGCGTCTTCCAGATGATCTTGATATCCAAAAGCAGCGAGAAATTTTCGATGTAGGCAAGGTCGTGATCGATCCTGGCGCGCGCCCTGATTGCATTATCGGTGGGACCGCGGAGGCCATTGGCCTGGGCCCAGCCGGACAGGCCCGGCTTCATGGTCTGGCGCGCCTTGTAATAGGGCACAAGCCGTTCGTAGGTGGTGCCGCCGGCAAACATGCCAAAGGCATGGGGCCGCGGCCCGATCAGCGACATGTCGCCCTTGAGAATATTGAAAAGCTGCGGCAGTTCATCAAGAGAAGTGCGGCGCAGGAAACGTCCAATCGGCGTTATTCTGGGGTCGTCGCTGGTCGTCTGGGCAACACCGGAAATATCGCAGCGATCGATATACATCGTGCGGAACTTGTAGATTTCGATCGGTTTGCCGTTGAGGCCCTCTCGGGTCTGGCGAAAAAGAATGGACCCTTTGCTCGACGTCCGGATCGCCACAGCGATCAGCAGGAAAGCCGGCGAGAGCATGATCAGGGTGATCGCACTCACCAGAACGTCCATGACCCGTTTGAGAGCCAACTGCATAGACCGCTTGTGGGTTGAATGGGCCAAAGCAGGCCCGTCTTGGAGAAAGGTCAGCCGGAGTCCCGACTGTTGGGACACGCGAGCGGTCCCGTTATATCCGGACGGCGGGATCGCCGAAACAGATTCGGACATTGGATAGTCGTAAGTCCGGCTTTGGGCGTGCACCCGCTCCTTGGCCAACTCCAGCATTTTCCCAATCCTCAACACTACTAGCACCAACGTAGGCTGCAGGCCTCCTATGGCACAAATTTGTCTATTCGTGAACGGCTAGTTACCGATTGGTTAATGGGAAGGGCGGTCATTTCATAGACGACTAACCCTATGGCTTTAATATCTTTCTCTGAAAAACTTGTGGATTCCCGGGCGTTTGCGAAGTTCGGGACGTATGGGCGGCATGCGAAGCGTGAGCCGCTGCCATGCGGAGAACGCAGCCCTCCGCAAGAGAACGGGAACAATTGGAAGCACTGATTTGGAACTTTTTTAATCCGGCACGTCTAATCTGGGCAGACGAAATTCGAGGTATGCCATGCCAGTTCTCGGGGTTTTTGCTCTCGCTGCCTACACGAGCTATCGCTATGGCGTCGTTTCTTGCCTTGCTATCGGCGTGACTCTCTTTTTCTGGGCGCTGATGGCGCTTTTGATGGGCGTGCCGTTCCTTGCGATCGGCTGCGTTATTGCGGCAGGTAACATGGGTTGGCTCACCGGGCTGTGGCTGCAGTCCGAGGCACAAGCCGAAATCGCCCGTTAAGACCGTAGTTTCGAATCCTTGACTTGAACGACAAAGCCCCGCCGAGCGTATCGGACGGGGCCTGGTTGCATGCTGTGCGTTGGGGGCTGTCAGTCGTTCGGGGTGTGAGCGATATCCTTGAGGAAGTTTATCGCTCTTGGCCTGGTGTCTTTTTGCAGGGTCGGCTTTTGTTGGGTTTGGGGCTGGTTCGACCCTTGTTGTTTTTGTGCAGGAGCGAATTGGCTCACCTGAACTGGAGTTTGGGCGGTGCGGCGGGCGAAGAGGAAGACGGCCAGGCCGATGACAATGCCGCCGGCAATGGCAAACAGAAGAACCGGTTGTGCCTGATCGAAGAAAGAAAGGGTCATGGTTTGCCTGTCGATCGCGGTTGTACGGATGCCCGGCCCGCGCCGGGCTGAGCATAGGATGATATTTGCTGCCGGTGCCATGCGTTCCTGCGATCAGCGTTAACCGCAAGGCAAGCCGGCCTGTTTCTTTTTGTTTTGTTTTCAGGAAATGGCGTTCCAGCGCCTTGGGTCGTTTGAGGACATTGCGGTGAGCGTGTGTCCTGTCTGGCTGAAGGGCTTGATCTGGCTTGTGAGGTTGTCGAGCACATAGTCGCCCTGATCGGTGCGGACCACGAGCACGGCATGTCCCTCGCCGCGGGCTGTAAAGCCGATGGCCAGGCGCAGGGCGCCGGCGGGCACGCCGCGGGCGATGAGCTGGGCGCGCTTGTTCATCGCATAATCCTTGCAGTCCCCGACCCTTGCGCCGACGGTCCAGACCTGGGTGGCGCGCCTTTGGGGGCGGATCGAGGCATTGACCGAGCGATTGACCGTGTTGAGGACGCTCATGAGATTTGTGTCCATCTGCACCTGGGCGGCGGGTGCCGAGGCGCAGTGGGCGGGCGATGTCATGCAGAAGATCTGCAGGCCCAGGGGGGCGGCCGTGGCCGAGGATGTGGCGATGCGCATGACCGAGCCGGAGAGACCGGTGCGGTCGATGGGCTGGGGGGCCAAAGCGAGGGCGGGCGCCGCAGCGGCGGCAAGAGAGAGCGCCAGGGCGGCACTGAACACAAGGGATGTGATACGCATGGTCGGTGGTTCTCCACAAAAGGGAGCCCCACGGAGCCCATCGATGACCCCCGGCAGCGCCCCCAAAGCTTTCTGCTGAAACCATCATGACACCCGCCCATTTCAAACTTGTCGCTTGTTTGAATACAATTTGATGTAAATAGAAAGGGAACCGATCCACGCGCAGAATCTTGTTGATTTGCCAGCACTATTTTGCCGGCGACGGGCAAGCGCATGGTTATTGACTCATGAACGACCCTGACGTATGACTTCAAATTGGAACGGTGCATTCTACGCCTGGAGGCGTCTCAATATGTTGAAATTTATCAAGTCAGCGGCCGTGGCCGCCCTTCTTTCGGCAGCCGTCGTGGCGCCTGGTTATTCCCAGACAGTTGATACATCGGCCGTGGTTGCCGCCTGTGCGCCGGTCGATGCGATCGAGGCCGACTGTCTTGCTGCAATCGATGCTTTTGTGGCGGCACTGGCTGGCCTTCCGGCCGCAGATGCCGATGCTGCTCTCGGCGTACTCGCGGGCGACCTTGCAGCGGCTTCTCTTGAAGAGGGGAGCAACTCGGCGGTGATCGCCGCTGGTCTGACCGCTGTCGCCGGCGAAGTCACGGATCCCGAACAGGCCGCCCAGATCATTCAAATTGCTGCTGCGGTTGAAGCCGATACCGACATTCCGGTGTTTGCGGTCGACGGCGGCACGCCGGCCAGCCCGAACTGAGTTTTAAAGAATGCCCGCTTCGGCGGGCATTTTTTATCGGTTTTCTGTTTTGATAATATCTTCAAGGACATCGCAGGCAAGGGCGATGTCCTTTGGCGTGCCAACGCTCATGCGTATGCAGCGGTTCAGGCCGGGTGCGGCGGGTTTGCGGATGAAGATGCCGTGGGCCTGCATCCCGTTGAGCAGCATTGTCGCGTAGGTGTCGTCGGCGCCGCAATCGATCGCTACAAAATTGGTGGCCGAGGGGATGGGTTTGAGGCCCAAGGTCTTGGTGCGGCTTATGATTTCGTCGCGTCCGGCGGCTATGGCGGCGATGGTTCGGGCCAGATAATCCTGATCGGCAAGCGCTGCCGTGGCGGCGATCTGGGAGAGCTTGGTGACGCCGAAATGATTGCGGATGCGATCGAAGCCCGCGATGGTTCGCGGGGCACCGATGGCGTATCCGACCCGCATGCCGGCAAGACCATAGGCCTTTGAAAATGTACGATATCGCAAGAGGTTAGGGCGCATGAGCGTTATCGGCGGCAGCGTGCCGGCGGGCGCGGTTTCGCCATAGGCCTCATCGAGGATGATGAGGGTGTCCTCCGGAACTGCCTCGACGAAGCGGGTGATTTCGCTCGCGTCCCACCAGGTCCCCATCGGATTGTCGGGGTTGGCGAGATAGACGATTTTGGGTTTGACGCCCAAAACGCTGTCCAAAAGCCCCGAGAGGCTTTCGCGGTCGTTTTTGTCGTAGGGGACAGTGACGCATTCGGCGCCCTGGGCGGCGACGTGGTAGTTGAAAGTGGGGTAGGCGCCGAGCGAGGTGACGATCCTGTCGCCCGGTTCAAGATAAAGCCGGCAGGTGAGCCCGAGCAGGCCATCGATCCCTTCACCGATGGTGATGGTTTCCATCGGCGTGCCCAGATGGCGGGCAAGTGCTTCTTTTAGTTCATAATTTTCAGAGTCACCATACGTCCAGACATCGGATGCCGCCCCGGCGATGGCGGCGATGACCTTGGGGGACGGGCCGAAAGGGCTTTCGTTGGCCCCCAGCCTTGCCCTGAATTTGATGCCCGTTTTTCGCTCGATGACCTCGGGACCAACGAAGGGAACGGTGGCGGGGAGGTTTGCGATAATGGCGGCGAGTTCAGGTCCGGCCATGGTCTTCCTCATTGTGACGCCCAAAGGACCCTGGGTGCACTAGGCCCCCACGGCCAGTGGACCGAGATCGAACATCGCGTCCTGGCGCTGCCGGAGGGCAAAAAGCTTGGTCGAAATGTCGGGCGTCGCGTTGGCGGCGGTCAGAAGTTCGCCCTTTTTGACCGGGGCGGTGACGCGCCCGCCTTCGAGCAGGCCGACAGGGATGGCGCGGGCGGTGCGGGCATCGGCAATCGTCATGGTCCATGAGCGATAGCAGGTCTCGCCGATGGCATCGAAAACCTCCCCGACGGCCAGGTCGCGCTTGGCCAGGGCGCAGACTTCGGCGACCGGATTGGCGAGCGGCACCATATCGGGTTTGCCATAGAGCATGATGCGCGCGGCGGTGAGGGGCACTTCGAGACTTGTGAGGTGATAGGGGCGGTAAAATCCGTAATAGGGACCGATCCCCACATGAAGATCGTCCATGCGTTCGACGACGCGGGGGTGGGTGGCCTTGGCGACAACGAAGACCCCGGGAGCCACGCCCTTGCCGATCGTGTAATCGACAACGCCCGATCTTTCGAGCACGCCGCCATCGGCGCGCGGGATCAGAACCTTGGGCAGCGTTTCACGGTCGGCGTTGGGGCCGTGCATGCCGGGGCGGTCGGGGACCAGCCCTGTGGCGTTGGCGATGGCGGCCATTTCCACCATGGTTTTCGACCCGTCGATGAATTCGACGAGCATGCGCGGGTTCATGTTGCGGCGGGTTGCTTCTTCCCGATAATCGTCGGGCACCGCGTCATGGTTTAACGGATTGTTCTTGCCCTTGCCTGCGGCAACGATTTCGAGCCCGAGGGCCGAACAGAATTCGATCAGCTCCATGCACGAGGACGGTTCATCCCCGGCGCCGACCGAATAGACGACCCCGAGCCGGTCTGCCTCGTGCTTGAGGTAAGGACCGATGGTGACGTCGGCCTCGACATTCATCATCACCAGATGCTTGCCATGCTCCATGCCGAGCAGATCGAAATCGGCGCCCACGCCGGGCTTGCCTGTAGCGTCGATGATGACGTCGATCTCGGGGGCGGTGACCATCAGTTCGGTATCGGCGGTCACCGCGATCTTTCCCCTGTCGATGGCGGCGCTCATGGCCGAGCGGCTTTCCACTTCGCGCGCGTGGGATTTCCCTTCACCGGTGCCATAGGCGATGTCCATTGCGGCCATTGCGGTATGGGGGCGGCGGGTTGCGATGGCGGCGATTTCGATGCCGGCCATGAGCGAAACCTGGGTCACCAGATCGGTGCCCATTTCGCCCGATCCGATAATGCCCAGACGGACCGGCTTGCCTTTGTCCCTAAGGCGCTCGAGGTCGCGCGCGATACCCGTTTTGGAGATTGTCATGACCCTTGGGGGCTCTTTGTGCAAATTGGAATTGGTATGGCGCCTGTCTAGATCATTTTGCCGCTCATTGGAAATAGAGCGGGAACGTCTTTCCTTGGTTCTCGCTTGGCTTCAGTATGAACGAAGACAACAGGGGATGGTTCATGGACGAGATTTCCATTTCGATCGAAGGGGCGTGCGGCATCATCAGGCTGACCCGGCCCAAAGCGATCAATGCGCTGAGCGCCGAGATGATCGCGGCGGTGCGCTATGCGCTGGACGAATGGGATGAAAACGAGGCCGTGCGGACCGTTCTGATCGAAGGCGAGGGCGAAAAGGGGCTTTGCGCGGGCGGCGATGTGCGCAGAACGCGCGAGATGGCCATGGCAGGGGAAACCCGGGCGGTCTTTTCGTTCTTTGCCGACGAATACGACATGAACGGGCTGATCGCGACCTATCGCAAGCCCATCATCGCCTTCCAGCACGGCATCGTCATGGGCGGGGGGATCGGGATTTCCTCGCATGCGCGCTACAGGATCGCGACGCCCACGAGCCGGTTTGCCATGCCCGAAGGGGCTATCGGGTTTTTCTGCGACGTGGGGGTCAACGCCATTCTCTACAAGACCAGCGAGGCGCGGGCGCTGGCGTTCCTGCTTTCGGGGCAGACGGTGGGGGCGGCCGATGCGATTGCGCTCGGGCTGGCCGATACGGTGGTGCCCGAAGATGGGTTGGCGGACTTGCGGGGCCGGGTGATCGAAGCGGCGCAGGCGGGCGATCCCGATACGGCGATCACCGCGTTGATCCAGTCGGAATCGATCGATGCGGGGACGGCGGATTTTTGCGCGCTTTCCGATTCACTGGCGGAAATTTTTGCCGCGCCCGATGCCGAAAAAATCGTCGAAGGTCTGCTCGACTGGTCCGAGGATGGCGATCCGGGCGCCGCGGCGCTCTACGCTTCGATTGCCCGCCATTGCCCGACCGCGCTTGTGGCCATCGTCATGTCGCACCGGCAGGCGCGGCACAAGCGCGACGTGCGCGCCATTCTCGAGGACGATCTGGCCCTGGCCCGCTACATGTCCATGCGCCCCGATTTCGCCGAGGGGGTGCGGGCGGTGCTGGTGGACAAGGACAAGGCGCCCAAATGGGACCCGGCACGGTTGGCCGATGTGGATATCGCGGCGCTGGAGCGGGTGCTGGGGGAAGCGGAGGCGGTGGGGTAGGGGTGGGGGATATGTCTCGACGCTTGCGGCGGCAGCCTGGTGACCGGTATGCGACATGGAGTTTCCGTTTCGGGGTGGGTTGCTGCCAGTAGCACCCCTCAATTGTCACGACCGCTGTGCGAAACGGAGCGGACGTTCGCAAATGCAGAAATAATGGCCGACACATAGTGCAAGCCCCACCGAAATACGTCCACACCCAGCAATGGAACAGTCGCTTTGCATCTCGACAATCTCCAAGCCCGCGGCTTTAATTGAATTTGGCTATGAAGAAGTTGGGTGGAAATGGCTATCTCGAAATCGTCTGCTGCGGAATCGTATGAACTGACAAATGATCTCCTTGCGGACCTCGAACTTGAACGGCTGCCGCTTGCCAGTTGTGTCATGAAAGCATCACGTCTTGCACGCCTCGTTGGGGATGACGATCATTTCTTGGTTTTTCGGCATGAGCTTTCGGGATACCCGTCCACTCCGAACGGAGTTAAACCCGAGGTATGGCGTCTTCTCAAAGCTGCGGATCGCATTAAGCAAGTGAAAAAAACTGATGACAAAGGCAAGGACACCGGAGAAACGATCGAACGCGCAGAGATAAGATCAATCGCGAGTATTGAAGAAAACGCGGCAACTCTACGAATGCGCCTTAGCTTCTTCCAGCCGCAGCCGATTAATATCTCCTCGGCAAACCCAAACCAGTACGTGCATGCTCCTTTTCGTAATCTCCAAGTTGAAGCCAATATCGCTGCGAATTGTCGCGACGAGATGGCCGTCTTGGCTGCGAGACGCGCGTTTGTTTACGATTTCGCACTAACCAAGCACTTCGAGCTACGTGTATCTTCGGCTGCTGAAGACATCTTCGCGGGCTATCGAAAAAGAGTGGATGAATATCTCGGCGACCTCATTCCGGACGAGCTACGTCGATTGGACTCGATCCGAGGCAATCTCACATCCGACAATCCAGAGGATTGGGCCAACGCTGGGCACAGTTGTCGGCGACTACTGCAAGCTGTCGCGGATGTACTCTACCCATCTTCTGATCAACCGGTAAGGTCGACCAGCGGAAAAACCATTCAGATTGGAAAAGACAACTACATCAACAGACTCGTAATGTTCTGTGAAAGCAAGGCAATATCTGGCGTATCGTTCAAAGTGATGAGTGCTGATCTCAAGTATATTGGCGAAAGGCTGGATGCTGTATTCTCTGCAGCGCAAAAAGGTTCTCATGCGGAAATAGATCTATCTGAGGCCCAGCGATTTGTGATCCATACCTACTTATTGATTGGGGATATCCTCGACCTCAACGCGGAAGCCTCGCATCTGGGATGAAGACCGAACGAGTACGCTCTGCGTGTGTCGGATCGATCGCATTGCCGCACTTGATCCGAACGACTGCTATGGGCTCGAAGTAGTCGTCCGGGTCCCGAGGAGTGAATGACCGCATAGGGGTCGAAACCACCCGCCCCACGACACCGCCACAATTTCCAATAAACGCCCGATTTCCGACTTACCGCTCAGCGCACCGATGCTATCAAAATCCCATGCTGTTCGATCTTCCAGACCATGACACACTTTACCGGGCGCTGGTTGCGCGCGATGCGCGGTTTGACGGGCAGGCTTTTGTCTGCGTGTCCTCGACGGGGATTTTCTGCCGGCTGACCTGTCCGGCGCGCAAGCCGTTGTCGGAGAACTGCATGTTCCGGGCGAGCATCGGGGAGTGTATCGAAGCGGGGTTCCGGCCCTGCAAGCGCTGCCACCCCATGCAGGCAGCGGCGGCGGACGATCCGGTGGTCAGGGGATTGCTCGAAGCGCTCGATGGGCGGCCCGACAGGCGCTGGACGGAGCGCCATGTGGCGGACATGGGCTATGACCTTTCCACGGTGCGGCGCAGTTTCAAGCGCCATTTCGGCATGACGTTTCTCGAAATCGCCCGTCGGCGCAGGCTGCGCGAGGGGTTCGAGACGCTGGCGGAGGGCGGCAAGGTGGTGACGGCGCAGCACGAGGCGGGGTTCGATTCCCCCAGCGCGTTTCGCGCCGCCTTCGCCCGTATCCTGGGCTGCGCGCCGGGGGATTTGAGCCGGGACGGCCTGTTGCGGGCGCGTTGGATCGCGACCCCGCTGGGCGACATGATCGCGGTGGCGAGTGCGACCCATCTCCATCTTCTCGAATTTATCGACAGAAAGGCGCTGCCGGGGGAGCTCAAGCGATTGGGTGCGGCGGCCAGGGGCAGTATCGGGCTGGGCCGGACCGGGCCGACCGAACAGGTGGCGGCGGAGCTGGGCGACTTTTTCGCGGGACGTTCGGCGCGGTTCGAGGTGCCGCTCTATCAGGAGGGGAGCGCGTTCGCGCAGCGGGTCTGGTCGCAATTGCGGGCCATCCCGGCGGGGCAGACCCGCAGTTACGGTCAGATCGCCAAGGCAATCGGGCAGCCATCGGCGGTGCGTGCGGTGGCGCGGGCCAATGGCGCCAACACGCTTGCGCTGGTTGTGCCGTGCCACCGGGTGATCGGGGCGGACGGAGCGCTGACCGGGTATGGGGGCGGGCTGTGGCGCAAGCAGCGCCTGCTCGAGATCGAGCGCCAGTACAGGGCCGGGCCCGGAGGGGCGCAGGCGATGCCCGCGCCGCTTCAGCGTGGGGTGACGGGATAACCGGCGGCGGCCAGCGCGGTTTCGACATCGGACAGTCTGGCCGAGGTCCGGATGGCGATGGTCTTTCGTTCCAGATCGGGAGTGACCTGACTGGCGCCGTCGAGAGCCCTGAGGGCATCGGTGATCGTTGCAACGCAGCCATCGCAGGACATGCGGGCGATATGAAATTCCATCCGGGCCTCCTTTACGTGTCTCAGAGAGCAACGGATAGACCTTCCCGCCATGGGAAGGTCAAGAGGCCATCGCCAATTCGTTGCGCTTATGCCGGCGCCGTGGCCGTCGGGGCGCCGCCCACCTGTCTGGGAGGCGGGAAGGCGAGGGCCATGATGGCGGCGGCGACGCCGATGGCGGCGGACGCGATATAGAGGAAATGGTAGCTGCCATAAGTATCGTAGAGCCAGCCGCCACCGACGGGGCCGAAGGCCATGCCGATCGATGAGGTCATTGTGGCGGCGCCCAGCACCGTGCCCATCACATGGGGGCCGAAATACTCGCGGGCCAGCACCGCATAGAGCGGCATCACCCCGCCATAGGCCATACCCAGGACAACCGCCAGCATGTAGAAATCGGTCAATCGGGTGACGTAGATATAGGCGTATATGCCGACGGCCTGCAGCGCGAGGCCGGCGATGATGACTTTCTTGACGCCCAGCCGGTCGGCGGCAAGCCCGAAGACGACGCGTCCGAAAAGGCCGGCGAGGCCCTCGACGCTATAGATCGAGGCGGCGGCCAGCGCCGGAATGCCGCACAGCATGGCGTAGCTGACCGTATGGAAGATCGGGCCGGAATGGGCGGCGCAGCATAAAAAGAAGGTGGCGGCGAGGACGACGAATTGCGGCGTGCGCAGGGCGGCAAACGCGGTGGTCGGGGCCGGTTGGTGCGGCGCGACGTCCTGGCCGGAGGCCGGGTTTGCGTCCGGCGCGGCTTGCGGCGCGCGGCGGATCAAAAGGCCGGCGGGGGCGAGAAGCGCGGTGGCGCCGATGGCGGTCATCGACATGGCGCTGCGCCAGCCGAACGCCTCGATCAGGATCGAGGCAAAGGGAGTCATGACCATGGGCGCGACGCCGGCGCCCAGCGAGACCAGCGATACGGCGAGCGAGCGGTGTTTGTCGAACCAGCCCACTGTCGTTGCCATGAGCGGGGCAAAGAATGCGCCGCCGGCCATGCCCACCAGTCCGCCATAGGCGAACTGGAAAACGACAAGGTCGGAGGTGGTGCTGGCGAGGTAGAGACCGCCGCCCAGGATGAAGGCGGCGACGAGGACGACGGGGCGGGCGCCGATCCGGTCGGTGAGCGTGCCCCAGAAAAATCCGGCGACGCCCATGACGATAAAGCCGATGGTCATGGCCATTGAGATGCCGGCTCGCGTCCAGCCGGTTTCGTCGGCAATGGGCTGGAGATAGACGGGCAGGGCGAACATCGCGCCCATCGCCACACAGGTCATCACCGCGCCCGTTGCGACGATCACCCAGCCATAATGAATCCGCGACATTTCATGGTCCCTCCATATGCGCTCAACAAAGGACGCCGGGGAGAATCGATTGCCGACAGGTGCCATCGAAAAATTTCCACCGGTGGCGCCGATCGGCGGGGCCGGATGCAATCGATTTCAGTTCGGCATCCGCTATGGTTAGGAATTCTTAAACGCTTCATGGACAAACTGCGGCCAATGAAACCGTAAGGGCGGGGAGTCGGCCTTAAATGGCGAAATCGCAAGTTCAGTCCGTGGTGCTGCCCCGGGTTGTCGACCTCGATGCGCTCGATGAGATCGCGGAAACGCTGCTCGGTGCGTTGTCGGCCGGGCCGGTCGACGTCAATGCCTCGGCGGTCGAGCGGGTTTCGACGAACGCCCTGTTCATGCTTTTGAGTGCCGCGCAGACGGCGAAAAAGGCCAAATTCACCTTCACCATCTCGGGCGCGAGCACAGCCGTCGCCGCCGCCATCGAAAAGCTGGGCCTGGCACCCGCCTTCGAACCCGTTCTCAAGGGATAATATCGATATGCGCGTTCTTACCGTCGACGATTCGCGGACCATCCTCGCGATGCTGCACCACACGCTCACCAATGCCGGTTTCGAGGTGCTTCAGGCCGAAAACGGGCAGGTCGGGTTGGACGTTCTGGGGCGCGAGAACGTCGATGTGGTGATCACCGACATCAACATGCCGGTGATGGACGGCATCGAATTCATCAAGAACGTCAGGGCCACCGGCAAGCACCAGAGCCTGCCGATCCTGATCCTGACCACCGAAACCAGCCAGGACAAGCGCGACCAGGGGCGCGCTGCGGGCGGGACAGGCTGGATCGTCAAACCGTTCGATCCCGAAAAGCTCATTTCGGTCATCAACAAGGTCGTTCACTGAACGTGAACGCGTTTATATCGCCAATGGGGGCTGTGGCTAAAAGATGAGTGACCTCGACGAATTCAAGGCCACCTATTTCGACGAATGTTCCGAACTGCTGCTCGAACTCGAGGAGCAGTTTTCGGCCATCCAGGAGGGTGACCGGGACGGGGACAGGCTCAATGCCGTTTTCCGCGCCATCCACTCGATCAAGGGCGGTGGCGGGGCTTTCGGGTTCGACGCGCTGGTCAAATTCGCCCACAGCTTTGAAACGCTGCTCGACTATGTGCGCGACGGAAGGGTGGAATTGAGCGAAGACGTCGTCGTTCTTTGCATCCGCTCGATCGATATCGTGGCCGATTTCGTGACGGCGGCGCGCGAGGGGGAAACACTGGCCGCCGATTACGGCGCCGTGGAAAAGGCCCAGTTCGATGCGCTGGCAAGGGGCGAGGCGGGCGGCGGCGCGGCGCCGGTCGTCGAAGACGAACCGATGGACGAATTCGACATCGATTTCACGCCCGTCGCCGTCAATTTCGACGCCGACAAGCCCATGGCCTCGGTCGCGCCCTCTGCCGATGGGGCGAGCGTGTGGACGATCAAATTCACGCCCTTTTCCACGCTTTACGAACGGGCCAACGATCCGCTGCTGTTGTTCCGTGAACTGGGCCTTTTGGGCGAGATGAGCGTCGAGCCGAACCTTGCCCCGATCCCGGCGCTATCGGCATTCGAGCCGTTCGGGGTCTATTGCTCGTGGACGATTTCTCTGGTTTCGGACAAGGCGAGCGAAGAAACCATCCGCGAGGTGTTCGAGTTCGTTGATGGCGATTGCGAAATCGTCATCGAAAAAGGTGGTGCGGCGCCGGTGACGATCGAGGAGGATCTGCCCAGCTTTGCGGCGCTGGCCGAGGAGGCCAAATCCGAGCGCAAATTCGTGCCGAGCGGGGAACCGGACGATATCGTGGTGCCCGAGACCGAGACGGAAACAGCCAGGGACGAGCCGGCGCCTGCTTTTGCACCCAATGTGGTGCCGATGGCGGCCAAGCCGGCCGAACCGGCCGAGGAGGCTGGATCGGGACGCCCGGTGGGCATGAGCTCGATCCGCGTCGATCTCGACAAGGTCGACCGCGTCGTCAACATGGTGGGCGAACTGGTCATCACCCAGTCGATGCTGACCCAGCAGATGGATGACGCCATTCGCGACCGCTATCAGGAGCTGGTGCGCGGCATCGAGGTTCTGGCGCAGACCACGCGCGGACTGCAGGACGCTGTGATGGCCATTCGCGCGCAGCCGGTCAAATCGGTGTTCTCACGCATGCCGCGCCTGGTGCGCGAGCTGGCGTCCAAGACCGGCAAGAAGATCAAGCTCGAAACGATTGGCGAGAACACCGAAATCGACAAGACGGTGATCGAGCAGCTCTCCGATCCGCTGACCCATATGGTGCGCAATTCGGCCGATCACGGGATTGAAAGTCCCGACAAACGCATGGCGAATGGCAAGCCGGAAATCGGGACGGTGCGGCTGTCGGCCGAACAGGCGGGCGGCAACATCCTGATCATCGTCGAGGATGACGGGGCCGGGATCAATCGCGAGAGGGTCCTCGAGATCGCGCGCGAGCGCGGGGTTGTCGGTCCCGACCAGCAATTGACCGACGAGCAGATCGACAATCTGATCTTTGCGCCGGGCTTTTCGACCGCGTCGGAGGTTTCCGACATTTCGGGCCGCGGTGTCGGGATGGACGTCGTCCTCTCCAACATCAAAAAGATCGGCGGGTCGGTGCATGTGCGCAGTTGGACCGGCAAGGGCACGCGGATGACGCTGCGTCTGCCGCTGACGCTGGCCGTGCTCGATGTGATGCTGGTCAAGGTGGGGGGCAGCCCCTATGTGATCCCGCTCTCCTCGATTGTCGAAACCATCCAGAATTCGCGCGCCGATTTCGGGCAGATGCCGTCAGGCGGCAAGGTCCTGCAGGTGCGCGGGGAATATGTGCAGGTGGTCGACCTGGCCCAGCGCTTCCAGATGGTTTCGCAACAGGACGCGGCGGACGGATTTGTCGTGCTCTGCGAAGCGGAAGGCAATTCCAAGATCGCACTGGTGGTCGATGACATCATCGGCCAGCAACAGGTGGTCATCAAATCGCTCGAAGAGAATTTTGAACGCATCGACGGCATCGCGGGGGGCACGATCCTTGGCGATGGTAACGTTGCGTTGATTGTTGATGTGCAATCTCTCAAATCGGGAAATGCGCATCAGAATGCTGCATAGATCATTTCACCGTTTCACGGAAACGGCGCAACGATCTTAGTTTTTGTCTGGTCGCGCTTCCGAACCGGATAGGTGGTGCCCACCTATCCTGGAAACGCTCCTGGGCCGGATGGCCCGAAATCTGGGGGACAGAACGCTCCCCGTTCTAACGAGGTCACGATATGGAAGCGCTTGGTCTTCGCGACGAATATTCGGACACAACGGCAGGAGCCAGCCAGAACTCGCTGCAGCTTATTGCCTTTTCCATCGATGAACAGATCTATGGCGTCGAAATCACCACCGTGCGCGAAATCCGCGCCTGGAACGGGGCGACGCCTTTGCCCAACACGCGCGAATATGTGCGCGGGGTCATCAATCTGCGCGGCACCATCGTGCCGATCTTCGATCTGCGCGCCCGCTTCGGGGACGGCCAGACCAACCCCACCAAGAACCACGTCGTGGTGGTGATGAGCGTTGGCGAAAAGTGGATCGGCATCCTTGTCGATGCGGTCTCGGACATCCTGACCGTTTCCAAGGACGATATCCACGCGGTGCCCGAGGGCAATTCGGGCGATACCGAGCTTTTGAACGGCATCGTCACCCATGACAGCCGCATGGTGGGGCTGATCGACCTCGCCGCGGTGGTGTCGGGCGCCAAGACCGACGCCTGACGCACTCTGCCCATTGAGCAATAAACGAACCCGCCCGCTCCGGCCGGCGGGTTTTTTCGTGCCCGAAGCCTGTCGCGTTGAAGGGAAGCACGACAGTCCCCCGAGCATTTCAGCGCTTCTTTGAAGCGCTCTAATTGCTCCAAGTCTTTGTTTTGTCGCAGCGCCGGCCTTTGCCGGAAGTCCTGACAATCGGCGGACACGAAACGGGCCAGCCCACCGGTTCGACCGGACGGCGCAATTTTAGGTTGCAGGATATCCTACAAGTCGATATGGTACAGGAACAGTCGCAACCCGCTTGAGCCAGGAGAAGTGAATTTGAGCCGGCCCCTCAGACCTCTCGAGAAAGCGCCACCCCTGCACATCAGCGTGCAGGAAAGCCTGCGCAGCTATATCGAGGAGAACGCGCTGGAGGCCGGCGCGCCGCTGCCACCGGAGAGCTTTCTCGCCCAGCAATTGGGTGTCGGGCGGAATTCGGTGCGTGAGGCCATCAAGGCTCTGGAATCTCTGGGGGTGCTCGAAACGCGGCGCGGCGTCGGGGTTTTCGTGAAGGAGTTCTCTTTCAAGCCGCTGCTGGACAATCTGGCTTACGGGCTGCAGGCCTCGCTGCGCGATATCGAGGAGTTGCGGCAGATCAGGCTGGTGCTGGAAACCGGGCTAATCGACAAGACCATCGAAATGATAAGCGCGGAAGACCTTGATGAACTGCGTCAGGTGACCGAGCGGATGCGCGTCAAGGCCGAGAGCAACCAAAGCTTCGCCCAGGAGGACCAGCAGTTCCACAAGCTGCTTTTCCGCTGCCAGAACAATCAGATGCTCAGCTCGCTCATCGATATCTTCTGGACGGCCTACTACAAGACGTCAGGGTTCGCGGACCTTGAAAATCCCAATCCTCTTTCCACCTGGCGCGACCACCACGACATCGTCGAAGCGATCGCGGCCAGGGATGCAAAAGCAGCCCGCGAGCGGCTGGCCGCCCACTATTCCGGCATCCAGGAGGTGGTGGCCCAAAGCCGCTCCGCGCTGTCCCCCGACGATTCGAAAGACTGAAAAACAAGCAAAGGAGGAAACCATGCTTGGGAGGAGACTTGGACGATTGGCGGTCCTGGCAGGACTGGCCATGGCGGGAACTGCCCTTGTGGCATTGCCCGTTGCGGCTCAGGACCAGGGCAAGACGATTGTCGGCGGGTTTGACGTGGGACCGGGAGGGTTTCCCGGCAATTTCAATCCGCTGACCGCGACGGCCGGATTTACCTGGCTCAACACCTATTACGAGCCGCTCGTTACCTATACCGCCGATCTTGCGGAACTGACCGGGGAACTGGCCGAGGATTATTCGACGAGCGAAGACCTGACCACATTCACCTTCAATCTCGCCGATGCAACCTGGCACGATGGCGAGCCGTTCACGTCGGCGGACGTCAAGTTCACCTTCGATCTGGCCATGAATGCACAAAGCGGCAGTATTTTCGCGGCGCGCCTGGGCGACGTGGTTTCGGTGGAAACCCCAGATGAGAAGACCGCCGTCGTGACCTTGAGCGGACCCAATGGCGGTTTTCTTTCCACAATCAGCCAGCTCATGATGCTGCCCGAGCACATCCTGGGGTCGATGCCGGCCGCCGAGCTGGCGCAAAGCGACTGGTGGTCGACGAGCCCGGTGGGCACCGGCCCCTTCAGCTTCGTCCAATATGTCAGCGATCAGTATGTCGAGCTCGAAGCGTTCGAGGATTACCGCGACGGACGCCCGCAGGTCGACCAGCTCATCAACCGCTATTTTGCCGATCCGGCTGCCGCGGTGGCGGCCCTGAGGGCGGGAGAGATCGCGTTTACCTATGCCGAGCCCGACGATGCGGGGAGCTTCGAGGACGACGCGGATTTCTCGGTCATTGTCGGGGATTCCTTCGTGCTCAACTATATCGGGTTCAATCACCGGACCGAGTTGTGGGACGATGTGCGGGTGCGCCAGGCGGTCATGCATGCCATCGATCGCGATGCCATCATCGAGAGCCTGTATAACGGCGCCGCTACCAAGGCCCAGTGCAATTACGTCGCGCCGCAATATGTGCCCGACGACCTGGTCGATTATTCCTACGATCCGGAAAAGGCGCGCAGCCTTCTGGCGGAAGCGGGGTGGGACCAGATCAACGGCACCCGGGAGATTTCGTGGGTCACCTATTACGACAGCCCGCAGGTCGCCAACATCATGGCCGCCATTCAGTCCATGCTCGCGGAGGTCGGGATCAACGTCGTGCCGCGGGTGGTGGATGTCCCCACATATAACGGCATCGTGCGCGGGGATGACGTGGACCAGTTCCCGATGGTCTATGCCGGTGCGGGCAATGGTCCCAACCCGGCCCAGCACAACATCAACCTCAATTCCGGCCAGACGCCGCCCAACGGCAACAACATCATGCATATCGCCCTGCCCGAACTCGATGCGGCGCTGGAAACGGCAATGAGTGAAGCGGATCCCGAGCAGATGGCCGCGCGCTGGCAGGACGTTTGCCGGATCGTCAATGAAGAAATGCCGTGGGGATCGATGTGGGTCGCCAACCGGTACGGTATCGCCTCGAACGCGCTCGAGAACTTCGTCTGGACCCCGGCACCGGGCGGCGGACCGTTCGAGATGAACCCCGAAGACTGGGACATCACGGCTGAATAGAGCCAGGCAGCGGGCGAGGCTTCGGCCCCGCCCGCGCTCGCCGGTAGGACCCGCCATATCCCGACAAGAAACCAAGGCACACGACATGCTCCGATACATCGCGTACCGCGTGGTTTTGGGACTGCTCATGCTTTTGGCGCTGACGGTGCTGATTTTCGTCATGCTCCGGCTGACGCCCGGCGATCCGATCGACGCCTATATCAACCCAACAATACCGATCGCGGAGGCAGACCTTGCTGCATTGCGCGAAAGACTGGGGCTCGATCAGCCGCTTCCGGTGCAATATTTCGCATGGCTGGGCGCCGCGCTCTCGGGCAATTTCGGCTTTTCGATCCAGCGCGGAGGCGCGCCGGTGCTGCCGCTGGTTCTCAGCCGGGTCTGGCCGACCGTCCTGCTCATGCTGTCGGCCACGGCGATCGCCATTGTCGTGGGGATCGTGGCGGGCATCGTCAGCGCGGTCAGAAAGAACAGGCCGGCCGATATCTCGCTCTCGGTATTTTCGTTTCTGGGCGTATCGAGCCCGGCCTTTCTGACGGGAATCCTCGGCCTTTACGGCTTTTCGGTCGTTTTGCGCTGGTTTCCATCGGGGGGCATGCTGACGCCGGGCCGGCCGTTTTCGGGCCTGGATCTGCTCTATCATCTCATTTTGCCTGCAACGCTGCTGTCGATTGCCCAGGGGGCGCTTATCATGCGCTACATGCGCGGATCGCTGCTCGAGGTCTTGTCCCAGGACTATGTGCGGACCGCCCGTGCCAAGGGAGTTCGGGAGTTCTGGGTGGTGGTCAAGCATGCGGTGCGCAATGCGCTGCTGCCCGTCATCACGCTGATCGGATCGACCATTGGCGGGGCGATCGGCGGAGCGATCTTTATCGAAAGCGTCTTCAACTGGCCGGGCATGGGTCTTTTGATGATCAACGCTGTGTCCAGCCGGGACTACAGCGTCATCATGTGCGCCACGCTGCTGATCGGAGCCAGCGTCATCCTCGTCAACCTTCTGACCGACATCGCCTATGCGGCTGTCGATCCGCGCATCAGGAACGCCTAAGGTGTCGGTAACAACGTCTCCCATCTTGTCCGCACGGCCAGCCAAAGGACCGCTCAGGCGCGCGCTGGACCGGTTCTTTGCAAACGTTCCCGCCGTCATCGGGCTGGCCGTCATCACCGTGATCGTCGGGCTCTCGCTCACCTATCAGTGGTGGTGGGCCTATGCGCCCAACGATATCGACCTGCGCGCCATCAGCCAGGGGCCGTCGGCGACGCACTGGATGGGCAGCGACGGGGTGGGCCGGGACGTTCTGGCGCGGCTCATGCAGGGCGGGCGGGTTTCGCTGCTGGTTGCCGTGGTTTCGATGTTCATTTCGATGTTTCTGGGGTTCATCGTCGGGGCGGTGGCCGGTTTTTCCGGGCGGCTTGTCGATGGCGCCGCCATGCGGCTGGTCGATCTGGTCATGACGCTGCCGCCGGTCATCTTCCTTCTGGTGCTCGCCTCGATTGCCGGAACCGGCGTGGTTCCGACCATCATCGTGATTTCGCTTCTTTCATGGCCGGTGCTGGCGCGCATGGTCCGGGCGCGGTTCCTCGAATTGCGCGAGCGCGATTTCGTGGTCGCGGCGCGCGGCATGGGGGCGAGCCTGCCGCATCTGCTCATCCGCCACGGCATCCCCAACTGCATCGACATTCTCGTCGTTTACGCTTCGCTGCAGATCGCGGCGGGCATCCTGCTCGAAGCCGGGCTGTCGTTTCTGGGCCTGGGCATCGCGCCGCCCGAGGCGAGCTGGGGCAACATGCTCAACGCCGCCCGCTCGACGCGCGTTCTCGAAAACTATCCCTGGCAGTGGATGTTCCCCGGCGCGATGCTGGTCATTTCCGTCCTCGCGATCAATTTCATAGGCGACGGTCTGCGCGACGCCTTCGATCCCCGATCCGATCTCAACTAATCAATCGAACAGGTTTTCCAAATGCCGCTCTTTGAAGGTGTCGTTCCCCCCGTCGTGACCCCCCTGACATCGGATTTCGATGTTGACTATGAGGCGTTCGACCGCGTCGTGGACTTCCTGCTCGAAGCCGGCGTCCATGGTCTTTTCGTCCTGGGGTCCACAAGCGAAGTGGTGTTTCACGACGAAAAAACCCGCTTAAAGATCATCGAGCGGGCGCTCAGGCGCGCCGGTGGACGGGTGCCGGTGCTGGCCGGCGTTATCGATACGGCGACCGACCGCGTCATCGCGCAGGCCCGCGCGGCGCAGTCGGCGGGGGTCGATGCCGTGGTGGCCACGGCACCCTTTTATGCGCGCACCAGCCAGCCCGAGATCGTCGATCATTTCCGCTATCTGCGCGAAGCGCTCGAAGTTCCCGTCATTGCCTATGACATCCCGGTCTGCGTTCACATCAAGCTCGAACGCTCGACGATTTCCACGCTCGCCCGGGAAGGCGCGATTGCCGGGCTCAAGGATTCGAGCGGGGATGACGGATCGTTTCGCTATGTGCTGGCCGATACGGCCGGCCTGCCCGATTTCTTTGCCATGACGGGGTCCGAGATCGTTGTCGACAGCATGCTCAATCTGGGCGCGCATGGGGTGGTGCCCGGGCTGGCCAATGTCGATCCGCATGGCTATGTGCGGCTCTGGAACCTGTGCCGGTCGGGCGATCTGGCGGGCGCGCGGCGCGAACAGGAACGCCTGTGCAAACTGTTCGAGATCGTCTGGCTGGGGCTGCCGCGCATCAGTGCGGGTTCGGCCGGTGTCGGCGCCTTCAAGACCGCCATGCGCAGCCTGGGGATCATCGAAACCAATACGCTGGCAAGGCCGCAAAGGGCGCTCAATGGCGAGGAGACGGCCAGGCTCGACGCCATCCTGCGCGCAACCGGGCTTTTGGAGTGACGATGGACACACAACAGCCCATCCTCGAGATCGCCGGGCTTTCCACAGTCTTCAAGATCGGCAGGCGGCGCATCGTTGCCGTGCGCGATCTCGACCTCACCATCGGCCCCGGCGAGACCGTGGCGCTGGTGGGGGAATCGGGTTCGGGCAAGTCGGTCACCAGCCTGAGCATCATGGGCCTGCTGCCCAGGGGCGTGGGCGAAGTCGAGGAAGGGCATCTGGCGCTGCGCGGCAAGTCCGGCGATGTCATCGATCTGCGCGGTCTTTCGCGCGAAGCGTTCCGGCGGGTGCGGGGCAACGATATCGGCATGGTGTTCCAGGAGCCGCTCACCAGCCTCAACCCGGTCTATACGGTTGGCGAACAGATCGCCGAGCCGATCCGTATCCACATGCGCCGCTCGCGCGCCCAGGCCTTTTCGGACGCGGTCGGGCTGCTCACCGATGTCGGCATTCCCGATCCCGAGCGCCGGGCCGGCCAATATCCCCATGAATTGTCGGGCGGCATGCGGCAGCGGGCGACCATCGCCATGGCGCTGGCCTGCGATCCGGCGCTGCTCATCGCCGACGAGCCGACAACGGCGCTCGACGTCACCATCCAGGCCCAGATCCTCGATCTGCTCAAGCGCCTGCAGACCGAACGCGGAATGGGCATGCTGTTCATCACCCACAATCTGGGCGTGGTTGCCGAAATCGCCGACCGGATCGCGGTGATGTATGCCGGATCGATCGTGGAAACGGGCAGGGTCGCGCAGGTCTTTGGCCATCCGCGCCATCCCTATACCAAGGGGCTGATGCGCTCGGTGCCCCGGATCGGGGAAGCCACGGCGCTCAAGGAGGCGGGCACGCCTCTGCCCACCATTGCCGGCTCGGTCCCGAGCCTTGCCAATCTGCCGACCGGATGCCCGTTCGCTCCGCGGTGCAGCTATGCCGTCGATGCGTGCACCGAGGCCCTGCCGCCCCTTTTCGATGCGGGTGAGGGGCATTTGAGCCGCTGCATCCGCTGGCAGGAGGTTTGAGATGGACGCTCCGCTTTTGAGCCTTTCAGGGTTGAGCAAGCATTTTGCGCCCGTAACCTTCGGGCGCGGGCCGGTGGTTCGCGCGGTCGAGGACGTTTCCTTTGACGTCCCACGCGGGCAGGTGGTTGGCCTCGTGGGAGAATCGGGGAGCGGCAAGACGACGATCGGCCGGATGGCGGCGCAACTGATCGCGCCGACCTCGGGCCGGATCGTTTTCGACGGGGTCGAGGCAAATGCCTTGTCGCGCGCAGAGCGCCGGCGCTTGCATGCACGTATCCAGTATATTTTCCAGGATCCGTTCGCCAGTCTTTCGCCACGGATGACCATCGGGCAGATCCTGACCGAAGGGCTCGATATCCAGCGCATCGGCACGCCCGCCCAGCGCCGGGAAAAGGCGCGGGCGGCGCTGGCATCGGTCGACCTTCCGCCCGATGCCATGAGCCGATACGCGCACGAATTTTCCGGGGGACAGCGCCAGCGGATCGGGATTGCCCGCGCCCTTGCGCTCGAGCCCGAGATGATCGTTGCCGACGAGCCGGTTTCGGCGCTCGACGTTTCGATCCAGGCGCAGATCATCAATCTCTTGCGCGGGCTGCAGATGCGGCTCAACCTGACCATGCTGTTCATCGCCCACGATCTGGCGGTGGTCGAATATGTCGCCGATACCGTCATCGTGCTCTATCTCGGGCGGATCATGGAAAAGGCGCCGAGCGGGCAGCTCTATTCGATGCCGCAGCATCCCTATACGCGCGCTCTTTTGTCCTCGGTTCCCTCGCCCGATCTGGAGCGCAAGGCGAGCCGGCAAATTCTTTCGGGCGACATTCCAAGCCCCGCCAATCCGCCCTCGGGCTGCGTGTTCCGTACGCGCTGCCCGGCGGCAATCGGGGCCTGCGCAGAGACCATTCCGCCGTTGCGCGAGGTCGTGCCGGGGCATTTCAAGGCGTGCATCCGCGACGATCTTGAGGGGATGGCCGGGCCGGGGGCGACGCGGTGAGGAATTTGTTGTTCATCGGCGTCGACCAATTGCGCCACGACGCGATCTGGCCGCACAAGGCGTTGCCGGTCGAAACGCCCAACATGGACCGGTTGATGCGAGGGGGTGTCTCGTTTGGCCGCACCTACGCGACCTCGCCCCTGTGCACGCCATCGCGCGGATCGATGCTGACGGGGGATTATGCCTTTACCCATGGGATGGGCACCAATTGCGACATGTATCACGCGCTGGGCCGCGAGCTCGCCGATCCGGGACGGCTGCTGCATCATGATCTGGGGCGGGCGGGGTATCGTTGCGGGTTCGTGGGCAAATGGCATGTGGGGGTGGAAAAAGGGCCGGCCGACTATGGCTTTGAGGGCGACGTTCCTCCGGGATATGGCAATTTGGCGGGAACAGATGCCTTCAAATCCTATCTTGAAGACAACGGGCTTGGGTACACGATAGAGCCCGAGCTCTATTTCAACCCCGGCCGGCAGACCCTGGCGGCGGGGCGCTGGCGCGGCCCGCAGCGCTCCACCCCGTGCCACTTCCAGAGCAACCAGATCATCGAAATGCTCGAGGGCTATCGAAGCGGCGACGCGCCGTTTTTCGCCACCGTGCAATATTGGGACCCGCACGGGCCGCACCTGATATCGGACGAGTTCCATCGCTCCACGGACCGCAGCCGGATCGTCCCCTGGCCAAATTTTGCCGACGATCTGTCCGGCAAGCCGCGAAGGGTCAAGCGCGAGCGCGACGATTTCTACCGGCTGCATCCAAGGACACAAGACGAGCTGGTCGCCTATATCGGATATTATTGCGATCACGTCGCCATGCTCGATTACGAGATCGGGCGGCTGCTCGATTATCTCGAAGCGAGCGGGCTGGCCCAGAGCACGCTTATCGTGTTCACCTCCGATCATGGCGATATGACCGGCGCGCATGGGGGACTGATCGACAAGGGCCTGCCCTATGAGGAAGCCATGCGGGTGCCGATGGTGTTCAGCCATCCCGATCTGGGATCGGGCGAGCGTTCCGGGCTGGCCCTGAACATGGACATTCTGCCCACCGCGCTCTCGCTTCTCGGCGTTGCTTTTGCGCCAAGGCAGGCGATCGATCTGTCGGCGCAGATACGGGATTCCGGGGCAAAGGGGCGGGATTATCTGCTGGCCGAATATCACGGCCTGCGGTTTCTCTATTCCCAGCGCATCCTGGTGTCCGACGACAATCTCAAGCTGGTGTTTTCGCCGGGCGATCTTGATGAAGTCTATGATCTGGCCCGCGATCCGCACGAGATGGACAATCTGGCCCAAAGGCCCGAGCGCGCCGATGATCTTGTGCGCCTGCGGCTGGCGCTGATGAAGGAAACCGCCCGCCATGGCGATCCGCTGCGCGACTGTGTTTCCAAATTCAACGGCCGGTGGCGGACCGGGTCCGGCCAGTTCGATGCGACGGCGGTTTTCGAGGCCGGCCGGGCGGGTTCGTGATGGGAATGCGGGGGCCGCTCAAGGGCAATTGGGCGACGCTGCTCTTGCCCATCAATGCCGACGACAGCATCGATTTCGGCCGGCTCGGCGATGAAATCGACCATCTGGTTTCGGTAAAGGTCGATGGCATCTATTCCAACGGTACAGCCGGAGAGTTCCACAACCAGACCGAGGACGAGTTCGACGCCATCCAGGCGCTTCTGGCCGGGCGCTGCCGGGCGGCGGGCATGGCGTTCATCATCGGCGCGTGCCAGCCCGATCCGCGCGTTTCGCTCGGGCGGGTGCGCCGCGCCGCTGCGCTCAAACCCGCCGCCATCCAGATCATTGTGCCCGACTGGTGGCCACTGGTTCCGGCCGAGGCCACGCGTTTTGTCGAAATGGCTGCGGAAGCGGCGGATGGGGTGCCGCTGGTGCTTTACAACCCACCGCACGCAAAGCGGGTCTATTCACCCTCCGAGCTTGCGGAAATCCTCGGGCCGGTTCCCGGTATTGCCGGGATCAAGCTCGGCGACGGCGATGGTGCATGGTACGAGCAAGCGCGCCGGCATCTTTCAAACTGGCCGATTTTCGTTCCCGGGCATCATCTGGCGACCGGGGTGAGCGAGGGGGTGGCGGCCGGTGCGTTTTCCAACGTCGCCTGCCTGAGCCCCCTTGGCGCACAGCTCTGGACGCGGATGATGGCCGACGATCTGGCGCAGGCACGCGAGATCGAGACCCGGCTGCGCGGGTTTTTGGACACTTATATCACCCCGTTCGCGACGAGCGGGCTCTATTCCAACGCGGCGCTCGACAAATTGCTGGCGGCGGTCGGCGGCTGGGCCGATGTGGGCACGCGGCTGCGCCAGCCCTATCGCTGGATCGATCCTGTGGTCGTGCCCGAATTGCGCGCGGCGGCGGTCAGGGCCGTCCCTGAAATCATGGTCTGATGGAGACGCGCATGGGAACGCCCAATATCCTGATGATAATGACCGACCAGCAGCGGCGCGACACGCTCGGGGCCTATGGGTGCGAGTGGATCCCGACACCAAACCTGGACCGGCTGGCGGCGTCGGGCGCGCTGTTTGAAAACTGCACTGTCGACAACCCCATCTGTACGCCGTCGAGAGCCAGCATCTTTACGGGCAAGCCCGTTATCGACCATGGGGTGCTTGGGGTTCACGACAATCTTCCCGCCCATGAAACGCTGTTTACCGAGCGCCTGCGTTCTGAAGCCGGCTATCGCACTGCGTTGTTCGGCAAGCTGCACGTTTCCAGCCGGGTGCAGGAGCAGACCCAAAGGCATCCAAACGACGGTTTCGACATCTATGAATGGTGCCTTGAGCCCTCGGTCGCCATGGACAGCCCGTTCAACGGCTATGCCCAATGGCTTGCCGAGACCGCGCCCGCGTTCCGGAATGCGCTGGCGCGCAATGGCAGGCGGGAGCTTCATCATCCCCCCGATCTGCATATGAGCAAATGGGCGGCGGACCGGACCATCGATTTTCTGCACGCGTCAAAAGACGACGGCAGGCCTTTTTTTTGCCTGATGAGTCTTTTCGATCCTCACGATCCCTATGAGGATTATCCGGCTGCCCTTGCAGGCGCCATCGACGATGCGCGGATCCCGGCGCCCATTCCGCCGCGTGCCGATCAGCCCCGGTGCGTAAAGCGCGAGCAGGAGGGGTCTTATCTCGGCCGGTTTTCCGACTTTTCGCCGCATGAGATCGCGTCCATCCGCAAGGGCTATGCAGCCTCGATCGCGTTTCTCGACCGACAGGTCGGCCGGGTTCTCGATGCGCTGGACGATGCGGGGCTGACCGAGGATACGCTGGTCATTTTCACGTCCGACCATGGCGATCAGCTCGGCGATCACGGGCTGTTCGTCAAGGGCGTGGCGCTTTACGAACCGACGGTGGGGGTTCCGCTCTTGCTGCGATGGCCGGGGAAAATTGCGGCGGGGGGCCGCTCGCGCGCCCTGGTTCAGGGACACGATATTGCCGCTACATGTCTTTCGGCTGCGGGGCTTAACACTGATCGTTGCCCTTCGAGCGAAGATCTTGTCGCGGTGGCCAGGGCTGGCGCCACGAAACGCAACGCTTCGATCTGCGCCTACCGGAACTCGGGCATCAACGGGTCCGGCACCTTCTGGGAGCCGCCGATGCGGGCGACCATGGCGCGCGACAAGCGCTACAAGCTGACCGTCTATTGGAGCGGGGGAGAGACCGAGCGCGAGCTTTTCGACCTTTCCAGCGATCCGCGGGAAACCCGCAATATTTCCGGCGATCCCGGGCACGGTCCGGCCGAAAACGCCCTGCTGGCCGAAATCGCGCGCTTTCTCGACACCGAAGCCGCCCAGGCGCCGCCGCGGGCGACCACCTCGTTGCCCGATGCCACCCAGCGGCTCAACAACGCCATCCGTTAGCTCTTTCGTTCAAGGACATGTCCATGGGTGCAAGCCGTCCTCCCAATATCGTTTTCATCGTGACCGACCAGCAGCGGTTCGACACGATCGCTGCCCTGGGGTTCGATCACATGGAGACGCCGAACCTTGACCGCATGGTGCGGCGCGGAACGAGCTTTACCAATATGTATGTGACCTCGCCGTCCTGCGCGCCCTCCCGGGCGTCGCTGTTTTCGGGGGTTTTTCCTCACACCAACGGGGTCATGCGGAACGGGGAGCCCTGGCCGTGGTCCTGGGTCACGCTGCTCAACCAGGCTGGCTACCGATGCGTCAATGTCGGCAAGATGCACACCAATCCGGTCGAAGGCGCTTTCGGCTTTCACGAGCGTCATGTGGTCGAAAACAAGGACCGGGCCCACCCCAATGTCGCCTTCTATCTCGATCAATGGGACAAGGCGCTCTGGACACGGGGGCATGAAAAGCCGAGCCGCGTGACCTATCGCCGGCGCGAGGATTATGCCGAACGGCTCGGTGCCTTCACATGGGATCTCGAGGAAGACCTGCATGCCGATGTCTTTGTCGGCGATCTGGCATGCCTGTGGCTGGAGCGCTATCCGGGCAGGGAGCCGTTCTTTCTTCAGGTCGGCTTGCCCGGACCGCATCCTCCATATGATCCCACGGCGCACTATCTTGCCAAATATGCCGACCGGGCGCTGCCGACCCCGATCCGCGACGAAGATTTCGATGCACAACCGGCACCGTTGCGGGCGCTGCGCGCGCAGCATCTTGCGAACGATCACGACGCGGTCGTCCATCTCGCCGATCCGTCGCCCGAGCAGATGCACCGGCAGCGTGCACACTATTATGCCAATGTCTCGATGATCGACGCGCAAGTTGGCAAGATCATCGACGCCCTCGAAGAGCGCGGGGTGCTGGACGAGACGATTATCGTCTTTACGTCCGACCACGGCGATTGCCTCAACGATCACGGGCACTCGCAGAAATGGACAATGTATGAGCAGAGCGTCCGGGTGCCGGCGATCATCTGCGGGCCGGGGATCGAGCACGATCTGCAAATCGCCGACCTGGTATCGCTGATGGATCTGGGGCCGACCATTCTCGAACTGGCGCAAATATCACCTCCGGCCTGGATGGAGGCGCGGTCGCTGTGTTCCTATCTGGCCGGGGACAAGAGTGTGGTTCGCGACAGCGTTTTTTCCGAACACGCGAACGACAAGATTCTCGAGGAAACCGAATTCATGACCATGATCCGCAAGGACAAATGGAAGCTCGTCCACTTCGTCGATTGCGAAGAGGGGCAATTGTTCGATCTTGACGCCGATCCGCGGGAAACCCGAAATCTCTGGGAGGACACCGAGTCCGAAACGATCAGGCAGGCGTTGTTGCTCGACATTTTGTCCTGGCGCATTCAGAGCGACAGGATCACGCAGGGTTTCTTGCGCCAGTCGCGCGATCTCAGGTGAGGCGTTGGCCGGTATCGGTAGCGAACAGGTGCACCCTTGCAGGGTCGATCGATATGCCGAGGGTTTGCCCGGGCGTGGCCGAGACGCGTTCGCGGAACAGGCCGATGACGGAGGTTTGCCCGATTTTCATGGTGACCTGGGTTTCAGAGCCCATCGGTTCGACGATGAGGATTTCGGCGGCAATGGCGTCTGGCGCGAGCGTGAAATGTTCGGGGCGGATGCCGTAGATGGCCCCCGTCCCCACCGGCACGCCCGGCGGGCAGGGCAGAATGGCTCCGTCCGTCTCAAAGCCCCCTGCGCCGACCCGGCCCTCGATGAAATTCATCGAGGGCGAGCCGATGAAGCCGGCCACGAACCGGTTGGCGGGGCGGTCGTAAAGTTCGAGTGGCGCGCCGATCTGTTCGACCCGCCCGCCGCTCAGAACCACGATCTTGTCGGCCATGGTCATGGCTTCCACCTGATCGTGGGTGACATAGACCGTCGTCGTCCTGAGCCGCTGGTGCAGCGCCTTGATCTCGCCGCGCATCACGACGCGCAGCTTGGCGTCAAGGTTCGAGAGCGGTTCGTCGAACAGGAACACCTTGGGATCGCGCACGATGGCCCGGCCCATGGCGACGCGCTGGCGCTGGCCGCCCGAGAGCTGGCGGGGGTAGCGGTCGAGATAGGGTTCGAGCCCCAATATTGTCGCAGCCCATCGCACCCGCTCCTCGATTTTTGCCTTGGACACGCGGCGATGCTGGAGGGAAAAGCCCATATTGGCGGCGACACTCATATGCGGATAGAGCGCATAGTTCTGGAACACCATGGCGATGTCGCGGTCCTTGGGCTCGAGATCGTTGACGACGCTGTCGCCGATTTCGATGGTGCCATCGGTTATGGTTTCAAGCCCGGCCAGCATGCGCAGAAGGGTCGATTTTCCGCAGCCGGACGGGCCGACCAGAACCACGAATTCACCATCGGCGATATCGATGTCGATGCCGAAAATGACCTCGGCCTTGCCGTAGGATTTCTTGACGTCGGAGAGCGTAACGGAAGCCATGGATCAACCCTTGAGCCCGGAATGGGCCAGTCCTTCGACGAACTGACGCTGGGCGATGATGAAGACGATGAGGACGGGGAGCGCCGTCATGGTGGCGGCGGCGAGCTGGACATTCCACAGGGCACCGCCATAGGCGTCGGTGAACTGGGTGAGGGCCTGTGGCAGCGTGAAATTGGCCGGCGAGGACAGGAACACTATAGGCTCGAGATAAAGGTTCCAGGAATGAAGGAAGGTAAAGATCGCCACGGCCCCGAGCGCCGGGCGGGCCAGCGGCAGAGCAATTGTCCAGAAGATCCTGAACCGGCCCAGCCCGTCGACCCGCGCGGCCTCCTCGAGTTCCTTGGGCAGCGCGATGAAGAACTGGCGCATGACGAAGGTCGCAAACACCGATGGCGCGCCAAAGACGGGCACGAGGATCAGCGGCCAGTGGGTGTTGATCATGTCCCAGCCCAGAAAGATCTGGAACAGGGGCACGATGGTGACTTCGGCAGGGATCAGGAGCCCGATCAGGACGATCATGAACAAGGTGTTGGCGAAGGGAAATTTTATACGCGCGAAGGCATAGCCGGCCATGGACGAAAACAGCATGGTTCCCGCGGTGACCAGCGCGGCGATATAGGCCGAATTCCAGTATTGCTGCGCGAAAGGCTGCAGCTCGAACACACGCCCATAGGTGGAAAAATCGAACCGGGTCGGGACGATATCGGGCGGAAAGGCAAAGATGTCGGAGATCGGCTTGACCGAGGAGGTCACCATCCACCAGGTCGGAAAGACAAACGGAATGAGCAGCACGCTCATCAGCCCGTAAACCAGCACCTTCATGCGCGGGGAGAGGTCAGTTTTCATAGAACACCAGCTTGCGGCGCATCTGCCACTGGATGAATGTGAGGACGGCCACGATCACGAACAGCAGGATCGAGAGCGTCGCGCCATAGCCGAATTTGTGGAACTGGAAGGCCTGCTGATAGAGGTAATAGACCAGAACCGTGGTCGACATGCCCGGCCCGCCCTGGGTCAGAACCGCGATCTGGGCAAAGACCTGGAGCGAACCCACGATGGTGATGATCGAGGTCAAAAGCACAGTGGGGCTGATCATGGGCAGGGTGATGCGGGTGAACTGCTTGAACACCGGTGTCCCATCGACCCGCGCCGCCTCATAAAGCTCGCGCGGCACGCCCTGCAGCGCGGCGAGGAACAGCACCATGTTGAGCCCGACATTTTTGAACACCTGCACGACGATCACCGAGATCATCGCCGTTGTCGGGTGCCGCAGCCAGTTTGGCCCCTCGATGCCGAAGGTGGCGAGCAGGGCGTTGATGCCGCCATTGTTCTGGAGCAGAAAGCCCCAGACGATGGTCCATGCAACCAGCGAAACGACGACGGGCGAGAAAAACAGCGTGCGATAGACGGCGATCCCCTTGAGCTTCTGGTCGAGCAGCACGGCCAGAAGCAGCGCCAGGCTCATGTTGAAGATCACCAGCCCCACCGAGAAAATTCCGGTGGCGGCCAGAACCTGGGGCAGGCCCGGATCGCTCAGAAGTGTTTGATAATTGGCCAGACCCTGAAAGCGGAAGGTCTGGGCCAGGACATTCCACTCATGGAGCGAATACCAGAAGACCAGCCCCAGAGGGATCAAAACGAAAACGGTGATGCCGATCATCTGCGGGGCGATGAACAGATAGCCCGCAAGGCTGTCGCGGCGCTCCATCGTCCAGAACGGACGCTTTCGCGCTGGTGGAGATGAAGATTTGGCCGCGACAGTCATTGGTTCTTATCCGGTCAGAGCATCGGGGTGATGCGGTCGCAGACCGAGGTCAGCACCGCCTGGACGTCCGCATCGGCCTGCCAGAGGGCGTCGAGTTCGGCGCGCACGACCTGCTGGATTTCGGCGAACCCGGCGTGGCCGGGCAGGACAACACCGTTGGTGATCCCGGCGACGACGACGGTTTCGAGCTGTTGCGGCGAAAGCAGGGGGTTGGTGGCGCCCAGCGTTTCGGCGTTGAGCAGGCTCTGGCGGGCCGGCGGGAAAAACTGCGCCAGCTTGGCGCTGTTTTCGGGATTGGAGAGATAGGCGAGAAATTGTACCGCCATATCCACATTGTCGCCCATGCCGAAGGCACCGATGCCGGCCTGGCCGATCACCGAATAGCTGCCCGCCGGGCCCGAGGGCAGGGGCACCAGATCCCAGTCAAAGGCGTCATCGCCCTGCGGCAGGAGCGAGGCGCGGGAGATCTGGGTGATGGTCATTGCCGCATCGCCGGTGAAGAAATCGACATTCTCGCCCGGTCCGGGCATGGCGCCGGTCTCAAAGATCGCAGAATGGATAAAGCTCATGGCATCGACCATCTCCGCATCGGCGAAGGTGCAGGTGGCACCGTCCTCGCTCCAGGGATCGGCACCCCAGCCGCGCCAGATCGAGGCGAGGTTCTGCCAGATCTGATAGTTGAAATCGCGCACGATGAGACCGTTGGCACCGGTATCGGCGACGCTGGCCGCGATAGCGATGGCGTTGTCCCAATTCCATTCGCCCGCTTCGATCAACTCGGCGGGCGTTTGCGCTCCGGCCTCGGAAATCAGGTCGTTGTTGACGAACAGCGCGAAGGGCGAGGTCGAGAACGGATAGGCATAGAGTTCGCCATCGGCGCGCCAGAGGGCGGTGGCCTGTTCGGTTACATCATCGAGCTCATAGCCCTCGGTGGCGGCAAAGGTTTCGCTCAGCGGCGCAAGGGCGCCCGAATTGACGAAATCTGCCGCCGTGGTTTCCAGAATCCAGGCCAGATCGGGGGCGTTGCCGCCGGCGATCTGGGTGGTGAGGGTGGTCGTGTAGCTGTCAAACGGCAGCGAATCGAAGGTGACGGTCACGCCGGGATGAAGTTCGGTGAACCCGTCGGCGATCTCGTTGAACATGGCGAGATGGGCCTCGTTGGCACTCCATATCGTCATGCGCAGGTCGACCTGATCCTGGGCCAGGGCCGGACCGAAAGCGGCCAGCGGCAGGGCCAGGCCCGCAAGGGCGGTGGCTGATTTCAGAAGTGTTCTGGTGTGCATCATTTCCTCCTCGAGATGATGGTTTGGCGTCAATAGGCCCGGATCTCGGGCCAGCGGATTTCGACGCCGGTCTGGTAAAGATGGGTCTGGAAGTCTTCGAGCCGGCGGTCGTCGGCCTGAACGGCGTGGGGCGAGAGATCGTTGTCGAGGCACCAGGCGGCCAGCCGTCCCACGACTTCGCCGATGTTCCACTCGACCGGGTGCAGCCGGTAGCAGCCATTGGTGATGTGGGTGGTGCCGATATTCTTGCCGGCGGGCAGAAGGTTGGAGCGATTGCGCGGCAAAAGCGCCCCGAGCGGAATTTCGAACGGGCAGGACGGCACGTCGATATAATTGTCGCCGCCGGTCGAGGGGTGCAGGTCGATCCGGTACATGCCGGTGCCGACGCTGTCGCGATAATTGACCGCTCCGGCATCGCCGCGCACCGCGTAGGAGAGGTCCTGTTCGGTGATCGTGGTCACTGCCCTGATGCGGCGGCTTTCGCGGATATAGGGGGCCATGGCGAGGCCGTGTTCGGTGCCGGTCACATCGCCCCGCAGGCGCAGGCCGGGGAAACCCTGTCCGCCATCGACGCGGGGGGCTTCGGTCTGGAGCCAGTAAAAGACGGAATAGGACAATTCGGCGGCGCGCGAGAGCCGGTGGGCGTATTCGTTTTCGGTGCAGTCGATGATCGGCGCTTCGAAATAGTCGATCATCGGCCAGTTGACGAGGCAGATGTCGGAGGCATAGGCGCCCGGGGTGAAGTTGCGGCGCGCGGCGATGCGCCGGAAGGTCCACAGGTTTGCATCGCCCGCATTGCGGCGCTGGTCGGCATCGACCTCCAGGGGATCGTCGTCGGGATTGGGGGTGAAGCTGCGGTCGACGATTTCGAGCGTGCGCGGATGGGGTGCCTTGAACCCGATCAGCGGCCCGCCCCAGAAATCGGGCTGGACGGCGCGCCATTCGTCGTAGTTTTTCGGCTTGTCGATCACATGGTTGCCATCGAGATGATCGACGGCAAAGCAGATCGAAACGGCCTGCTGGTTTTCGGGCTGGGCCTGTGAGGGCGCGCTGGGCTCGCCGGTTTCGGCCTGGCTCTCGAAGCCTTTTACGTAGTCGGTGCCGGTCAGGGGCAGCAGGTCGCCCAGCTCGGTGGCATCGATGATATATTTGCCCGAGACGACGATCTTTTCGCCCGTCTGGACGTGGCGCAGGGTGACCGAGCGTACGCTGTCGCCTTCGGTCTGGGCCTCGATGGGCCGATAGGGCTTGAAAATCCGCAGCCTGCCCATGCCGATATAGGGGGCGAGCCAGGCTTCCATCACCGCCAGGGGAACGCGCGGTTCAACGCACATGCGGCTGACCCAGCCGGCGCCGGGGTTGAGGTCGGACCAGCCGCGCGCTGTCTCGTTGAGCGGATAATGGTCGCGATAGAACTGCCGGATGGCGGTGCGCAATTGCCGGAACGTGCGGGTGCCGCCCATCTGTTCGATCCAGGAATGCTCGTCGGAGGGCACGGCCTGGCTGGTCATCTGGCCGCCGATCCAGTCGAATTCCTCGGTCAGGATCACCGAGCGGCCAGAGCGCAGGGCGCCGAGCGCGGCGGCCACGCCGCCCAGTCCGCCACCGATGATGGCGATGTCTGCAAAATAGTCTTTCACGATATACTCTTGGGTTTGATGGGGCCGAGGGTTTCGCCCTCGACCTGCTCACAGGAAAGCAATGTCTGCTCCAGTTCGGCCCGGCCTTCGAGCCGGGCGATCAGGGCAAGCGTAGCCTTGCGGGCCATCTCCTCGCGGGGGACGGCGTAGGTGGTGAAATTGGTGACGGTATCGCCGGGGCGGATGTGGCTGCCCAGCACGACGATGGAAAGGTCGCCGGGAACGCTCAGGCCCCTGGCGATTGCCGCCCGCTTGAACGGAATGGCGTCGGCCAGTTCCGTGAGAAAGACGATTGTGGCGCCAATGGACCGGATCGCCGTCAGAAAATCCTCGGGGTCGATGCCCACTTTGGGGTCGTAAAGCACAAGTTCTCCAGCGCCCGCGATTCCCGCTTTAAAGCCCTTCCACCGGTCGACCGTCGACTCCGCGCCCGTATGGGGCCCCACATAGGCGAATTTGGTGTGGCCCAGCGCCATCGCTTTTTCGACAAGCCTTGCCGTGGCCGTCGCATAGTCGGCGCCCACATAAGGCACCGGCCCCCCTGCATCGTCGCGTCGCCCGACGGCAACGAAAGGAAAGTCGCTCCTCACGAGCTTGGCGAGTTCATCGGCATCGAACTGACGGCCCAGAACGATGCAGCCATCGGCCAGCCGCAGGCGGGTGGGTTTGCGGTTTCGCTGAAAATCTGCTTTCGCCCATCGGCGCCGCGTCCCGCCGAGGTCATCAGCAAGAGATCGTACCCGGCCTCTTGGGCGGCTTCTTCGATGCCGAACAGGAATGGCGCGAAAAAGTCGGCCTGCGCGCTGGGGAAGGCGGGTTCGTAGGTGAAGACGCCCAGAATATTGTTTCGGCCCTTGACCATCCGGCGCGCGACCGGATCGGCGACATAGCCGGTTTCGGCAATCACCTTCTGAATGCGTTCGCGGGTCTGCTCGGGGATGCGGCGGCGGTCGTCGGCATTGCCGTTGAGGACGAGCGAGACGGTCGCCTGGCTGACGCCGGCGAGCTTGGCAATCGCTTTCTGTGTCATGCGGGACGACAAGCTGCGCTCCTCCACGGCTTGTTAATACGTATTAGCAGATAATACGTATAAGCGGCCAACACCGATCTGTCAATATGTGGGTAACTTTCGCTCAACTCCACCATTTTTGGCCGCAACATTGGCTTTCGGTGTCGCAAATGGCGGCGAATGAATAATACCAGTTTGAATCCAGCGCCTTCTGTGATTAATTTTTCGCGAGGGAGAAAACATGATTCAGGACACCATTATTGCCGCGCTGTCGGCGGGGCTTGCGGAGGGCAAGGGCCAGCCCCTCTATCGCAGGCTCGTCTCGGTGATCGAGCGTCTGATCGCCGAGGGGCATCTCAAACGCGGCATGCTGCTGCCGAGCGAGCGCGCCCTCGAAAACCGGCTGGGGGTTTCCCGCGTCACCGTGCGCAAGGCGCTCGATGTGCTGATCGCCGAAGGGGTCATTCGCCGGCGGCAGGGCAGCCGGACCGAGGTGACGGCGCGGGTGGAAAAATCTCTGGCGCGGTTGTCGAGCTTTTCCGAAGACATGGAATCGCGGGGGTTTTCGCCCGGATGTATATGGATTTCCAAGGAGATAACCTTCCCCACCCCAGCGGAGACGATGGCGCTGGGGCTTGGCCCTAATGCCTCGATTATGCGCCTGAGACGGGTGCGCACGGCCGATCGTGTGCCCATCGCCATGGAAATCGCCGCCGTTCCTGCGTCCATTCTCGGCGATCCCGATCTGGTTGGGGATTCCCTTTACGCGGCGCTCGATTCGGTCGGGGTCCTGCCCCAGCGCGCCGTGCAGCGCATGCAGGCCGGTCCCGCCGACGCACTCGACCGCGCACATCTGATGCTCGAAGAGCATGCGAGCCTTCTGATCGTCGAGCGCCGCTGCTTTTTCGGCGACCGCGTCGTCGAATTCACCCAGACCCGCTATCGGGGCGACGTTTACGACTTCGTGCTCGAATTGCACCGATAATACCAGTAAGAAACCAGTTGCCATCCCCACCCCCAATGCTATCGTCCCCCAAAAAAGGACGAATGACTTGCACGCGTTGCTGGAAAAACTCGATACCGGTTTGATCGTTTCCTGCCAGCCCGTTCCGGGCGGGCCGATGGACAATTCGGCCTGCGTCGTCGGCTTTGCGCTCGCGGCGCTGGAGGCGGGAGCCGTTGGCTTGCGCATCGAGTCACTGGCCTATGTCGAGGCGGTTCGGGCGGTTACCGACGCACCGATCATCGGCATCATCAAACACGATCTCGACGATTATGACGTTCGCATCACGCCGACGGCCGCGATGGCGCGCAACCTTGGCACGGTGGGGTCCGATATCGTTGCGTTCGATGCCACCGCCCGTCCCCGGCCAGAGAGCGTCGGCGACATTCTGGCCGCGATTCATGCGGAAGGCGCGCTGGGGATGGCCGATTGCGCCGATCTCGAGGACGCTAAGTCGGCGCTTGCCGCGGGCGCCGATTGCATTGGCTCCACACTTTCGGGCTATGTCGGAAACGGTCCGGAGCCCACGCTTCCCGATTTCGAGCTTATCGAAAAGATGGCCGGGCTCGGCGGTTTCGTCATCGCCGAAGGGCGCATCCGCAGTCCCGAACAGGCGGCGAAAGCGCTGGCCGTGGGCGCCAATGCGGTGGTGGTGGGCTCGGCCATCACCCGCACCGAGCATATCGTCTCCTGGTATCGGGACGCCATCGATGCCCAAGGCCACGATGCTCGCAACAGGGCGAGAGGCTGATCGATGGCCAACAGCGCGCCCACAGATACGGTTCTCGCCATCGACATCGGGGGCACCAAGATTCTCGGTGCGCTGGTGTCGGGCACGACAATCACCGAGCCCGTGGAAATTGCTACGCCCGGTTCGGGCGACCCTCGGAGCTGGATTGCCGATCTTTTCGGCCGAGCACCCAATTGGCACGGACGCTACGGCCGGGTTGGCGCGGCGGTTACCGGCGTCGTTGAGGACGGCCACTGGTCGGCGCTCAATCCAAAGACGCTGTCCATTCCGTCCAACTATCCACTGACCGAGGTGCTCGGCGATCTGGCCGGCGCGCCGGCCATCGCGCTCAACGATGCGCAGGCAGCGGCTTGGGGCGAGTATCGGCTTGGCGCCGGGCGGGGAGCCGAAAGCTGCGTTTTTCTGACCATCTCGACCGGTATCGGCGGGGGCGTGGTGGCCGGGGGACAATTGCTGAGCGGGATGGCCGGGCATTTCGGGCAGTTCCGCGCCGATATCGCCGATGAAACGCCGATCGAGAGTCTGGCGGCGGGGCGGTGGATGGCCGAGGCAGCGCAAGCCCAGGGCTACCCCACCGATGCACGCGGCGTCTTCGCGGCCGCTGCACAGGGCGACGCCTGGGCCGAAAGCATCATTGCGCTTTCGGCGGGCCGCATCGCCACGCTGTGCGCCAATATCCAGCTCGGGCTCGCGCCCGAAAGGATCATCATCGGCGGTTCGATCGGCCTGGCGCCCGGCTTTATCGCGCGCATCGCCGCGTCGTTTTCGGATTTGCCGCCGCGTCAGAGGCCAGTGCTCGTCGCGGCACAATTGGGAGGGCAGGCGGGGATCGTGGGGATCGCCCAGATTGCCTTGCCATCGAACTAAACATGACCAACCAAAGGGAACACAACCATGCGTAACACACTCTTGAAAAGTCTTGCGGCCGGGCTGATGGCCGCGGCCATGCCGTTGGCCGGCGTGCAGGCGGCTGTCACGGTGCTCGGCTGGCCGGGCGGGCCGGAAGAAACCGCGTTGCGGGCCGTTGCGGACATCTATAACGGCCAGGAAGGGCTGGCCGAAGAGGACCGTGTCGAGGTGCTGTTTTTCGCCCGCGATGGGTTCTGGGACAAGTTGCAGGCCGATCTTGCCGCGGGCACGCAGGCTTTCGATCTCAACCTGATCGCCACCTATTCCATCGGCCGCTATGCGCCGTTCATGGAGCCGGTGACGCTTTCGGACGAGGCCGAAGCCGTCTATGGCGAATCCGTGCTCTCGACCATGCAGTTCGAAGGCAACCAATATGGCGTGCCGACCGATCTCTCGCTGCATTTCATGTATTTCCGCGAGGATCTGATCGAGGGGCTTCTTGGCGATCCGGCGGCAGCGGAAACCTATGGGGATATTTCCGAGGAGTATCTGGGGACTCGGCTCGAACCCAAGGCACCCGATGAGTGGACCTGGGACGATTACGCCGCCACGGCGCTTTACTTCACCCAGGCGGTCAATCCCGACAGCCCCACGCGCTACGGCACCGTGCTGCAGATGCAGAATCTTTTGTTCAACATGATGGTCTGGCAGTCGACGGCCCGTTCATACGGCGGCAACTGGATGGATGACGAGGGCAATATCACAGTCGATTCCGAAGCCTATCGGCGGGGTCTCGAACTCTACAAACTGCTCTATGACGCAGGAGCGACGCCTGCGGATTCGACGTCGTACGAATTCCCCGAGGCCAATGCCGCTTTCGTTTCCGGGCAGGTGGCGACCATGCTGCAATGGAATGGCGCCGCGGGTGAACTCACCAACCCCGAAACCGCGCCCGCCATTGCCGACACAGTGGCCATCGTCGCGCCCCCGTCGGGGGACGAGGGCCGGTTTACCCATATCCACGGCCTTGGGTTCGGGCTCAACCAGAACGCGCCAAACAAGGACGGTGCGCTTGCCTTCCTGCAATGGCTCTCCACCGAGGAGGCCGCGCTTGCCTATGCGGCGAACAGCGGTGCGCCGGCGCTTACGCCCGAGGTTGTCGCGGCGATTGCGGATGAACGTCCCGATCTGGTCCAACTCGGCGAGTTCGCAGGCGAGTACGGCTATGTGATGAACGGGGCGACCGGGGCAAACGCGTTGAGCGTCTATGAGCTGCAGGCGCAGCATTTCACCGGCTACTGGACCGGGCAGGAAACGCTCGACGAGGCGCTTTCCGCCGTGGCCAGCGGCATGGAAAGCCTGTTGACCGAATAATCGCAATGCATGCGGCCGGGCGGTATGAAAGCCGCCCGGCCGTCCTTCATATTTTCGAGGTTCGATGGAAAAGCGGATGGACAGCAAACGGCATCTCGAATGGGGTGTGCTCAGCGCGCCGATGGTCCTTTTCCTGCTGCTCTTCCTGGGCTTTCCCGCGCTCGTCAATATCGTCTATTCGGTGTCGAGCGTGAGCTTTCAGACCTTGCGTTCCCCGGAGTTGAGCGGGTTTTCCAATTATGCCTCCGTGCTCAGCGACGGCGATTTCTGGCGCGCCATCTGGTTTTCTCTGCGCTTCGGTGTCATCACCGCGCTTGCCGAATGCCTCATCGGTTTCTTCCTCGCGATCTTTCTGGCGCCGCTTTTTGAAAAGCGTTCCTGGCTCTTGGCCATCATCATGCTGCCGCTCATGGTTGCGCCCGCTCTGGTCGGCCTGATGTATCGGCTGGTGCTGCACGAATTTGTGGGGCCGGTTCCCCATTACCTTTGGACGTGGTTCGGCTCGGCTCCGGCGTTTCTCAATGTCGCCAACGCGTTCTGGACACTGGTTGTTGTCGAAACCCTTCAGTGGACGCCGTTCGCCTTTCTGCTGTTTTACATGGCGCACAGGGCCATTCCGCTCGAAGTGCGCGAAGCGGCACAGATGGATGGATCGACCGGCTGGGACATGCTGTGGCGGATCGAAATTCCGCTGATGGCCTCCACAATCGCCATTGCGCTGTTCATCCGTTTCATCGATGGCTTCCGGGTGTTCGACAATGTGTATGTGCTGACCGGGAGCGGGCCGGGCGGTTCGACCCGGTCGCTGTCGATCTATGTCTATGAGGCGTTTTTCCGCCAGGGAGAGATCGGCCCGGCAGTGGCCGCTTCGGTACTGTTGTTCATTGCATCGTTTGCCGTGCTGTTTTTCATCAACCAGGGTCTTGCGAGGAGAGCGAGATGATCGTTGCCGCATTGCGCTGGGCGGTGTTTGCCATAGCGGCTTTCGCCCTCAATTTTCCGGTCATCGCAACGCTCGTGACCTCGTTCAAGAGCAGCCGGGAAATCGCCACCAATCCCGGTCTTTGGATCGAGGCGCCGACGCTGGAAAATTATGTCGCGGTGCTTCAGGTCACCGACCGGCTCAACATCTTTGCCTATCTGTGGAATTCGACAGTGGCGGCGCTGATCGGCACGACGCTGGCGATCGTTCTTGCCTTTCCTGCTGCCTACGCGGTGGCGCGCGCCGGGTATGGGCGGCGCATGCTGATGCCGTTGATCGTCAATCTGCGCGCGCTGCCGCTCATCATTTTCGCCATCCCCATCTACATGATGTTCCAATGGGTCGGCCTGCTCGATACCCAATTGGGTCTTGGGCTGATCCTTGTGATCGTCAACCTGCCACTGGCGCTGGTCATCCTCGTCAACGCCATTTCCGACATCCCGGTCGAGCTGGACGAGGCGGCGCATATGGATGGGGCCGGGCGGCTCAAGATCATCACTTCGATCATTGCGCCCGTGTGCCGCCCGGCGATCGTCACAACCTTCATCTTCGGGTTCATCACAGCCTGGAACGAATTTCTGTTCGGGCTGATGCTGACGACGCGCCATGCGGTGCCGATGACTGTGGGGGCGTCATTCTTTTTCTCCTCGGGCGGAGGCGGGATTCAGTGGGGCACGGCCTCGGCGGTGATGATCGTCGCGGCGCTACCGCCGGCGATTCTCGGGCTTGTCATGTATCGCCAGATCAGCCGGTCGATGACAGCGGGGGCGGTCAAGGGCTAGGGCCGGGAGCAAAGGCGACGACGTGCAATGTTGCGGCAATGTGGCGGGTCCATGGTCAGGACATCGCGGTCCTGCGGGGTCGCGGTCCTCACCAATTGGAGTTTAAAAAAATGTTCAAAAAGACCACCACGCTTGCTGTTGCCCTCTCGCTTTTCGCTATCCCCGCCTTCGCCCAGACAACTGTCGGCGGTGTGCAGGTTTCTGCCGAGGGCCTGCCCTATGTGGCAAGCTATTGCGAAGATCTCGATTCGATGAGCACTTCGGATCGGTTCGACTATACGCCGAGCCATGCGGACTCGATCGCTTCGGGCATTTCGCTCAAGACCGTCAAGCTGAGCGATTGCCAGCGCGCCGGGCTGATCTAAGCCTTTTGCATGACGATCAGACCGCCGGCCGGGTTCTTCGGAGCCCGGCCTTTTTTATGGCTGGGGTGATGCAAGCGGCAGGGCGATGGTGAAGGCGGCGCCACCCTGTGCCGATTGGCCGACCTTGATGGTGCCCTTGTGGCGCAGGACGATCTCCTGGACAAGATTGAGGCCCAGGCCCGCGCCGCGCGTGCTGGGCTTTACGCGGTAGAAGGGCTCGAAAATCCTTGCGCGCTGGGTGGGATCGATGCCAGGCCCGCTGTCGCCGACTGTCAGACTGCCATCGCTTGAGACCGAGACGTTGATCCTTGCGGACTGGCCGGCATGGGAAATGGCGTTCTGGATCAAATTGGTGACGGCGCGCATGAGGGCGACGCGGTCGCCATTGATATTGACCGTATCGGCATCGCTGTCGAAGGCGATTTCATCGTCGGACGCGATGACGAGCGGAGCCATTTCGGCGGCAGCTTCAGCGCCGAGCTTGACCAGATCGACGGTTTCAAAGCGCGAATGGCCGACATCGATGCGCTGCAGGTCGAGGAGTTGATCGGCAAGATTGGACAGTCGCGCGACGTCGAGCATCAACTGGCTGCGTTCGGGGCTGGGATCGAGCAGTTCGACGCGGGTCTGGAGGATGGCGATGGGCGTGCGCAATTCATGGGCGGCGTCGGCCATGAAACGGTGACGCCGCTCGATGCCTTCGTCGATCCGGCCCAGGGCGTCGTTGAATGCCGTTACCAAGGGCTGCATTTCGAGCGGAACGTCGTCGGTAGTCAGCCGCATTCCGGGCTGGTGGATGTCGATATGGGCCGCTTCGCGCGCGACTTCGTCCAATCCTTTCAGAGCGCGCCGAAGGGTGAATGGAATGGCGACAATCAAGACAAGCGACAGGGCCGCGGAAAAAATCACGAAATATTTGTTGGCGAACAAAAGACCGACCGATAGCCAGTCGAACCGGGGCCCGCCGCCTGTCGCAATGTGCACCCTTCCCGCTTCGGAGCCGGCTTGCCGGACGATGAGAGCGGCGACTTCAGGAAAGTCTTCGCTGCCAAAATCCCCGAACGAGATATAGCCCAGATATTCAAGGGCTGGCGCAAACGCCTCGGGAATCGGGCCGTCGCTGACGACCTGCCCCCTATCGGTGCGGGCGTAGTACCAGAATCCGGGGAACCTCGCGCTGATCTTGCTCAGCATTTCGTTATCGGGGTCGATCGCCATGCGGCCGTCCTCGAACGTGATCGCATCGGCGATGACGCCGACCACGCGATCGTCAAGGCCGACCCCTGTCGCAAAACGGGAGATGGGGACCGAGGCAATCAGCGCAAAGGCAATGAGCGCGAGAATCTGGAACAGGACCAGCTTGCGCGTCAGCCTGGACCGCAGAGAATTCCAGCGTCCGAGAATCATCGAATTTCCCGCAAAAGATAGCCGATGCCGCGGATGGCGTGGATTTCGACGCGAGCGGCGGCGAGCTTGCGGCGTAGGCGCGAAAGGTGAGCATCGAGTGCGTTCGAGGCGATGTCGTCGTCAAAGCCGTAAACCGCCTGTTCGAGCGTATCGCGCGAGACGGTGCGTCCGGCCCGCTTGATGAGGGCCTCAAGGGCAAGGAGTTCACGGCGGGGCAACTCGATGGGCTCGCCATTGATCCGCACTGCATTGTGCTCGGGCTCGAAGTCCAGAGCGCCGATGGAGAGGGTTTCCGACCGCATCTGGGCGGGGCGGCGCAGGACTGCACGCAGGCGGGCCAACAATTCATCGACCGAGAAAGGCTTGGCGAGATAGTCGTCGGCGCCCTCATCGAGCCCTGTGACGCGATTGTCGGGCGAGCCCAGCGCCGAAAGGACGATGATGGGCATTGCCGGGTTCTGGCGGCGCAGTTCGGGAATGAGTGAGAGCCCTTCACCGTCGGGGAGCTTGCGGTCGAGCAGTACGGCGTCATGGGTATGGCTCAGGCACGCCTCGCGGGCGATCTCGAGGCTTGGTGCATGATCGACAACGATGGAGTGGCGTGCGAGGGCGGACCTTAAGAGATTGGCCATCTCGTCCTCGTCTTCAACCAGTAGTATCCGCATTCAACACCTTCCTGAGCCCTGTGTTCTTTGCAGGGCTGGGTTGCGCCAACATTGCGTTGTCGTGGCGGGCCTTGCAATGTTGCTGCAATCCAGCGCGCCGATTGATGTCGGCAACATTTACTCGCGCCAGTGCTGGATCATGACCGAACACACTCAATCAGCCTCCAATCCTTCTGCCAAGCCCAACCGCCGCCGTTGGGCGGGCGCCGCTGTCGTTCTGGCGCTCGTTGCCGGAGGCGGGTTTGCCCTGAGCGGTGCTTTCGACGCACCACAGGCCCAGGATATGCCGACGCCCGTGACCGCTGAGCCGAGTATCATGCAGTTGCACACAAGCGAGGTTTATGACGTCGCGCCGCAGGATCTTTCGGCAGCGATCGCGTTTACCGGTTCGGTGCGGCCGGTCCAGAGTGCGGATATTTCGGCCCAGGTCGCCGGAATCGCCAATCAGGTGCACGTCCAGGCGGGCGACGCGGTTGCCGCCGGCGATGTGCTCGTCGAAATCGATGCAACAGATCTCAACCTGCAATTGCGCCAGCAGCAGAGTGCGCTCAGTTCGACGGAAATCCAGCTCAACGCGGCGCGGCAGACGCTCGATCGCGTCCGCTCGCTCGCCGAGCGTGGGTCGACGCCGCAGGCGAACCTCGATGCGGCGATTGCCGAGGTCGACGGGCTCGAAGCCAGCCTTGCCTCGCTGCAGTCGCAGGTCGAGCAGGTGCAGACCAATATCGGGCGCACGATCATCAGGGCCCCGTTTGACGGCATGGTTTCGAACCGCATGGTCGAGCCTGGACAGGTGGTGAGCCAAGGGGCGGTGGTCGTCTCGCTGGTCGATCTGAGCCGGGTGACGGTCGATGCGATGGTGCCGCTGGCGCAGACGGCTTCAATCACGGCGGGCCAGACCGCCAGCCTCGAAGTCCAAGGGCTCGACGGTTCGGTGTTCGAAGCGGCGGTCGAGCGGATCAATCCGGTGGCCGAAGAGGGCACCCGTTCGGTCGTCGTGCATCTGGGGCTCGACAATCCCGACTCCCGGTTGCGCGGCGGTATGTTCGTTACCGGCCGAATCGTGACCGAGGCCGCGAGCGACGTGATCGCCGTGCCGCAAGATGCGGTGCTTGGCGACGACGAGGAGCACTATGTGCTTGCCGTGGTCGATGGCGAAATTACCCGCCGGGCCGTCAGCATCGAAAAGGTCTGGGACCGGCTGGGAATGGTTGAGATCGGGGAAGGCGTCGCGTCCGGCGACCTCATCGTGGCATTGCCGCTCTCGGGGCTCGAGGCGGGCCAGAGTGTCGTCGTGGGAGCGCTCTAGAGATGTTTCTGACTCGAATCAGTGTCCGTCATCCGGTGTTTGCGACCATGGTCATGGTCGCGATCCTGGTCTTTGGCATCAACGCATTCCGGTCCATGCCGATCGAGCAGTATCCCGACGTCGATTTTCCCGTTGTCGCGGTTCTGACGCCCTATACGGGCGCCGCGCCCGAGGCCGTGGAGACCGAGATTTCCGAGGTTATCGAGGAAGCGGTCAATACGCTGGCCGGGATCGAAACGGTTTCATCGACATCGAGTTCGGGCCATTCGACGGTCATCGTGCAGTTCACGCTCGAAACCGACAGCATGCAGGCGGCGCAGGAAGTGCGCGACCGGCTGGCGGCGGTGACACTTCCCGATGGCGCCGACACGCCGCAAGTCCTGCGGTTCGATCCCACGGCAACGCCCATGGTCTCTCTGGCGCTCAGCGGACAGAACCAATCGATGACCGATCTGACCCGGATCGCCAATGATGTGATCGCGCCTGCCATGACCAATGTCGACGGCGTGGGCAGTGCGACGGTGGTGGGCTCGATCGAAGAACAGGTCGATATCCTTATCGATCCGGACAGGCTGAGCGCCTATGGCATTGGCGTGTCCGAAGTGGTTTCGGCCTTTGCCAGCGACAATATGACGATTCCCTCCGGCTCTGTGGACAACGGGTTGTTGGTCCAGACCGTGCAGCTCAACACCGAGCTTGGGTCAATCGAGGACTTCGCATCCATCGTCGTGGCCCGGCAGGGCAGCCAGACCATATTGCTGAGCGACGTCGCCGATATTGCGCGCGGACAATCCGAACTCGACGGGCTGGCGCTTCAGAACGGCGAACAGGCGTTGGCGATCAACATTTCCAGGGTCGATGGCGGCAACACGGTCGAGATCGCCCATGAGGTTCACGACCTTGTCGCCGAACTCAACGCAGGCGGCAGGCTCGAAGGCGCACGGATCGAGGTGCTTCAGGACAGCGCCGAGCAGATCGAGGCCAACTATCACACGCTCGAATCCACGCTTTTGGAAGGCGCCATTCTCGCGGTGGCGATCGTCTTTCTGTTCCTCAATTCCTGGCGCTCGACGGTCATCACCGGAATGACGCTGCCGATCTCGATCCTGGGCACGCTGGCGGTGATTTCCATGCTCGGGTTTTCGCTCAACATGATGACCATGCTGGCGTTGACGCTGTCGATCGGCATTCTGATCGACGATGCGATCGTTGTGCGCGAAAACATCACGCGACATCTGCATATGGGCAAGAGCCATTTCCAGGCGGCGCTCGATGGCACCAATGAGATCGGTCTCGCGGTGCTGGCCACGACATTGTCGATCTGCGCTGTGTTCCTGCCGCTGGCCTTCATGGAAGGCATTGTGGGGCAGTTCTTCCTGCAGTTCGGTGTGACCGTCGCAGTGGCCGTCCTGATCTCGCTTTTCGTCAGCTTCACCCTCGATCCGATGATGTCGAGCGTCTGGTACGAGCCCCACGCGCATCCGGGCGCCAAGCGCGGCCCGCTTGGCCGGGCGATCGCCAAGTTCGAGCACGGTTTCGAGGCACTGGGGAGGCGCTACAAGCGCGTGCTCGGCTGGAGCCTGCGCCATCGGGTAATGACGCTGGTCGGCGCGGTGGGTATTTTCGTTTCGAGCTTCGCGCTGGTGCCGCTGGTCGGGTTCGAGTTCATGCCGGTGAGCGACAGCAGCCTTGTCAACATCGAAGTGGAAACGCCGGTCGGATCGTCACAGGACTATACGGCGATCAAGGCGCGGCAGGTCGACGCCATCGTCCGTGGCATCGAGGGTGTCGAGAGCACCTACACCAACGTCAATTCGGGTACGGCGGGCGGCGAGAATATGGCGGCGATCACCGTCAATCTGCTCGATCCTGGTGAGCGCGCGCTTTCCGATGTCGCGATCATCGAGGAGATAAGGCGCGCCACCACGGTTGTCCCGGGAATCGAATTGACGGCCAGTGCCGGTGGCGGACTGGGAACCGGTGGCGCGCCCATCACGCTCAATCTGCGCGGTGGCGACCTTGCAGGGCTGACCGAGGGCGCACAGATGGTCGCCGACGCGGTGGCCGCGGTACCCGGTGCCATCGACGTCAAGATGAGCACACAGCAGGCACAGCCCATGCTCGACATTGTTGTCGACAGGCAGGCGGCGAGCGATCTGGGGATAACGGCGCAGCAGGTGGGATCGGCCATGCGGGTGATGATCGCCGGTGAGGTGGCCAGCGAATGGACCAATGAGCGCAACGACCGCATCGACGTCATGGTGCGACTGCCTCAGGAGCTGCGGTCCGATATCGAGGGATTGGCCAGCCTGCCGGTTGCCCAGCAGGCCAGTGGCGGCACGGCCGTGTCGGTGCCTCTTGGACAGGTTGCCAGACTCGATGAGACAGTCGGGCCGAGCGAGATCGAACGGCAGGCACTGGCGCGCCAGATCACCATCAGTGCCAATGTGGACGATCGTGTCCTGGGCGATGTGATCGCCGATATCGACGCGGCCGTGGCGGCGCTGGACCTGCCGGACGGCGTGGCGATCGAGCAGGGCGGCGATGCCGAGATGCTGGCCGACACCACATCGAGCATGGGCGCTGCGCTGCTTCTTGCCGTGGTGTTCATCTATCTTGTTCTTGCCAGCCAGTTCGGCAGCTTCCTGCAGCCGATCGCCATCATGACGGCATTGCCGCTGTCGCTGGTGGGCGTGCTTTTGGGGCTGATGGTGGGCGGATCGACCCTCAACATGTATTCGATGATCGGGTTCGTCATGCTCATGGGGCTGGTGGTGAAGAACGCTATTCTTCTCGTGGACAACACCAACCAGCACGTCAGGGCCGGGCGGCCGCTCAAAGAGGCGCTGATCGAGGCGGGCGGTACGCGGTTCCGGCCGATTATAATGACGACGCTGGCCATGATCTTCGGCATGCTGCCGCTGGCCCTCGCGTTGCATCCGGGCAGCGAGGCGAATGCCCCGATGGCGCATGCGGTGATCGGCGGGCTGATCAGCTCGACCCTGCTGACGTTGCTCGTGGTGCCGGTGATGCTCACCTATGTGGAAGGCTTCGGAAAATGGGTGGGCCGATTCCTGCCAAGGGCGCCCGAAGATCATGAGCAGCCGGCCGCGACATAGTCGAGGGGTGTTCTAGAAAAACTCGACTTCGCCCGAATTGGTTCGCGCGGCGATGCCCGAAAGGGACTCGTCGCGCAATTCGTCAAGGGTCAGGGTCGACCAGACGCCTTCGGCGGCCTTGTCGTCGCTGCCGTCGGAGAGGTCGGCAAGCTTGCGCGCGGCGTCAGCCATGTTGCGGCAGCGCTGTTCGATGCGGTCCTGCATCTGGAGGGCGACGACAATCTGGCGAATGGCGGTGGAGCGGGCCGCGTTGCAGTCGATCGAGGTGTCGCCGAGAGTGAGAAGACTGGCGGTGATGCCATCGACCATTTCCGCCGTCTGGCGAGCGGTTTCTTCCAGCTCTCTGGCCAGTTTGTGCAAGCTCATGCACCCAATCCCCGATTCTCAACACCAGCGATCATAGTGGCAGACTTCTAAACCGATGCTTGCCGATTTTCGCTATCGGTAGTCATCGCTGGTTAGGGTTAGCAAATGGCTAACGAATGGCGCGATAGGGTTGGAAAAATATCAATCGAAAAACCGGTATCTCCCGGTTTCAAAGAAAATCCAGGGAAGCGGTAATGCCGTTCAGACTGCCTTGATGCCGGACACTTTCACCCGTGGCGTGGTGACCACCGTTCACCAGGGAGATTGTGTCATATCCAATGAGCCGGAAGCGACGTTTTCGACGATCCTGGGGTCATGCATTTCTGCTTGCGTGCGCGACAGGGAGGCAAGGATCGGGGGGATGAACCATTTTCTGCTGGCCAGCCAGTCGGGCTCGTCCAAGGACAGATTCGGGGAATCGGCCCGCTACGGTGCGTTCGCCATGGAGCAGCTCATCAACATGGTTTTAAGCAAAGGCACCGGGCGGAAGGGGAATCTCGAGTTCAAGGTGTTCGGCGGCGGCAACATTCATGCCGGTATGCATGACGTGGGGCTGAAGAACATAGAATTCGTGCGCGAATTCCTGGGCAATGAAGGCTATGTGCTGGCGAGCCACGACATGGGGGGGAGCTATGCCCGGCGGGTGATGTTCCAGCCCCATACGGGCCGGGCCTTTGTCAAACGGCTCGACTCCACCGACAATGCGAGGCTCGTGCGCGAGGAGCTGGCGATTGCCAACCGCCGTCCCGCAAAGCCGGTGCTCGATGATATCGAACTGTTCTAGGTGGGGCGGGCGAAACCCTTCCCGCAATCTTACCGGGAAGCGGTCTTGCTCACAAAGCGTTAACCATAGGCTTTTAGGGTGGCGCGACGCTTTCTTATTGTCGGCAATCCATTGGCTCGAACCCGCCTTGTTACCGCACTGTTGGCGCTCTGGTCGGCGACCCTGGCGGTCTGCCTGTTTGTTGCCGTCAATTTTTCGTCCCTTTCGTGGTGGCCGCTGGCGGTTGGCGGGGTCTGGGCGGCGGCGATTGCCGTCAGTTTTGCGGTCGCAATCCTTGCCGACCGGGCGCAGCGCCGTGTGCTGTCGGCGCTGGGCGAGGCGGTGGGGAGCGGGCCGATCGGCAAGAGCCGCGAAATCGAGCATATGCGGGCCATCACCGCCAATCTGTGCCTGCGGCTGGAACGCGCCATGACCTATTGCACGGCCTTTGAAACGCTGGCGCGTCCGGCCATGCTGGTCGATGGACAGGGCATTATTGTCAAGATGAGCGCGGGACTGACGGCGCTGGCGCCTGAATGCGCCGAAACCGATACAGCGGTCGCCCTGCTGGGCATAGCCGTTGAGCTGGAGGAAACACCGACAAGCCATGCGGTGGCGCTTTCGGGGCAACGCCATATCGCAACCGCCAGCCCGCTGGCGCCGGATCGCTGGCTGATCGAGCTCGACCGACCGGGGCGCGTGGTTCCCGCGACGGTGCTCGACGAGATCGGGCAGGCGCTGGCGGGGGGGCGCACGGGCTATCGAATCGCCGCCGACCTCGTCGAGGACGTGCCCGAATTGGAGCTGGTCAATGCAGGGCTGGCAACGCTCGATGCGGCGGCGGCTCGCCTCGATGCTCTGGCGCAAGGCTCCCCGATTGACGATGGCGGGGCCAATGACGGCCTGGCGGCGCGGATCACCGGGCTGGCGCGGCAGATCGAGGGCATCGATGCCGAACGCGAAACAGCGCTCGACATGCATCGGCGGGCCCGCGAACGGCTCGAGAAGGTGGGAGCGCTCGTTGAAATCTGCCGTGAGGCGGCACAGACCCTGACACGGTCGGCGGACAATGCGCGCCATCATATGGAAACGGCGCGTGGGGAGATCGATGCCGGGCGCTCACTGGCCGGACGCACAGCCGAGGGTGCGAGGGGGCTGAGCGCGAATTTTGAGAAGGCCAGGGCTTCGGCCGAAGAAACAAGCGAGCGCGTTGCGGCGGTAACCGGGCTGGTGGGTAAGATCGACAAGCTGGTGGCGGGGATCGAGGAAGTGGCGTTCCGCACCAATCTTTTGGCGCTGAACGCTGCCGTGGAAGCGGCGCGGGCCGGGGAAAAGGGCGCAGGGTTTGCCGTGGTGGCCAGCGAAGTGCGCGAACTGGCTCAAGCCAGCGCCAAGACCTCCAAGGACATAAGGGCATTGGTCAAGACCGGGCTGGGAGAAGCCGATGCCGGAGCGCAAGGGGCGCAGGTGTTGGCCGAGACCATGAGTACCGTTACCGCTCATTTACTGAATTTAAGTGAGGAGACGGCAATGATCGGAACCAGTCTTGCAAGCGGGGAAGAAGCGCTTGTGGCGGCGCGCTCCGATGTCGATCTGATCGGGGATCGGGCAAAACAACAGGCCGAGGCGCTCGATGCGCAGCCGGTGGGGCAATCAGTCGGCAGAGCCTAGTTTCGATGGGCGAAGACCGGCATCGGGGAGTCGGAACTTGTATGGACAATGGTGAATTTCCACTCAGCGAAAGAGAATTTTCGCGAATCCGCGAGCGCGTCTATCGCGTAGCGGGCATTTCGCTTTCCGACGCCAAGCGCACACTGGTGGTTTCTCGCCTGTCCAAGATCGTACGCGGGCTCTCGCTGTCCGGGTTCGATGCCTATATCGACTTTCTCGAGACGCAGGGCCGGCCCGAGGATGATCAGAATTTCGTCAATGCGCTGACCACGAACCTGACGCGGTTCTTCCGCGAGGATCATCATTTCGATCATCTCACGAGCTATGTGGCGGGACTGATCGCCAAGCCGCAACGCGTGGGCAAGGGCGCCAGGCCGCGCTTGCGGATCTGGTCGGCGGGATGCTCGACCGGGCAGGAGCCCTATACGATCGCGTTGAGCCTTCTGGCCGCGTTTCCCGAACTCAAGCGCTGGGATTTCCGCATTCTTGCCACCGATATCGATTCCAACGTCGTGAACAAGGCGGCGCGAGGCATCTATCCGGCGAGCGAGCTCAATGGGCTCTCCGCGCAACGGGCCGGATTGTTTGAAAAGACGGCAACAGGGGACATCCTCATCCCGAACGCGGCGCGGGAGCTTGTCACTTTCAAGCTGCTCAATCTCATCGAAGCCTGGCCGATCAGCGGTCCGTTCGACGCGATCTTCTGCCGGAACGTGGCGATCTATTTCGACAAGCCGACGCAAGGGACGCTGTTTGACCGGCTCGGACAGGTTCTGGCTCCCGACGGGTTCTTATATATCGGCCATTCGGAAAACCTGCAGGCCGTTTCCAAGGGTTTCAGACTGGTCGGCAAGACTGTCTATCAACGCAAGGCAAATGCCGATGCAAAGGATGCAGCATGAGCAATATCAGGGTCCTCGTCGTCGACGATTCGGCGCTCATTCGGGACGTGCTTTCCAAAACGCTGGCGCAGGAGGGCGATATCACCGTGGTGGGCACGGCGCATGATCCGCTCGATGCGCGCGACAAGATCAAGGCACTCAATCCCGATGTCGTGACGCTCGATATTGAAATGCCCAACATGAACGGCCTGGCCTTTCTGCAAAAGATCATGCGGCTGCGGCCCCTGCCGGTGGTGATGGTTTCCACGCTAACCACGAAAGGTGCGTCCGAAACCATGCTGGCGCTGGAGCTGGGTGCTGTCGATTTCGTCGCCAAGCCCGGCACCGAGATGGCGGGCGGGCTCGAAGCGTTCGGTGCGACCTTGCGTGAGAAGGTGCGCTTTGCGGCGCAATCGGACGTGCAGGCTCGGGCCCATCGCGCCCAGGCACCGGACCTGCCGCTCAAGACGGCGGCGGCGCCTCAGGGGGCACTGATCGCGATTGGCGCGTCGACAGGTGGCGTCGAGGCCATCCGGCAGGTGCTCTCATCGATCCCCGCCGATTGTCCACCTATCGTCATTGCCCAACACATGCCAAAGGGGTTCACTGCGCGCTTTTCCGCCCGGCTCAACGAGCTTGTGCCGGTGCGGGTGATCGAGGCCGCTGACCGGATGGTGCTCGAGCGGGGCACGGCCTATGTCGCGCCCGGGGATTTCCATCTGCGGGTGGAAAAGACGTCGGGCCAGCTCAAATGCCGGGTGACCCAGGATGAACAAACCTCTGGCCATCGACCGAGCGTGGACGTGCTTTTCAGTTCAGTGGCCAAGGTGGTGGGCTCCATGGCAGTCGGGGCGATCCTGACCGGCATGGGGCGCGATGGGGCCGCGGGCCTAAAGGCCATGCGCGAAGCTGGCGCGTTCACCATCGGACAATCCCAAGGATCCGCGCTGATCTATGGCATGCCCAAGGTGGCGTTCGAGATGGGCGCGGTGACCGAGGAAGCTCCGGTGGAAAAGATCGCCGGGCGGCTGGTCAGCGCTCTCATGAAGCTCAAGGCCGCAGCTTGAGGCTTTGTATTGAGATTATTGTAACGGTTGTCGCCTAGTTTCAAAGGCTGATCATTCCGGAAGAAGACCGGGTATTAAGGCGGAGAATCCATGCCAAAGGCCAGCGCAGTCAGCGTTCTCATCGTCGATGACCAGCAATCGATGCGGGGCATCTGCAAATACATCCTCACTCAGCTCGGGTTCAAGGATATCGTCGAGGCCAAATCGGGCCGCGATGCGCTCACCAAGCTCGAAAAGACAAGTGTCGACCTGATCATTTCGGACTGGAATATGGACGATGTCGACGGGTTGACGCTGCTCAAGGTGATCCGCAAGCACCCGCGCACGCAAGGGATGCCCTTCATCATGGCGACGGGCCGCTCCGACAAAGAGCAGGTCAAGGAGGCTATCGAGAGCGGGGTGAACAACTACATCATCAAGCCCTACGATGCCGGAACGATGAAAAAACGCATTGAGGCGGTTATCGGCGCGCTGAGCTGAGCGATCGCGGTATCTGCGTTTGCAGGGGCGTCCATCGGGGCGTCCTTTTTCTTGCCGGGCTTGGCAAGGCGGCCATCGCGTGGTTGAAGGACGAAACGGGTGAGGGCGGCAAGAGCCATGACCACAAAGACCATCGGGCTGGTGGCCCATGACGAAAAGAAGGACGACATGGTCGCCTTCGCGCGTGCGCACAAAGACCGGCTGAGCGGGTTCACGCTGGTGGGGACCGGAACGACGGGCGGACGTGTGGCGCAGGAAACCGGACTTGCGGTGCTGGCGCTCAAAAGCGGCCCGCTGGGCGGGGATGCCCAGATCGGGGCGATGATCGCCGAGGGGCGGCTGGATGCGCTGATCTTTTTTATCGATCCCATGAGCGCGCTGCCGCACGATGTCGATGTCAAGGCGCTGACACGGCTCGCGACGCTCTATGACATCCCGGTGGCTTACAACAAGTCCACAGCCGAAGCGGTGCTCAAAGCGCTTTGAGTTGACCGAAGGGCGCTGTTGTGAGCAGATGCCGCAATTCCGGGGCTTTTTTGACCTTTTGGTCCAACCAGATTTTAGGGGCTGAGCACAGGCGTGGCGTTTGACGCGGTAATCGAAGTGCGTTCCGTTTCCAAACGGTTTGGCGGACTTCAAGCTGTTTCCAATTGTTCGCTCGAAGTCGAGCGCGGATCGATCACCGGGCTGATCGGGCCGAACGGGGCGGGCAAGTCCACCCTGTTCAACATGGTGGCCGGCAATTTTGCCCCAACCAGCGGGCAGATCATCTTTGACGGGCAAGACATAACCGGGCTCAAGCCCCATGAGCTGTTCAAGCTGGGTATGCTGCGCACCTTCCAGATCGCGCACGAATTTTCCCAGATGACGGCGCTGGAAAACCTTATGATGGTGCCGGGCGATCAGCCGGGCGAGAGCCTTTCGACCCTGTGGTTCAAGCCGGGCAAAGCTGCGGCGCGCGAGGCCGAGGTGCGGAGCAAGGCGCTCGATGTCATCGATTTCCTCAAGCTCGGGCACGTCAAGAACGAGCTGGCGGGCAATCTTTCGGGCGGGCAGAAAAAGCTGCTCGAACTGGGCCGCACCATGATGGTGGATGCCAAGATCGTGCTGCTCGACGAGGTGGCGGCGGGGGTCAACAAGACCCTGCTCAACGATCTTGCCGCCAATATCGAGCGCATGAACAAAGAGCTGGGCTACACCTTCTTTGTCATCGAGCACGACATGGATCTGATCGCGCGGCTGTGCGACCCGGTGATCGTGATGGCGCAGGGCGAGGTGATCGCCAAGGGCAATATGGAAGAGCTGCGGGCCAACCCGATGATCGTCGAGGCCTATTTCGGCGGGCCGGTGGAGGCCGTGCGATGAGCCTTATCGACCTTAAGGACATCGTGGCCGGTTATGGCGGCACGCCGATTTTGAATGGCGTCAACATGGCAATCGATGCTTCCGATATCGGGGTGATCGTAGGCCCGAACGGGGCGGGCAAATCGACGACGCTGAAAGCGATCTTCGGGCTTTTGACGGTGACCGCGGGAACCGTGACGTTCGATGGGCAGGACGTGACCAATTTCGAGGCCGACCGGCTGGTGCCGATGGGGCTCTCGTTCGTGCCTCAGGAGCACAACGTCTTTACCGCGATGTCGGTGCACGAGAATTTCGAGATGGGCGCATTCGTTCGGCGCGACGACATCACCGAAAGTCTCGATATGGTCTATGAGATGTTTCCGGATTTAAAGGCCAAGCGCCGCCAGCCGGCGGGCGAATTGTCGGGCGGGCAGCGCCAGATGGTGGCCATGGGCCGTGCGCTGATGAGCCGGCCGAAACTGCTGATGCTCGATGAACCTTCGGCCGGGCTTTCGCCACGCTACATGATGGAAATCTTCGAACAGGTGGTCAAGATCAACGCCGCGGGCGTGGGCATCCTTATGGTCGAGCAGAACGCGCGCCAGGCGCTGGCGTTCGCAACCAAAGGGTTCGTTCTGACCAGTGGGCAGAACAGGTTCACCGGAACCGGGCAAGAACTGCTCGACGATCCGGATGTGGCCAAGAGCTTTCTTGGGGGGTAGCCCGAGGGCTGGTGAAAGAACATGAACGATCTGATCTTTTTCTTCAATCAGGCGATGATCGGGGGCGTTGTCCTCGGTTCGATCTATGCGCTTGGCGCTGTCGGCGTGACGCTGATCTTCGGCATTCTGCGGTTTGCCCATTTCGCTCATGGCGACATGATGACCATGGGGGCGTTCATCACGTTCGTTCTGGCCGGTGTTTTGGCGGCGATGGGGATCGTGACGCCCATTCCGACCGGAGTGCTGGTCGTGCCCTTGGCCATGGTGCTGGCGGCGGGGCTGGCACTGGGGATCGACAAGGGGTTTTATGCGCCGCTTCGGGCGCGGGGGGCAAAGCCTGTGACATTGCTGATCGCCTCGATCGGGGTCACCATGATGATCCAGGGGTTGATCCGGTTGTTTTTCGGGGTCGAGACGCGTTCGTTCTTCGATACAGAGCCCAAGCAGATTTTCCGGCTCGAATTGCCTTTCGAGGGCGTGACGCGACCGATTACCTTTACCGAGCCGCAGGTCTGGCTGGTGGCTTCGACTGCCGTTGCGGTGATCGCGCTCCATTACTTTCTCACCCGCTCGCGGCTGGGCAAGGGGATGCGGGCCATGGCCGACAATCCCGATCTGGCGAAAGTGTCGGGTATCAACACCAAGCTCGTCGTTCGGGTGACATGGGTGATCGCGGGTGCGCTGGCGTGCCTTGCGGGCACCATGCTGGCGCTGGACGTGACGCTCAAACCCGATCTGGCGTTCAATATCGTGTTGCCGATATTTGCCGCCGCCATCCTCGGCGGATTGGGCCATGCCTATGGGGCGATTGCCGGCGGTTTCGTCCTTGGCTTTGCCGAAACACTGGCAGTGTTCAACTGGTCGGTGCTGCTGCGCCCGTTCCGCGACGTGCTCTGGTTTGAAATCCCCAATTCGCTGACGCTTGTGCAGTCCGAATATAAACTCACCGTTGCCTTCGTGATCCTTGTCGTCGTGCTTCTTGTGCGGCCCACGGGAATCTTTAAGGGAGCCTCCACATGACCGTGCGCTATATCGGGCTGTTTGCGGCGCTATTTGCGCTGATCGTTTTCGTGGGCGTCATGATGGGCGCTCCGTTCACAGTGCGGCTGATGGTGGAGGCCTTCGCCTTTGCGCTGATTGCCATGGGGCTCAATATCCAGTGGGGCTTTGGCGGGCTGTTCAATTTCGGCATTCTGGGCATGCTCATGGTGGGCGGATTTGCCGTCACCTTCATTTCGTTTCCAGTCAATATGGCGTTCTGGGAGTCCGAGGGGCCGATGCTGCTCGGGCGCACGGCGATTGCAGCAGCCATCGGCGCGGTGCTGATCTTTTTGGCCCATCGGGTACAGCGGTTCGGGATCACGGGGAAATGGCGCGGGGCGGTGATCGTTGTCGCCTGGTTCGCTGCCTATGTGATCTTTCGCACGCAGATGGACCCGGCTGCCAATTATATTACGTCCACGGCCGGCTGGGTTGGTGGGCTTGGGTTGCCGGTCATCCTTGGCTGGGCCTTCGGGGGCGTTCTGGCCGGGCTGATCGGCTTTCTCGTCGGCAAGGTCAGCCTTGGGCTGCGGGCCGATTATCTGGCGATTGCCACCATCGGGATCGCCGAAATCCTGCGCGCGGTGATCCGCAACATGGAATGGCTGACACGCGGCACGCTGACGGTTTCGCCCATTCCCTGGCCGGTGCCCAATCCGCAATATTATCAGGCGCAGGGCGCTTCGATCACAGACAGTTTCGTTTATGCGCGCGGCGGGTTCCTGGCGCTTGTGGTGCTGATCGTCATCGTGGCGCTATTCTTGATCCACAGGGCCTATCAGGGTCCGTGGGGGCGCATGATGCGGGCCATCCGCGACAATCACATCTCGGCAGCCTCGATGGGCAAGGACGTGACCGGTCGCCAGCTCGAAATCTTCGTCTTCGGTTCGGTTCTCATGGGGATTGGCGGGGCCATCCTCGTTTCGTTCGTAGGTATTTACGATCCCTCGAGCTACCAGCCGATCAACCACACCTTCATCATCTGGGTGATGCTGATCGTGGGCGGGGCGGGCAACAATTTCGGGGCGCTGTTTGGCGGGCTGTTCATCTATATCGTGTGGATGCTGTCCGAGCAGTTGGCGACGGGCCTGTTCGGCACGCTGAGCAATTGGTCGTCGTCGATGGGTTGGGGCGCTATCCCCGATATTGAAACCCGTGCCGTGCAGATGCGGATTTTCGTGCTGGGGCTGGTTGTGACCATTGCCCTGCGGTTTGCGCCCAAAGGGCTGTTGCCCGAGTATATCAAACGTCGAGACTAGAGCATTTCCGCTTTTCTTCGAATCGCGAAAATCCTCTAAGTTGTTGTTTCGTCGCGCGTCCGAACCGCAAAACCGTTTCCACTTTTGCTGGACACGCTCTAGGCTGAATCGACATTCAGGATTCACAATGGTGGGGTTTGTGTGATTCATAGGAGGCCAGTTTCACCGATCTGGAGTCCGATGGATGGCCAAACGCTATGAGCTCAGCGCGCCGCAGTGGCGTAGGATTGAACCCTTGTTGCCGGGCAAAGTCGGTGATCCGGGGCGCAGCGGTGCGGATAACCAGCTTTTCGTAAACGGTGTTTTGTGGGTCCTTCGGTCGGGAGCGCACTGGCATGACCTGCCGGAGCGCTATGGCAATTGGAAAACAGTTCACAAGCGCTTCAGCCGTTGGGCGCAGGCTGGCGTGTGGGAACGCATCTTCGAACAGCTCATCAAGGAGCCGGACAATGCGTATATCTCACTCGATTCCAGCCTGGTACGCGCGCATCAGCAAGCCGCGACGGGCAAAGGCGCAAAAGGGGGGACCAGGCTCTGGGGCGATCCCGAGGTGGTCTGACGACCAAGATACACCTCGCCGTCGATGCCTTGGGCCGCCCGCTGCGACTGATCCTGACACCGGGTCAGCGTGGCGATGCCCCGATCGCGCCCGCCTTGCTGGACGGCCTGAAGCCTTTGCGGGTGCTTGCCGACAAGGCCTATGACTCTGATGCGATCCGAGCGCTCATCAAGGACATGGGCGCCGAGCCGGTGATCCCCTGCAATCCAACCCGCAAACGCCCGATCCTCTATGACTTCCAAGCATACAAGGTCCGAAACACCGTCGAACGCTGCTTCAACAAGCTCAAACACTATCGCAGAATAGCCACACGCTTCGACCGCAGAGCCGCGAACTTCCTCAGCTTCTTACATCTCGCCGCAGCAATGATATGGATGAGATGAATGTCGATTCAGCCTAGAAGGGTTCCAGGCGGAACATACGTAAGGCCCCCTCACCCGGACCTGCGGTCCGACCCCGGTTCAAGCCGGGGACAGGCTCTCTCCTCCAAAGGGAGAGGCAAAAAGAAAAAAGCCCGGGATCGCTCCCGGGCTTTTCGTATTGAAATCGCAGTCGACTTATTCGATGACGCCGACTTCGACGAACGAGCCGCCCTCGACGGTCATTTCGACGATCACGCCGTCAACGTCGCCGGCATCGTCAAAGTCCAGATCGCCACCGGCGCCCTGGTAGTCGATATCGGTACCGGCCGCGATGAGTTCCTTGGCCTTTTCCCATTCGCCCGGAAGGATGGTTTCGCCCGGAGCCGAAGAGACTTCACGCAGCGCGGCCGAAAGGCCCTCGCGGTCGGCAGAGCCGTTTTTCTCGATGGCAAGCGCCAGGAGGAAGGCCGCGTCATAGGATTGCGGAGCGTAAACGTCATTGGGGGTGAGCCCGGCGGCGGTGGCCAGATCGTTGTAAACGGTGGCGCTTTCGCCTTCGAACGCACCGGCGCGGGTGGCGATCATGCCTTCGACGCTGCCGGCATCGACGCCGGTGAACAGATCGTCGCCCACCATGCCGTCACCACCGACGAAGGTGAGGAAATTGCCCGATTCCAGCGCCTGACGCAGGATGGTCTGACCCGAGGAATTGGCATAGGCGAGGATGACGAGAGTTTCGGCACCCGAGGAGGCCAAATTGCCCAGTTCGGCGCGATAGTCGGCCTTGCCGTCCTCATGAGCGAGGTTGGCCGCGATCGTTCCGCCGCCGGCTTCATAGGCCGATGCGACGGCATCGGCGAAACCCGAACCGTAGTCGTTATTGACATAGGTCAGCGCAATTTCGGTGATGTCCTTGGACAGTAGCAGCTCCGCGAGCTTCTGGCCCTGGAAAGCATCGGAAGGTGTCGTGCGGAACACCAGATCGTCGTCTTCGAGCGTGGTCAGGGCCGGCGCTGTGGAAGCGGGCGAGATCATGACGACACCGCCGGGAATGGCAGCGGAATTGGCGCCGCCGATGGTTTCACCTGTGCAAAGGCCGCCAACGATCGCCGTGACCTGATCGGTGTTGACCAGGCGGTCGGTGGCGTTGGCCGCCGCGGTCGCATCGCAGGCGCCGTCGGCCGAAACGATTGCGAATGTGCCGCCATCGAGAATGCCGCCCTGTTCGTTGACCTGGGCAACGGCCAGTTCGGCGCCGGCGAAGATGGGGGGCGCAAGGCTTTCGATGGGGCCGGTGAAGCCGCCCATGAAGCCGATCGTGACGTCCTGTGCGACGGCGGGCGCCGCCATCGAAAGAACACTTGCAGCGACCGCAAGGGTCAGAGATTTTTTGATATGACGCATGATATCCCTCAAGAGTTTGGTCGTGCCATGCCCCTCCCGTGCCGCATGGTGGTCAAAATCCCAGTGCGATCTTTTCGGTCCGGACAGCCCAACTGGAAAAAGGTCCACTCGCTGGACCTGCTCCAGACGATACCATTGCACAGTTGCGTTTATGGAGTCATCAGGTTTTGGCACGAATTTTCGTGAGGCTACAGTTGCTTAACGGGCGGGCTTTTGCCAGTTATGGTCTTCCCTCATCGATGGAGGCCGGGTTGCCGATGCGCGTGAAGATGGCTCTTGTCCTTGCGGCGGCGCTGAGCATTTCGCCAGCCATCGCGCAGGCGCAAATCCAGGTGCTCGACAATACGGGCGGGGGACGCGGAGCAGCCGAGGCGCCTTCAACCGCGTCAGCATCGGAGGCTACCCCGCAGCCGGTTTGCGGCACCGGCGAAATTGCCATTGCCGAGATGGGCTGGCCGTCGGCGGCCATTCTCGCCAACATCCATGCAACCCTGCTGCGGGCCGAGTATCAATGTGCAGTGCGGCTGGTGCCGGGCGAGCCCGAAGCAACGCTCGCTTCCATGGCGACGACACAGCAACCGGCGGTGGCGCCCGAACTCTGGGTGTCGCGGCAGCCCGAGGTGTGGAACGGGGCGATGCAGGCGTCGAGCGCCCGGGCCGCAGCCCCCACCTTTGCCGGTGGGGCGCTGGAAGCCTGGTTCGTGCCGTCCTATGTGATCGAGAACAACAGCGGCCTTGCGACGGCCGACGACATCATAGACCATTGGCAGGTGTTCGTTCCGCCTGGAGAAACAAGGGCGGAGCTTTATTCGTGTCCCGTCGAGTGGGCCTGTGCGATCATCAACCGCAACATGGCGGCAGGTCGGGGGCTCGATGAGCGCTTCGATGTGGTCGAGCCGCTCGACAGGTTCGCCATGGACGGCGCGATTACCGAGGCGGTCAGCCAGCGGCAGCCCATCCTGACCTATTACTGGCAGCCCAATGCGTTGATCGATCGGCTCGACCTCGTGCCGCTCGATATGGGCGGGTTCGACCAGGGCAACGCGCAATGCATGGCGATACGCGATTGCGTGCCGTTTGGCGGGTCGGGGTTTGCGCCCGACACCGTGGTGATCGCGGTTGCCGAATGGGTGTTCTCCGATACGCCCGATATCGCCGATTATTTCGCGCGCGCTTCCATGCCGCTCGATGAAATGAACAGGCTTTTGGCCTGGCAGGCCGAGAACGAAGCCAGTGCAGAAGCGGTGGCGCAGAATTTCCTCATCACCGGCCGCGACGTCTGGCAAGACTGGGTGGGTGCGGCCGACCCGGCCGGAGACCACCTGCCCGACTAACAGTCCGCTAACTATCGTGAACGGGTTTTCGAGCGATGTCGCAAAGCTGTTACGAAACGGCAGGACAATCGAAGCACGGGCGCTCTGTATGCGCGTTGTCATTATAACACATTGATTTCGTTGAAATATATTGCGGGCCATTCACCTGGCGTTAAAACCGCTTCTATAGGGTTCGGTTAGATGATCGGACCTGGCTTTGATGCGTACAGAACTTTCCCTCACCAATATTGTTGCCATCTATCGCGGAACCGCTCTTGTTGCGGGCGCGGCCGGCTGTGTTGTGGTCTTTGCGGCGCTTGAAGCGCTGGTTGCCGGATGGTTGGGCCTTCAGCATGCGGGCGTGGCGCTTGGAGTGATCGCGCTTGCCGGCATGGCGCTGCTCGCAATCATCATATGGGGCTATTTTTCGTTGCGCCGGGCACTGATCCTTGCCGAAGCGCGCCGGCGGGACCTGCTGGCCTCGCTCAATCGGGATGCCCTGACGGGTGCGTTTACCCGCAAGTATTTTCTCGACCGGCTGCGCGAAATGGTACGTGCCGCCGACCGGATGCCGGTGGCTTATATCCAGATCGATATGGATCATCTCAAGGCCATCAATGACGGAACGGGTCACGGCGCCGGCGATCAGGCGCTGGTACGGCTGGTGCGCACGCTCGATGAACTGGTACCGGGGGCGTTGATCGGCCGGCTGGGCGGGGACGAGTTTGCCGTCGCACTCGCCGGGGTCAGCTCCAAGGCAGCGCTCAAGCGTCTGGGGGACCGGGTGCTCGAAGCGCTGGACCGCCCGGAACCGTTGGCGGGGCGCGATGTGCGGCTTTCGGCCACGATGGGCATCGCCACGGCGCCCGATGACGCAGGGGATGCCGATACGCTGATTTCGAAGGCCGACCTTGCGCTCTACAAGGGCAAGAATGGCGGTCGCGGGCGGGTAATCGCCTTTGAGCGCGAATTGCTGAGCGAGGAGCGCTATCAGCGTTTCATCGAGCGGGAGTTGCGGGCGGCGATCCTGATGGACGAGCTCGAGGTTCATTATCAGCCGGTATTCGACCGGGACGGTCGGCAACGTTCCGTCGAGGCGCTGGTGCGCTGGCGCCATTCGGTGCGTGGGATGATTTCACCCGGCGCATTCGTTCCGATTGCCGAGCAGTCCGATCTTATCGCCAAGCTGGGGCAATGGGTGCTGCGGCGGGTGTGCGCCGACGTGGGTCGGCTTCCTACAAAAGTGGTGGCGATCAATGTTTCGGCCGCCGAATTGCGCCATCCCGATTATGCGGCGCGCTTCGCAGAGGAGATTGCTGCGGCAGGGCTCATGGGCGAGCGGTTCATCGTCGAGATCACCGAGACGGCGCCACTGCACAAGAATTCGGCCGAGCGCAAGAATCTGGAATTTCTGCGGGCGCTGGGCGTGCGCATCGCTGTTGACGATTTCGGAGCGGGCCATGCCAGCCTTGGTTATCTGCGCGATCTCTCGTTTGATATCCTCAAGATCGACAGGGCCTATGTCGCAGAGATCACCTCGCGACCAGTGGATTCGATGATCGTCGAATCGATCTGCAAGATTGCCAAAGGGTTGGGGATCGAGGTGATTGCCGAGGGTGTGGAAACGCGCGAGCAGCACGCGGCGCTGGCCGATCTTGGCTGTACGGGGTTTCAGGGGTTCCTTTTGGGCCGACCGCGGCCGCTTGGTGATGAGGTTGGCGCGCAAGACGAGACGATCGAGGCAGCCTGAACCTGACGGGCTCTGTTGCGCACCGATGGCCTTGATGGCTATAAGAGCGGTGAGTGGTGGGAACTTTTCCGCGTCAGGGAGATCGGCTTTTGGATATCAGGAAGATAAATGACCGCGTGAGCGTTTCGGGGCAGATTCTGCCGTCCGATATCGAGACGATCAAACAGGCGGGCTTTGTCTCGATCATCAACAACCGTCCCGACGGCGAAGCACCGGACCAGCCGGCCGGTGCAGAAATCGCGGCCGCCGCAAAGGCCGCGGGCCTTGGTTATTATGAAATCCCCATGGGCCGCGAGGGTGTGACCCCGGACATGGTGGCTGCCACCCGGGCTGCGCTTGAAGAAAGCCAAGGACCGGTTTTTGCCTTCTGCCGTTCGGGCACGCGCTCGACGACGCTGTGGGCGCTGAGCCAGGCGGGCACCGACTCATCGGATGAAATCATCGATTCCGCGGCCAGGGCCGGCTATGACATGAGCCATCTGGCCGCACATCTGGACAAGCCGATCTCCTGACCCGCCGGTCGAGAGAGGCTTTCCTTTCCATAATCTTTCCACCGGCGGCGTATCGGCCGGATCTATGACGGCAACATGATCTGCGGCGCTCCCTGAAGCGCAAGCAGCCACGTTTTACAGGGGGATTCCCGGTCCATGGCCATCAAGAAGATTCTCGTTGCGAACCGCTCAGAAATTGCGATCCGGGTGTTCCGGGCCGCCAATGAACTGGGGCTGAAAACGGTTGCGGTGTTTGCCGAGGAGGACAAGCTGGCGCTGCACCGGTTCAAGGCGGACGAGGCCTATCTGATCGGGCAGGGCAAGGGGCCGGTGGAAGCCTATCTGCAGATCGAGGAATATATCCGCGTCGCCCGGATTTCGGGTGCCGATGCGATCCATCCCGGTTACGGGCTGTTGTCGGAAAGTCCCGAATTTGCCGATGCCTGCGAAGATGCGGGGATCATCTTTATCGGGCCGAAAGCGCAGACCATGCGCGATCTGGGCAACAAGGTCGCGGCGCGCAACATGGCGATAAAGGCGGGCGTGCCCGTGGTGCCGGCCACAGACCCTTTGCCCGACGATCTCGATGAAGTGGCCAAAATGGCCGATGCGATCGGCTATCCCCTGATGCTCAAGGCAAGCTGGGGCGGTGGCGGGCGGGGCATGCGGCGCATCACCGATCCCAAGCAGTTGCGGTCGGAGGTCTCGGAAGGCAAGCGCGAGGCCAAGGCGGCGTTCGGCAAGGACGAGATGTATCTCGAAAAGCTCGTCGAAAAGGCGCGCCACGTCGAGGTGCAATTGCTCGGCGACGATCATGGCAATCTCGTGCATCTGTTCGAGCGCGACTGTTCGGTGCAGCGGCGCAACCAGAAGGTGGTGGAGCGCGCGCCGGCACCATATCTCTCTGAAGACACCCGCAAGGCGCTGACCGATGCGGCGCTGAAACTGGGCAATGAAGCCAATTACCGCTGCGCGGGGACCGTCGAGTTCCTGATGGATGCAGAGACCGATGACTTTTATTTCATCGAGGTCAATCCGCGCATCCAGGTCGAGCATACGGTGACCGAAGAGGTCACCGGCATCGATATTGTCAAGGCGCAGATCAAGGTGATGGACGGGGCCGTGATCGGGACGCCGCAATCGGGGGTGCCTGAGCAAAAAGACATCGTCTTGCACGGCCATGCGCTGCAATGCCGGGTAACGACCGAGGACCCCGAAGAAAACTTCATCCCCGATTACGGCCGGATCACCGCTTATCGCGGGGCGACCGGGTTCGGGGTGCGGCTCGATGGCGGGACGGCCTATTCGGGCGCGATCATCACGCGGTTCTACGACCCGCTCTTGGAAAAGGTGACCTGCTGGGCGCCGACGCCCGAAGAAGCGATTGCGCGGATGGACCGGGCCCTGCGCGAATTCCGCATTCGCGGGGTTTCGACCAATCTGGCGTTCCTCGAAAACATCATTTCGCACCCCAAATTCCGCGACAACACCTATACGACTCGGTTCATCGACACGACGCCTGAACTGTTCGACATCGAAAAGCGCAAGGACCGGGCGACCAAGCTTTTGACCTATATCGCCGATGTGACGGTCAACGGTCACCCCGAGGTGCGTGACCGGCCAAAGCCGCCGGCCAATGCGGCGGCGCCGGTGATCCCGGAATATCCACCGCTTTCCGTCGTTGAGGGCAGCCGGCAGATCCTGGAGCGCGACGGCGCCAAGGGGCTGGCCGACTGGATGAAGGCGCAAAGCCGGGTGCTGTTCACCGACACGACCATGCGCGACGGGCACCAGAGCCTTCTGGCCACGCGCATGCGCACGTTCGACATGGAAAAGATCGCCAAGGCCTATAGCCGCGGTCTGCCGGACCTGTTCTCGCTCGAATGCTGGGGCGGGGCGACGTTTGACGTTTCCATGCGGTTTTTGAACGAAGACCCCTGGGAGCGGCTGAAAAAGATCCGCGAGGGTGCGCCCAACATTTTGACCCAGATGCTGCTGCGTGGGGCGAATGGTGTGGGCTACACCAATTATCCCGACAATGTCGTGCAGTTCTTCGTCAAAAAGGCCGCCGAGGGCGGGATCGATATTTTCCGGGTGTTCGATTGCCTGAACTGGGTCGAGAACATGCGGGTGGCCATGGATGCGGTGATCGAGAGCGGCAAGGTTTGCGAGGGCGTTGTCTGCTACACCGGTGACATGCTCGACCCCGAGCGGGCCAAATACGACCTCAAATATTACGTGGGGCTGGCCAAGGAACTCGAAGCTGCGGGCGCGCATGTGCTGGGCATCAAGGACATGGCCGGGGTGATGAAGGCGCCGGCGGCCAAAAAGCTGTTCGCGACGCTCAAAGAAGAAATCGGGCTGCCGATCCATTTCCACACGCACGATACGTCGGGGGCTTCGGCGGCGACGGTTTTGGCGGCCTGCGAGGCAGGTGTCGATGCCGTGGATGCTGCGATGGATTCGTTTTCGGGCACCACAAGCCAGCCCACGTTGGGGTCGCTTGTGGCAGCGCTGGAAGGAACCGAGCGCGATTCGCAGCTTTCGCCCAAGGCGATAAGGGAAATCTCGTTTTACTGGGAAGCGGTGCGCACCCAGTATCGCGCCTTTGAGAGTGACCTGAAGGGCGGTGCCTCCGAGGTCTATCTGCACGAAATGCCCGGGGGGCAGTTTACCAATCTCAAGGAACAGGCCCGTTCGATGGGGCTGGAAACGCGCTGGCACGAGGTTGCCCAGACCTATGCCGACGTCAATCAGATGTTTGGCGATATCGTCAAGGTGACGCCAAGCTCGAAGGTTGTTGGCGATATGGCGCTGGCCATGGTGTCTTCCGGTTTGAAGCGTGCCGACGTCGAAAATCCCGATAAGGACGTGTCCTTCCCTGATTCAGTGATCGGGTTCTTTGCCGGCGATCTGGGCCAGCCGACCGGAGGATTCCCCGAAGCGCTGCAAAAGAAGGTTCTGAAGGGCAAAAAGGCTCTGACCGAGCGGCCCGGCAAGGGTCTCGCGCCGGCCGATCTCGAAGCGGAGCGCAAGAAGGCCGAGGAGGCCTCTGGCATGGAAATCGACGATTTCCGGCTCGCCTCGTATCTGATGTATCCGAAGGTTTTTGCCGAGTTCGCCAAGGCGCAGGACCTTTACGGCCCGACCGAAGTGCTGCCGACCCCTGTCTATTTTTACGGGCTCAATCCGGCCGACGAGATCCTCGTCGATCTGGAAAAGGGCAAGACCATGGTGGTCCAGTTCCTCGGGCAATCGGAAACCAATGAAAAGGGCATGGTGCGGGTGTTTTTCGACCTTAACGGTCAGCCGCGCGCCGTTGCGGTTCCCGATCGGCTCAAGGCCGGCGACATCGTTGCCCGGCCCAAGGCTGCCGCCGGCGATGCCAAGCAGGTCGGCGCGCCCATGCCGGGGGTCATTTCCTCGCTGGCCGTTCAGGCGGGCCAGAGAGTTCAGGCGGGCGACGTGCTGCTCTCGATCGAGGCGATGAAGATGGAAACTGCCCTGCACGCCGAGGCGGACGGGACGGTGGCTGAAGTCCTGGTCAAGCCCGGCGACCAGATCGATGCCAAGGATTTGCTGGTCCGGATCGAATAGTCGCCGGCTTATCGGGCCACGCCTCCGGCCATGAAAAAGGACGGCGCGGAAAATCCGGGCCGTCCGAGGCAAGGGGGAGGAGATCAATCATAAAGTCCGGGAGGACCCGGGGAGGGACGGCCCGCGCCGGAAAGGATGCGCGGGCCGCCAAAGAGCTAGATCGTGCCCATCAGCATGAGGATGAGGACGACAACCAGAATGACGCCAAGAATGCCCGTTGGGCCATAGCCCCAGGCGCGTGAATATCCCCAAGTGGGCAGGGCGCCGATCAAAAGCAAAATCAAAATGATAATCAGAATTGTCGAAAGGCCCATTTTTCAAATTCCCTCACAGTGACCATTATGGGCTATAAAACTTTTGTGAGCGGCAAATGGTTCCCGGCGACAGTTCCTTTCACATCCGGCGCGCCGTTCCGTCGATGATTGGCCCGTCACGCTGGGTGCGTACCGGTGCGGTAACGGGCAGGCGCGAAACGATCCAACTGACGAGCAGCGGCACCAGGATGATGTCGTCGACCCAGCCCAATACCGGGATAAAATCGGCGATAAGATCGACTGGCCATACCAGATAGGCCGCGGCGGCAACGGTCGCGAACTTGAGATAAAGCGGCGTGCCCGGCGACCAGAAGGCCTTCCAGAGCAGGAATGCTTCCTTGCGAAACCGCAGGAAGCGAGGCAGCAGGAGGGAAGCAAGGTTCTTTATCATGAATTTTAGATGGGCATCGGCGACCGTCTTTCAAGGCCGCTGGAGCATTTCAACGCTTCTTAGAGCATTTCCGCTTTTCTTCGAATCGCGAAAATCCTCTAAGTTGTTGTTTCGTCGCGCGTCCGAACCGCAAAACCGTTTCCACTTTTGCTGGACGCGCTCTAAATCGCTTCATTTGCGCGCAGTCTTTGCGGTCGCGCTTTCGAGCGGGATAAGTGGCGCCCACTTATCCTGGAAGCACTCTTGATCTCTTGGAAGCACTCTTGGTCGCACGGACGTAACATTGCGCTGGTCTTTGTGAAGGCTTATGTGTTCGGCGAGAACAAAGAGTACGGGTCATGGCAGGTCCAGCGCAGCGCAAATCTACGGTCGGGGTCGATGTCGGCGGAGTGATGGTCGGGGGCGGCAATCCCATCGTCGTCCAGTCGATGACCAATACCGACACCGCCGATATCGATTCCACGGTCCGCCAGGTGGCGGCGCTGGCCCGGGCCGGCTCGGAGATTGTCCGTATCACCGTGGACCGCGACGAGGCCGCCGCCGCCGTGCCTCATATCCGCGACCGGTTGATGGTGCGCGGCGTCAACGTGCCGCTGGTGGGCGATTTCCACTATATCGGGCACAAGCTGTTGTCCGACCACCCCGCCTGCGCCGAGGCCCTGGCCAAGTACCGGATCAATCCGGGCAATGTGGGGTTCAAGGACAAGCGCGACAAACAGTTTTCCCAGATGATCGAAATCGCCAACCGGTATGAAAAGCCGGTGCGAATCGGGGTCAACTGGGGGTCGCTCGATCAGGAATTGCTGACCGTCCTGATGGACGAAAACGCTGGCCGGGCCGAGCCCTGGAGTGCGGCGCATGTGCAGCGCGAAGCGATCATCCGCTCGGCGATCCTGTCGGCCGAACGGGCCGAAGAACTGGGCATGGGGCGCGACAGGATCATCCTGTCGACCAAGGTGTCGGACGTCCAGCAATTGATTTCGGTCTATGAGGAGTTGGCGGCGCGCTGCGATTACGCGCTGCATCTTGGACTGACCGAAGCAGGGATGGGATCGAAAGGGATCGTTGCGTCCTCGGCGGCGCTGGGCATTCTGCTCCAGCAGGGGATCGGCGATACGATCCGCATTTCGCTGACCCCCGAACCTGGCGGCGACCGGACGCTGGAAGTCAAGGTTGCCCAGGAACTGCTCCAGACCATGGGGTTCCGGCAGTTCGTGCCGGTTGTCGCCGCGTGTCCGGGCTGCGGGCGGACGACATCGACGACGTTCCAGACGCTGGCCAAGGAGATTCAGGATCATCTTTCAACTTCGATGCCCGAATGGCGCGAGAAATATCCTGGAGTCGAGGCGATGAGCGTTGCGGTGATGGGGTGCATCGTCAATGGTCCGGGGGAGTCCAAACACGCCGACATCGGCATTTCACTGCCGGGTACCGGGGAAACGCCATCGGCGCCAGTGTTTGTCGAGGGCCAGAAGGTGACGACTCTCAAGGGCCCCGACGTGGCCGACCAGTTCAAGCGTATGGTCGCCGATTACATCGAAAACCGGTTCGGGGCGGGGCGGGCCAAACCGGCGGCGGAATGAGGGCTGCTCGAAAAGTCTGCCCTGCTGTTTTTCGTGGCTCCGGCGGCAATCGAGAAATACTGGTTTTCCGACACCCTCTTGCCGGGGTTCAATTGGTCAAGGGTACGCTCGATCCGGGTGAGGCACCCCAGGGGGGTGCCATACGTGAACTTTACGAAGAGGCCGGGGTCGAGGGGTTGGGGGTTGCTGCAGATCTGGGGACCAGCGCGCTGATCGCTGAAGGGCAAGTCTGGCATTTCTTGCGCTTTGAAGGCGAGAGGCTGCCCGAAAGCTGGACGCATCATTGCCTTGACGATGGCGGACACGATTTCGCATTTTTTTGGCACAGGCTAGACAAGAAACCGGGAGATGAATGGCATGCTGTGTTCCACAGAGCGCTGGCGTATCTGCGTTCGCGCGTCATAAGCCAGACCGATCTCGATGCCATCGTAACTCTCGATGCGCGGCTTTTGACCGGTCACACGGCCGAGGCCGGCGAAGTGTTCGATGTTGCGGGCCACAGACGGCGAGTTACGGAATCGCTGGAAAAATCCCGACTGATCTGTGTCGATCGGGATGGCCGGCATGTGGCTCACACCTATTTCTGGCCGTTAGCGGACGGGCGCTGGTTTGTTGGTGCGTTCAGTGTCGATCCTGCGCATCGGAACGCCTCGGTTCTGGCTGAAATCGGGCGGCGGATGGTGGCGACCATGGAGGATGAGGGTATCGAGACGCTCGAAAGCCATGTCTATCGCACCAATGCATTGTCATTGGCTTTTCACGAAAAGCTGGGATTTGAGCGGTTCATGGAAAACGAGAAGGGGTTTGCCTTGCGTATCGAGCGGGCGCGTCTTGCGACATCGGCGCTCGGCAGGCGCCTGGGCGGGCGGCGATGAGCGCGATTTCCATTCGCCCGGCGCTGGCCGGAGACGCCGAAGAGGCGGCCGCGCTGCTGCGGCGCTCGATTATCGAGCTTTGTGTGCCCGATCACGGCAATAATGCCGAACGGTTGGAGCACTGGCTTTCCAACAAGACGGCCGAGCATTTTGTGAAGTGGATCGACGATCCGCTCAATATGATATTTGTGGCTTTCATCAAGGGTCGGATGGCGAGTGCCGGTGGGTTGAGGGAAGTGGACGGGATCGTCCTCAATTATGTGCATCCCGAGAGCCGGTTCATGGGCGTATCGGGGGCGATGATGGTTCATCTCGAGGAGATGTTGCGGGGGCGGGGGGAGCCGGTGGCCAATCTTGTCAGCACGATTACGGCGCGCCGGTTTTACGAGGCGAGAGGGTATCGCGAGCGCGATCTGTTGCCCGAGCAACGGCCGCTTTACGGGATCGCGATGGAAAAGCGGCTGTAGAGCCTCGGCCATCAACTGCGGAGGATGCTGGTAGCCCCAAAACCAGATGTGCTAGGCTGCCGGCCATGGCAAAGCCCGAGCATACACCCGATCCCGAAGTGGTGGCCGCATTCGATGCGATGATCGCGGGCGTGCCGGGCGTTGTGCGCAAGGGCGCGCAGATGCCCTACGTCTCGGTCAACGGCAATATGTTCGCGTCGATCTCCAAGGCCAATGTCATTGGACTGCGCCTTGGGAAGGTGGACCTCGCCGAATTTCTCGAGGCGTTCGAGACGATATCGTTCGAGGGCGTGCCCGGTCATTTCATGAAGGAATATGCCGCTGTGCCTTATACCCTCCTTGCCCAGCCGGATACGCTGCGCGCCTGGTTTGCCAGGAGCTACGCCCATGCGTCGGCCCTCAAGCCCAAGGCGACGAAGCGTTAGAGCATTTCGGCGCTTCTATGAATCGCTTCAATTGCTCTAAGTCTTTGTTTTGTCGCGTGTCCAGACCCGCTTTCAGCTTTGCCGTGCGGCGAAGTGGCGGATCAGGGCACGCAGGGGATCGGCGCTGGGGCCGAATGGGAGGAGGGCGTCGATGCCGTTTGCCACGGCGCCATCGAGGACCTGACGGGCGGCGTCCAGGCCCTTGCGGGCGACGATTGTGGACTTGTTCTGGACCACGTCCTTGCCGGCGGTCTTGCCCAGAGCGTGGGACGTGGCGGTGACGTCGAGGATGTCGTCGGCGATCTGGAAGGCGAGCCCCGCAGCGGTGCCGAAGCGGGTCAGCCCGGATCGCTGGGCGGGCGAGGCATTGCCCAGAATGGCGCCCATTTCGACGCCCGCCCGGATCAGGGCGCCGGTCTTTTTGGCCTGCATCGCGAAAATCGCGTCTTCATCGAGTGGACTTGTTTCGCCTTCGATGTCGAGGACCTGTCCGCCCACCATGCCGGCGGGTCCGGCGGCATGGGCAAGGGTCAGAACCAGTTCGGCGCGGATGGCGGGATCGGGGTGGGTGCGCGGATCGGACAAGAGCGCGAAGGCTTCGGTTAACAGCGCGTCGCCGGCCAGGATGGCGAGAGCCGGATCGAAGGCTTTCCAGACCGTGGGTTTGCCGCGGCGCAGTTCGTCATTGTCCATGTCGGGCAGGTCGTCATGGACGAGGGAATAGCAATGGATCATTTCGAGTGCTGCGCCCACGGCCAGGCTTTTTTCGTGCGGTACGGCGAACAGCGAGGCGGAAAGGCGCACGAGAAAGGGGCGTAGCCGCTTGCCGCCGTCGAGGGCGCCATGGGCCATGGCGGCCAAAAGGCGCTCTGGGGCGTCGAGCGTTGCAAGATGGGCGGCCAGAAACGCTTCTGTTTCGATGGCGCAATCGGCGAGCTGAGAATCGAATTGATCTTCGGTCATGGCAAGATTTGCTAAAGCCTCACCGTCCATTCTACAAGCGCGCTCATTTGCGATTGAACCTACGAGACGATAGTGGCCGGACGGCGGAAAAAACGTGGCTGGAAATTCTGGGTGGCGGTCCCGCTGATGCTGGCCGCAGCTCTGGTGGCCATTCCGCTGGTGCTGGTGCCGCTCTATAGGGTGGTGCCGCCGGTTTCGACCTTGATGATCGGGCGCTATGTCACCGGCCAGCCCGTAACGCGCATATGGCGCGATCTCGACGAGATTTCCGACCGGCTCAAGACTTCGGTGGTGCTTTCGGAAGACGGGCAGTTCTGCACCCATCACGGCGTCGATATTGGAGCGCTGCAGGCCGAGATCGACAATTTTCTGGCCGGACGGGAGACACGGGGGGCTTCCACCATCACCATGCAGGTGGCGCGGAACCTGTTCCTAACCAATTCGCGCTCGGCGATACGCAAGGCGATCGAGGTGCCGCTGGCGATTTACATCGATCTTGTTTTGCCCAAACAGCGGATCATGGAAATCTATCTCAACATCGCCGAATGGGGTCCCGATGGACAGTTCGGGGTGGAGGCCGGAGCGCAGGCGGCGTTCGGGACGAGTGCTGAGAGCTTTACATGGCGGCGGGCGGCGCTGATGACCGTGACGCTGCCCAATCCGCATGTGAGGCGCCCCGGAAATCCCACGAACGGGCTGCTGGCCGTCGCGGGAATCGTCGAGGGGCGCGCGCAGCGGTTTTCATCGCACGCCGATTGCCTTTTCGACGGGGCGCCCGCTCTATGAGCGCATACGATTTTCGTGATCGGCGGACTAGCCAAGGCCCCGGTGTTCCTGTATAGAGCGCCACGATCCCGATAGGGTAAAACGGTTTTGGCGTGGCCGGCGCGGCAGAGTTCTACTGCCTGGGCAGGGTGCGCAGCATGAAAATGGAGTAGTCAAATGGCAGTCCCCAAAAGGAAGACGACGCCGATGAAGCGCGGGTTCCGCCGTTCGGCCGATGCGCTCAAGGGCGCAGCTTATGTTGAAGACAAGGACAGCGGCGAGCTGCGCCGTCCGCACCATGTCGATCTGAAGTCCGGCATGTATCGCGGCCGCCAGATTCTCGAGCCCAAGGGCAACTGATTGCTCGGGTGTCATGACGCTTAGACCAAAGCGCCATTGACGGGCTCGCCCGTCCAGATTACGGCCAGTCCTTGCAAAAGGGGACTGGCCTTTTTCTTGCCAGTTTACAGCCTTGTTGGAGGATTTCAGATGAGCACGCGGACCGAAACCGACTCGATGGGCCCTATCGAGGTTCCAAATGAGAAATATTACGGGGCACAGACCGCGCGCTCGCTTATGAATTTCGATATCGGCGGCGAAAAGATGCCGCTCGAAATCGTTCATGCCTTCGGGATTCTGAAAAAGGCGGCGGCGGTCACCAATACCAAGCTCGGGCTTATGGACGAAGCCACGCGCGACCTCGTGGTCGCGGCGGCCGATGAGGTGATCGCGGGCAAGCTCGACGACCACTTCCCGCTGGTGGTGTGGCAGACAGGTTCCGGCACCCAGTCGAACATGAACGTCAACGAGGTGATCTCCAACCGCGCCATTGAAATGGCCGGCGGGGCGATGGGCAGCAAGAAGCCCGTGCATCCCAACGACCACGTCAATATGAGCCAAAGCTCCAACGATACCTATCCAACCGCCATGCATATCGCGGCGGTGACGATTGTCGAAGACAAGCTGTTTGCCAAGGTCAAGCTGCTGCGCGACACGCTGGCGAAAAAATCCGAAGAGTTCATGGATGTGGTCAAGATCGGCCGCACCCATCTCCAGGATGCTACCCCGCTGACGCTGGGGCAGGAAATTTCGGGCTGGGTGGCGCAGATCGATCTGGCGCTCAAAGCCATTGAAGCGACGCTGCCGCAATTGCGTGAACTGGCGCTTGGCGGTACGGCGGTCGGGACCGGGCTTAACACCCATCCCGATTATGCGCGCATGGTGGCCGAGGAAATCTCGAGCCTTTCGGGGCACCAGTTCGTGACCGCGCCGAACAAGTTTGCGGTTCTGGCCGGGCATGATGCGTTCGTCGGGGCTTCGGGGGCATTAAAGCAACTTGCCGTGGCGTTCATGAAGATCGCCAACGACGTGCGCTGGCTGGCATCGGGCCCGCGGTCGGGTCTTGGTGAAATCACCATTCCGGAGAACGAGCCGGGCTCTTCGATCATGCCGGGGAAGGTCAACCCGACCCAATCGGAGGCCATGACCATGGTTGTGGCGCAGGTGATGGGCAATGACGCAACTATCGGGTTTGCGGCGAGCCAGGGCAATTTCGAGCTCAATGTCTATAAGCCGGTCATCGCATTCAACTTCATCCAGTCGGTTCGGCTGCTGGCCGATGCGGCGCAATCGTTCAACGACAATTGCGCCATTGGGATCGAGCCGGACCGCAAGAAGATCAACGAGCATTTGAACAACTCGCTGATGCTGGTGACCGCGCTCAACCGCAAGATCGGTTACGACAACGCCGCCAAGATCGCCAAGACGGCGCACAAGAACGGCACGACGTTGCGCGAGGAGGCTATTGCGCTGGGGCTTTTGACCGGTGAAGAGTTCGACGCCGAGGTGCGGCCCGAACAGATGGTCGGGCCGATTTCGGTCAAGAAATAAGAGACAAGGGGTCGGTCAATGACCGGCCCTTTTTAATGGTCGCTGAGCGGGTCTTGAGTATTGTTTCCGCCCTGCAAAATGGCAAGCGGATGGCCGGGATCCGGCCAGTTCCCGGTATCGCGAATGGACTGTTCAAAACGGTCGGCGCTGTCTTTGGGTTGCCAGCCGAGATAGCTCACATGCTCGTTGGACCACCAGGCACGTGAATTGGCCGACACGCCCCAAAGGGTCGGGCACCCCAGTTCGGGAACAGCGAATACGCGTTCGACGAGGCTGACGAAATCGTCATAGCTGAGCCATGTGGCCAGCATGCGGTAGTCGGTGGGGCGCTCAAAGCACGAGCCGATGCGGACGATGGCCGTCTCCTGGCCAAGCTTATCGTAATAGAAGCGCGCCAGCGCTTCGCCGAAGCATTTGGACACGCCGTAAAGCCCGTCGGGGCGGACGGCGGAATCGATATCCACTTTTTCGTCCTGGCGGTAAAAGCCCACCACGTGGTTGGACGCAGCAAAGAAGATGCGCGGCATGCCATTGTGACGGGCGGCCTCATAGAGGTTCCGCAGACCGACGATGTTGGCATCGAGAATGGCCGAAAAGCTCTGTTCGGTCGAAACGCCTCCAAGATGAACGATTCCGTCGCAGTCCTTGACGAGGGCGCTGACCGCGGCGGCATCCGAGAGGTCGCAGACAACGACTTCCTCATTGCTTGCGGGCTCTTCCATCGGAACGATATCTGAAAGGCGCAGCACCGGTGCGAGATGGGCCAGGCGTTGACGAGCCATTCGTCCCAATCCGCCCCCCGCGCCGGTAATCAAAAGTCGTTTCATCGGGTGCCTCCCCCCTTTCGTCAGATGCGGTATCATAGAGATAGGACAATAACGGTCAATCTGTATGATTTGTTGGTGCGGGGGTTAGCTTGACACCCCCAACCAGACCGTGTCTTTCTGGCGGGAGGCCGCCCAACCAAGCGGCCGCAATCAAGAATGAGCGGGAAAGGGGCGCCATGATCTCCCAGATCGAAGATGCGGGCCGACAGAGCGGAACGCTGGTCGTACAGGTCGCCAATATTTTGCGCAAAGCGATCCTGTCGGGCGAATACAAGCCCGGCGACAAATTGCCCAGCGAAGCGCGTCTGACCGAGGTGCATGGGGTGAGCCGTACCGTCGTCCGCGAGGCGATTGCTGCCCTGCGATCGGATGGACTGGTCGAGCCACGTCGGGGCGCCGGAGTCTTCGTTCTCGAGCAGGTTGCGGCCCCGGGGCTGCCGTTCCAGAATGTCGATCACGCGCGCATCTCCTCGATCATCGAGCTGCTCGAACTGCGCGCTGCAGTGGAAGTGGAGGCGGCCGGTCTTGCCGCTGTGCGGCGCTCTCCGATCCAGGAAGAAGTCATTCTTGACCGACATCGGGCCGTCGGCGCATGTATCGCCGAGGGTGAGCCAACCAGCGTTGCTGATTTCGCCCTGCATCAGGCGATCGCCGAGGCGACGAGCAATCCGCGCTTCGTCGAGTTCATTGCCCTGATGGGACAGAACGCCATCCCGCGGGCGGCGTTGTCCGATTCAACAGGCGAGGTTTCGAAAGACTATCTCGGCCAGATCCATGAAGAGCATGCGCGCATCGTGGGGGCCATTTCCAATGGCGATGCCGAGGAAGCGCGGGAAGCCATGCGCGTTCACCTGCTGGGCAGCCAGCGGCGCTATCGCGCGCTCCTGCAAAACAGATAGTAACATATCATACAAGATATTGACATTAGTCATGCAGGTCTGTAGGTCCTTTGCAGGACCAATTGCATATCGAGGACTTGCCCATGAGCCCGCAGGACGTCAAACACGCGCTTGGCGCGGGTCTTCTGTCGTTTCCCGTCACCCATTTCGATGGCGAGGGGAAATTCAACTCCCGATCGTATCAGGAGCATGTGGCGTGGCTTTCGGATTTCGAGGCCACGGCGCTGTTTGCGGCCGGGGGGACGGGCGAATTTTTCTCACTGGCGCCCGACGAAGTTCCCACGGTGGTGGCGGCTGCAAAGGAAGCGGCGGCCGGCCGGACGGCGATTATCTCGGGCTGCGGGTACGGCACCGAGATGGCAATTTCGATTGCCAAATCGGCCGAGAAGGCCGGAGCCGACGGCATCTTGCTTTTGCCGCACTACCTGATCGATGCGCCCCAGCCGGGGCTTTATGAGCATGTCCGGCGTGTCTGCCAGTCGGTGGGCATCGGGGTGATGGTCTATAATCGGGACAATTCCATCCTGCAGGCCGAGACGCTGGCGCGGTTGTGCGAGGTTTGTCCCAATCTGATCGGGTTCAAGGACGGGTCGGGGGATATCGGGCTCGTGCGCCAGGTAACGGCGACCCTGGGGGATCGCCTGACCTATCTGGGCGGCATGCCCACGGCGGAATTGTTCGCCGAAGCCTATCTGGCTGCCGGGTTCACGACCTATTCCTCTGCCGTGTTCAACTTCGTTCCGGGTCTGGCCGTCGAGTTTTACAAGGCGCTGCGCGGCGGCGATCGGGCGCGGTGCGAGGCGATTCTCAAGGATTTCTTTTATCCCTTCATGGCGATCCGCAATCGCGGCAAGGGCTATGCGGTGGCTGCGGTCAAGGCCGGGGTGCGGCTGCAGGGCTTTGACGCCGGACCGGTTCGTGCGCCACTATCGGATCTCACAAAGGAGGAGGAAGGCATGCTCGAGGCTCTGATCGCGCCCTACAAGAAATGAAGATAGCGGCGGTTAACACCCACCTGCTCGAGCACAGGCTGGAGACGGCTTTCGAGAGCGCGTCCATGCGTTTCGATCGGCGGCTGCATGTGCTTGTCGAGATCGTTTGCGATGACGGGACGACCGGGTGGGGCGAGTGCCTTGGCCCGGCACGGCCCAATGCGGCGGTGGTTGCGGCCTATTCCCAATGGCTGATCGGGCAGGACCCGCTGGAGACCGAAAAGCACTGGGCGGTGCTCTACAATGCGCTGCGTGACCAGGGGCAGCGTGGGTTGTCGATCACAGCGCTATCGGGGATCGATATCGCGCTCTGGGACATCAAGGGCAAGCATTTCGGCGTGCCGGTCTCGACGCTGCTGGGTGGAAAATTCCGCGACAGCGTAAGGGCTTATGCGACGGGCTCGTTCAAGCGTGACGGTGTGGATCGGGTCGAGGACAATGCGCTTGAGGTTGCGCGCTACCGGGCCGAAGGGTTCCATGCGACCAAGGTCAAGATCGGGTTCGATCCGCAAGAGGATCTGCGGGTAATCGCGGCCGTCCGCGAAGCGGCGGGGCCGGACATGGCGATCATGATTGACGGCAATCACGGCTACGATGCCATCGAGGCCATCAGAGTGGGCAATGGCGCGGCGCAATATGGCATAGACTGGTTCGAAGAACCCGTGGTGCCAGAACAGCTTGCGGCCTATCGCGAGGTGCGGGCAAAGCAGCCGATTCCCGTGGCGGGCGGGGAGACCTGGCATACGCGCTGGGGCATGCGCGAGCCGATCGAAACCCGGTGCGTCGATATCATCCAGCCCGATATTTGCGGGTGTGGCGGGTTTACCGAAATCCGGCGTATCGCCGACCTTGCGGCGCTGCACGGGGTGCGGGTGGTGCCCCATGTGTGGGGGACGGCGGTCCAGATCGCGGCGGCGCTCCAGTTCATGGCGGCGATGGTGCCCAACCCCGTGCGTAACAGGCCGATCGAGCCGATCCTGGAATTTGACAGGACTTTCAATCCCTTCCGGCAGGCTGTGGTCAAAAGCCCGATCGAACATGAGGCCGGTGTGGTGGCCATCCCCGCCGGGCCGGGGCTGGGCATCGAAATCGACCGGGATGCGCTTAGGGAATTTGCGCCGAAGGGCGAGTGATGATCGAGCGGACATACACCGGTGCCAAGCCGAAAACCCAATTGCCGCCGGGGACCATCGATACGCAGATCCATGCCTATGTGCCTGGATTTCCAGCGCTTTCCGGCGGGCCGGGACTGCCGCCCGAACCGTTGCCGACGCCGGACGACTACCGGACAACCATGGACTGGTTGGGGATAGACAGGGTGGTGGTGACCCAGGGCAATGCGCATCAACTCGACAATGGGTGCCTTCTGGCGTGCCTTGCGGCGTTCGGCGACGTTGCCAAGGGAGTGGCGGTGGTGACTGGCGATACCCAAGATGCTGAAATGCAAGCACTTTCCGAGGCGGGGATTGTCGGTGCGCGGATCATGGACCTTCCGGGCGGAGCGGTGGGCCTCGATCAACTCGAAGCGGTGGATGCGCGGGCGTCGGCGTTCGGCTGGATGATGGCCGTTCAGTTCGATGGTGGCGAAATCCTGAACAATTTCAGTCGTTTGGCGGCGATCCAATCGCGCTGGGTGCTCGATCATCACGGCAAGTTCTTTGCGGGGGTGACGCCGCAAAGCGCGGAGGTCGATGCGGTCAAGCGATTGATCGACAAGGGAAATTTGTGGTTCAAGTTTGCCGGCTGCTATGAATCGAGCCGGACGGGCGGTCCCCATTATGCCGATATCGGCGCCGTGGCGCGCGAGATCGCCGCTTTTGCGCCCGAACGGATCGTGTGGGGCACCAACTGGCCGCACAATGCGGCAAAGCGGACCGAAGACTACCCCGACGATGCGGCGTTGCTCGAGACCGTTCTGAGCTGGTTTCCCGACGAAAAGGGAAAAAACCTCGCCCTTATCGATAACCCCGAAGCGCTTTACGGATTTTCGCGCTGGAGATCAGCTTAATCGCCTCCAGCGCTCCGGGGATAAGTCTTCCGGTTAACGTGCGAGCCAGCCACCGTCCACGGGAATGGTGGTGCCGTGCATGTAATCGGATGCACGGGCAAGAAGAAACACTGCGGCATCGCCGATATCTGAAGGCTCACCCCAGCGCCCGGCGGGGATTCGGCCCAGAATCTGGGCGTTTCGGTCGGGGTCGGCGCGCAGGGCTTCGGTGTTGTTGGTCTCGATATAGCCCGGGGCTATGGCGTTGACGTTTATGCCCTTTTGCGCCCATTCGCAGGCGAGGAGACGGGTCAGGCCCATCACCCCTGATTTCGATGCGGTGTAGGAGGCGACACGGATGCCGCCCTGAAAGCTCAGCATCGAGGCGATGTTGACAATTTTCCCTTTTTTCTCAGGTGTTTGCAGCACGCGCCGCGCGAAGGCCTGGGAGAGGAAAAAGACTGTCTTGAGGTTGATGTCCATGACATCGTCCCAGTCTTCTTGCGTGAAATCGAGGGCGTCGGCGCGGCGGATAATGCCGGCATTGTTGACCAATCCGTCGATGCGGCCCGCCTCGTCCCAGGCTTCATCGAGCATCAATTTAGGGTCAACATTGGCGCCAAAAGCTATGGACTTGTGTGAAATTGACCCGGACTTTGCCGAACATTGGCGAAATAATTCTTCGGTCTCGTCCATCGAGGACCGACCGACAGCGATGACGCTGCCGCCGGCCCGTCCGATGGCCAATGCGATGCCCTGACCGATGCCGGTATTGGCGCCGGTCACCATTATGGTTTTTCCCCTAAGCGAGAAGGCGGAGAGATCGGTCACAGGATGTCTCCAGGCTGGATGGGTTCGACGTCGGTATAATCGACATTGTCGCCGGCCATGGCCCAGATGAAGGTGTAGCTGGCGGTGCCGGCGCCCGAATGGATGGACCAGGGGGGCGAGAGGATGGCCTGCTGGTTGGCGACGATCAAATGGCGGGTCTGCTTGGGTTCGCCCATCAGATGGATGACGCGCTGATCCTCGTCCATGTCGAAATAGAGATAGGCTTCCATGCGGCGCGAATGGATGTGGGCGGGCATGGTGTTCCAGATCGAGCCGGGGGCGAGGGTGGTCATGCCGACCACGAGCTGGCAGGTCTCGACAGCGTTGGTGAACTGGAAGATCGAGCGCTCGTTACAGGTTTCCGACGAGCCCAGGTCGAGGCGCTTGGCGTCGCCGATCCTGATGTGGGCCGTTGGGTGCGTGGCATGGGCCGGGGCGCTGACGAGATAGAATTTGGCCGGGTTGGCCGGATCGGCCGAAGCGAAGCTGACCGAGGCGCCGCGGCCAACATAGATCATGTCGCGGGTGCCCAGCGTAAAGCTCTCATCGCCCACAGTGACCTTGCCCTCGCCGCCGATATTGACGGCGATCATCTCGCGCCGGTCGAGAAAGTTTTCGGTGCCTGTGGGCTTGATGGGGTCGAGCGGCAGGGGCTCGGCGCCGGGGACGGCACCGCCCACGATCATGCGGTCATAATGGGTATAGGTCAGGGAGACCACGCCGGGCGAGAACAGGTCGTCGATCAGGAAGTTCTCACGCAATGCTGTCGTGTCCATGCCTGCCGCATGGGCCGGCGCGATGGCGTCGCGGGATGTGAAACGGGTCCGGCTCATAAGGGCTCTCCACTTTCCATACAAATATTGGTGCTGTCATACATGTTTGGTCCGCTCGTCGCAAGGCCGATGGTTCCGTCATGCATGTCCGCCCCCCGATGCGGAGCATGCCCGTGTCCGCCGGCGCCCAAGGCGCCCTGCGTCATGTGGCCGGCGCTGACGGGCGCGCCTGATGCGGAGCGGCGGCACGCCTGCGAGCCAGTGCCGGAAATCAGTATGATTTTCAACGGGTTTTCCACTCAATCCCTGGGATGGTATAATTAGTAGGATTAATTAAGGTCCGGTTTTCGGCCATATTTGCGCGATAATGGTGGAAAAATCAGGAATTGACATGAGTTGTATGATATCGCATATCTAGCGACATCTTGTATGGGTGGAGGACCTGATAATGAGAAATACCCTTCTTGCCGCCTTGGTCGCGGCGACGCTGTCCACGACGGCCCTGCCGGCCTGGGCGGCCACGCCGGACGACCAGCTCGTGATCGGGCTGAGCATGGCCAATATCCTGACGCTGGATCCGGCCGCGATTGCCGGGCGCGAGTCGACGGCGATCATCACCAATGTCTATGACACGCCCATCCAGCTCGATGCGGTGGATGTGACCCAGATCAATCCCGGGCTCGCCGAGAGCTGGGATGTGAGCGAAGACGGGACCATCACGCTTAATTTCCGCGACGATGCGGTGTTCGCCTCGGGCAACCCGGTGACCGTCGAGGACGCCATCTGGTCCTGGAAGCGCATTCTCGAACTCGAGCTCGTGGGATCGGCCACCTGGCAGGCCTATGGATTCACGCTCGACAATTTCGACGAGCACGTCCGGGCCGACGGCAACACCATTAGCGTCACCATGCCGCTCGAGGGCGATCCGCAACTGATCCTTTATATTTTCGGCAAGCCCAGCGCCTCCTCGGTCATCGACCGGCAAGCGGCGCTCGAACACGAGGTCGACGGCGATCTGGCTGCGGGGTGGCTGACCACCAATACGGCGGGGTCCGGCCCCTTCACCCTGCGCAACTGGACGGCCAATGACACGATCATCCTCGAGAGGTTCGACGATTACTGGGGCGGCGCGCCAGAGATGAGCCGCGTGCTCATCCGGCATATGCCCGAAAGCCAGACCAAGCGGCTGATGCTGGAGCGCGGCGATATCGATATCGGGCTGGCGCTGTCGGTGCCCGACATCAACGCATTGAACGCCAATGACGACGTCGTGGTGCAATCGGTCCCCAGCTCGGGGTTCTATTATCTCGCCGTTTCGATGAAGGACGAGAAATATCAGGACCAAAATGTCCGTCTCGCCCTGCGCCATCTGATCGACTATCAGGGCATCAACGAGACGATCATGCCCAATTACGGCATATTGCACCAGCGGCCGGTGACGCCAGGGGTGATGGGCTCGATCGACGCGCCGGGCTATGAACTCGATGTGGAACTTGCCGAGCAATATCTGGCCGAGGCCGGGTATCCCGACGGGTTCACGACGCAGCTTCTGGCCGTCAACGAGCCGCCCTTCATCGATATCGCAACGGCCATTCAAGGCACGTTGGCCCAAGCCGGCATCAATGCCGAGATCGTCACGGGCACCGGTAACCAGGTCTATGGCCCGATGCGCGAACGCGATTTCGAGCTGATCGTGGGTCGTGGCGGCGGCGGGCAGGAGCCCCATCCCCATTCCAACATGCAGTCGCTGGTCATCAATCCCGACAATTCCGACGATGCCGGGCTTTCGGGGCTGATCGGGTGGCGGACCTCGTTTTACAATGAGGAACTCAACGATCTGGCCATGCAGGCGCTGGTCGAGCGCGATCCAGAAGAGCAGGAACGGCTCTATGAAGAGGTCCAATATCTTTACGAAGACCTGGTGCCGGCCATCCAGCCGATCTCGGCGGTCGTCGATACCGTCGTGTTCCGCAGCGATATCGAAGGGTTCCAGAACCATTATGGCTGGACAACGCGCTTCGATACGGTGACCAAGGACCGCTAGGGGCGCCCCTTAATTCCTCCCGATGGCGCGGCGCCCTTTCCGATATCGGGGCGCCGCGCCGCCACCATTTGAGAAACGGGCTGTTCATGGCTCCATTATCGATGCGCATCATGCCCCGAGTGACGGGCGGTCTGGGCTTTATCGGCTCGATCGCCGTGACGCTTTTCGGGCTCTTGATCCTCACCTTCATCATCGGGCGCATGATGCCGGTCGATCCGGTGCTGGCCATTGTCGGCGACGAGGCGACCCAGGCCACATATGACCGGGTCTATGCGCGGCTGGGGCTCGACCAGCCGCTTTACGTCCAGTTCTTCCGCTTCGTCGCCGATATCGCGCGCGGCGATTTCGGGGTGGCGCTTCTGACCGGGCGCCCGGTGATCGAGGACATCGCGCGGGTGTTTCCCGCCACGATCGAATTGGGCACCATATCGATCATCATCGGGGCCGGGCTGGGCATTCCGCTGGGCGTTCTGGCGGCCACCAACCGCAACAAATTTCCCGATTATTTCGTGCGCTTTTTCAGCCTTCTCGCCTATTCGACCCCGACCTTCTGGTTCGGGCTGATGGGGCTTTTGGTGTTTTACGCCATGCTGGGCTGGTCGGGCGGCACGGGGCGGGTCGAGGTTTTCTATACCGGGCTTGTCGATCCGATCACCGGGTTCCTGCTCATCGATTCGGTGCTGGTGGGCGAGTGGGACGTGTTCTGGAGCGCGCTGCGCAACATCTGGCTGCCGGCCAGTGTGCTGGGGCTCAATTCCATGGCCTATATCTCGCGCATGACGCGCTCGTTCATGATCGAGCAACTGGGGCAGGAATATATCGTTACCGCCCGCATCAAGGGGCTCTCGCGCGGCACCGTCATCTGGCGGCACGCGTTCCGCAACATCAGGGTGCAGCTCGTGACCATCGTGGCGCTGGCCTATGGCGGGCTGCTCGAGGGGGCGGTGCTGATCGAGACCGTGTTTTCCTGGCCGGGATTCGGGGGGTATCTGACCTCGAACCTGATGATCGGGGACATGAACGCGGTGATGGCGTGCACGCTTTTGGTGGGCGTGCTGTTTATCGCGCTCAACATCCTTTCCGACATCTTGTACCGGGTGTTCGACCCGAGGACGCGTGCGCAATGAGCAAGGTTCAGACATCGATGGGCTGGCGGGACTATCTGGCCAGCGACACGATTACAAGCTCGCGCCAGGCAACGCTGCAGCGCATCTATTGGGGCGTGCGCGGGTTCATGGCCAATCCGCTGGCGGTGTTCGGGCTGGCAGTGGTTGTGCTGCTCGCGATCATGGCGATTTTCGCGCCATGGGTCGCGACCCACGATCCGCTGAGCCAGAACCTTTCGGGGGCGTTGCAGCCGCCGAGCGGCGAGCACTGGTTCGGCACCGACGAATTCGGGCGCGACATCTACAGCCGGATCGTTTTCGGCTCGCGCATCTCGCTCTATATCGTGTTGCTGGTCTCGGTGATCGTGGCGCCGATCGGGCTGCTGATCGGCATGGCGGCGGGATATTTCGGCGGCTGGACGGACCGGGTGCTGATGCGGATCACCGATATCTTCCTTTCGTTTCCGAGCCTGATCCTGGCGCTGGCCTTTGCCGCCGCGCTGGGGCCGGGGATCGAAAACGCCGTGATCGCCATTGCGCTGACGGCCTGGCCGCCCATCGCGCGGCTGGCGCGGGCCGAAACGCTGACCACGCGGGCGGCGGACTATATCGCCGCCGCGCAGGTCTCGGGGGCATCCTCGCCCCGCATCCTTCTGGCCCATATCCTGCCCATCTGCATTCCCTCGGTGGTTGTGCGCACGACGCTCAACATGTCGGGGATCATGCTGACGGCGGCGGGGCTGGGGTTTCTGGGTCTCGGTGCGCAGCCACCTTCGCCCGAATGGGGCGCGATGACCTCGGCGGGGCGGCGGTTCATGATCGATAGCTGGTGGGTGGTGACCATGCCCGGCACGGCGATCCTTCTCGTGGCGCTGGCTTTCAACCTGTTCGGTGACGGGCTGCGCGACATGCTCGACCCAAGGCAGGCGAGGTGATGGCGATGAACGACCCCATCCTTACGGTCAAGAACCTCAATGTGGGCTATTTCTCGGCGCGGCGGGAGCTGCATGCGGTGCGCAATGTGAGCTTTACGCTGGGGCGCGAGAAGGTGGCGATCATCGGGGAATCGGGTTCGGGCAAATCGACGGTCGGGCGCGCCATCGTGCGGCTCCTGCCCGAGATCGCCAAGATTTCGGCCGACGAAATGCAGTTCGAGGGCCAGGACATGCTGGCGCTGTCGGAAAAGCGCATGCAGGCGATCAGGGGCGCGCGGATATCGATGATCCTGCAGGACCCCAAATTCTCGCTCAACCCGGTGATGAGCGTTGGCGAGCAGGTGGCCGAGGCCTATCTGGCCCATCACAGGGTGGGCAGGGCCGAGGCGAAAAAGCGGGCCATCGCGCAATTGGCGGCGGTCAAGATCCGCGATCCCGAACATGTCTATACGCTCTATCCGCACGAGGTGTCGGGCGGCATGGGCCAGCGCATCATGATCGCCATGATGCTCATTCCAGACCCGGCGATGATTATTGCCGACGAGCCGACCTCGGCGCTCGACGTCACGGTGCGGCTCCAGGTGCTGGCGCTGCTCGACGATCTGGTCAAGGAGCGCGGCATCGGGCTGTTGTTCATCAGTCACGATCTCAACCTCGTGCAGAGTTTTTGCGACCGGGTGCTCATCATGTATAGCGGGCAGGTGGTCGAGGAACTGGCGGCGGCCGATCTGGGCAATGCCAGACATCCCTATACGCAGGGGCTTTTGGCCTCGCTGCCGCGGATCGGGGAGCACAAGGGGCGGCTGCCGGTGCTCGACCGGCAGGCGAGCTGGGCCGAGGCGCTGGGGAGGCAGCCATGAGCATGATCGATGTGAGCGGGCTCGAGCTTTATCTCGGCGCGGGGCCGCGGCGGCGCAAGATCCTGGACGGGATCGGGTTTGAGGTCGAGGACGGGCAGACCTTCGGGCTGGTCGGGGAATCGGGTTCGGGGAAATCGACGGTGCTGCGGTGTATCGCGGGGCTCTACAAACATTGGGACGGGGCGATTTCGGTCGATGGGAAAAGCTTTGCCCAGACCAAGCGGCTCGAATGGTGCCGCAAGGTGCAGATGGTGTTCCAGGACCCCTATGGCTCTCTCCATCCCAAGCGCAAGATCGCCGACATTCTGGCCGAACCGCTCAAGGTGCACGGGTTTTCCGATATCAACCGGCGGATCGGGGATGCGCTCGAACAGGTGGGGCTGGGCGACCAGTTCCGCTATCGCTATCCGCACCAGCTTTCGGGCGGGCAGCGACAGCGCGTGGCGATCGCGCGGGCGCTGATCCTGGAACCCAAAATCTTATTGCTCGACGAGCCGACATCGGCGCTGGACGTTTCGATCCAGGCTGAAATCCTCAATCTGTTCATGGATCTGCGCGAGCGGCACAAGCTCACCTATCTGCTGGTCAGCCACGACCTGGCGGTGATCGACCATATGTGCAGCGATTTCGCCGTCATGGAAGGCGGGCGGATCGTCGAGGTGCTTTCACGCGCGGCGCTGGAAAGCGGCGCGGCGCAGAGCCAGTACACCCGCTCGCTGATCGCGGCGAGCGCAGCTTACGACCGGGACCTGGCGCTGGCCCAGGCCGGAGCCTGACCAAGGAGATTTGACGCATGGCGACATCGGGATCGTTTCTCAAGGGAGCAGACGCCCAATGGCAGGAGATGGCCGAGGGGCGCCGCATGCAGATGCTGTGCTACAATGATCAGCTCATGATGCTGCGCTGGGAGTTTGCCGCCGGGGCGGTCGGGGAACCGCACACCCATCCCCATACCCAGACCGCCTATATCGAAAGCGGGCTGTTCGAAGTGACAATCGACGGGGTGACCGAGCGTCTGGGGCCGGGATCGAGCTATGTGGTCGATGGCGGGGTGCTGCACGGGGCCGTATGCATCGAGGCCGGAACGATGGTCGATGCGTTTACCCCGCACCGGGCGGACTATATCTGAGCGGGGCCGATGGGCGCCGGGTGGAGGGGGTTTGATGCATAATCGCCGGAACAGTCTTTCCCAGCAGGTGATCGAAACCGTCGGCGAGCGTATCCGCTCGGGGCGATATGGGCCGGGCGAAAAACTGCCGACCGAGCACGAGCTGATCGAGGAGTTCGGGGTCAGCCGCACGGTGATCCGCGAAGCCATCGCCAACCTTCGGGCCGGCGGGCTGGTGACGCCGCGCCAGGGGGTTGGGGTGTTCGTGAGCGAAACCCCGTTCACCCAGCCCTTCGTGCTGGAGGCGGGCGGCGGCGGGGTGCTGGCCGAGGCGGTGGCCGTGCTCGAATTGCGGATCGCCTTGGAAGTGGAGGCGGCGGGGCTGGCGGCGGCGCGGCGCGATGGAGAAACGCTCAAGGCGATGGGCCGGGCTCTCGATGCGATGGATCTGGCGATCGCGGCGGGGGGCGAGGCGATCGTCCCCGATCTCGCCTTTCACCGGGCGATCGCCAGCGGCACTGGCAATTACCACTTCGTCAATCTGTTCAATTATCTGGGCGAATATCTGGTGCCGCGGTCCCGGCTCAATACCTCGGCGCTGGCCCAGGAAAGCCGGGGCGATTATCTGCGCCACATCAATGACGAGCATATGCGGGTCTATGAGGCCATCGAGGCCGGGGACAGCGAGGCGGCGCGCGGCGCCATGCGGCTGCATCTTGTGGGCTCCAAGGAGCGGCTGGCGCAGGGGGCGGGGTGAGGGGCGGCGGCAGGCGACCCCATCGAGATTGGTGTTGCGGGGCCGAACCCCTGATTCCCTTAAGCGAAAAGGCGACAGCCGGACTCCTTTTGCGGTCCGGCTGTCGTTTCGTTTCCACGCCGCCAGCCAGTCATCGTGCCTTCTGGGGCGGTTGCTCGTAGCGATCGTGCCGGCGCACCCAGTCCATTCCCTCGTCCTCGTTGCGGCCCTTCGGAGCGAGATCGAGCATGTTGTAGGTGCCCATCATCACCTCGACGCCGCGGCCGAAGGTGGAGTAGGTGCGGAAGACCTCGCCCTTATCGTCCTTGAAAAAGGCGCTGACGCCGGGCCATTCCTCGCCGGTTTCCTGCCATTCGCCGAAATTGTAGTCGATGTGCCCGCTGGCGATTTCCTCGGGCGTGAAGCTGACGCGGAAGTCGTAGTTGAAGTCGGTGCCGAAGGACGACACCCATTTGAACTGCCAGCCCATGCGTTCGCGGTAGCGCTCGATCTCGGCAAGCGGGGCGCGCGAGACGGCGATCATGGTGACGTCGTGATGGGCCAGATGCTTGTTCATTCCGTCGGTGTGATCGGCCATATAGGAGCAGCTCGGGCAGCCTTCGTTCCATCCCGGCGCGAGCATGAAATGCTGCACAAGAAGTTGCGACCGGCCCTCGAAGAGATCGGCCAGCGTGCGCGGGCCCTCGGGCGTATCGAAAACATACTGCTTGTCGATGCGCACCCAGGGCAGGGCAAGCCGCTGGCGAGCGACCTTGTCGCGTAAACGCGTGAGGTCCTTTTCGTCTTTCAGGAGGTTCCGGCGGGCCGCCAGCCAGTCATCGTGTGTAACAACGGTATGTTGCATTGTCAGTCTCCTTCGGTTTGAGTGTTGGGACGCCGCGAACGGGCGGAAAGGAGCTTCATCCACTGCGACAGGTGAAAGAGGCTCATCAGTGCGTACATGAGGGCCATGTCGTTTATCGGCACGAAAGCGGGGGTGGCGGAGCATATCGTCATGCCCGGTGTGCCGATGGCAGAAATCCAGGCCATGAGCGCAAAGGTCGGGGCAGCGGCAAGCGCCAGCCAGCCTGCCGCATCGACCGAGGGTCGGGGTGACGAAGCGATTTTTTCCGTTGCCGCGCGCACTGTCATTTTCGGTTCTCCCATCGTATTCGCCGTTGCCAGCGGTTGCGATGGAAAGAGGCTAGCGCGCGCAGGGGATCGGGTGAGAGTTACAAGTGTGACGGGATTTCAATGGACTCGCTGATCGCTGCCGCCGCGCGCGCGCTTTCGGCCGGCGATCCGCTCGCCGCGCTCAAGAGGATCGCCTTGCGCGATGACCCGCCGGCGCTGGCGTTGCGCGGCATCGCGATGGCGCAGCTCGGCGACCTTGTGCGCGCCAGGGAGCTTCTGGCAAGCGCGGCACGTGCTTTCGGTCCGAAAGAGCCCGTGGCGCGTGCGCGTTGTGCTGTCGCCGGGGCCGAAATCGCCCTTGTCACGCGCGATCTTGGCCGTTCCTTGCAAGCGCTCAATGCAGCGCGGGCGGTCCTCGAGATGTCCGGCGACCGACGGAACGCAGCGCATGCCGGCTATCTGCAAGCCCGGCACCTTCTCCTGATCGGTCGTCTCGATGAAGCCCAAGACGTGCTCGATGAATTCGATGCCGACATTCTGCCACCCGCTTCGCTGGTCGGGCGAGAACTGGTGGTGGCGGGTATAGCCATTCGCCGCATCAGGACAGAGCCTGCCTGGAGTGCCCTGGAGCGGGCAAAACGAGCGGCGGAAGACGTGGGCATTGCTGCGCTGGTGGCCGAGGTCGAGCAGGCAGTGGCGGCGTTCGGGGCGCCGGCGGCGCGCCTGGTCGCGCGCGACGTCGAGCGGCTGCTTCATCTCGAGGAGGTCGAAAAGCTGATGACCGCCGATACGCTCATTGTGGACGCCTGCCGCAACGTCGTGCGCACGGGGACAAAGATCGTTTCGCTCGCCGCCCGGCCGGTTCTGCTCGCCCTCATCCGTGCCCTTGCGGAGGCATGGCCGGAGGACGTGCCGCGCGAAACGCTTCTGAAACGCGCTTTCGGGGTACGGCATGCCGACGAGTCACATCGCGCGCGACTGCGTGTTGAAATGGCCCGGCTACGCAATGCGATCAGACCGCTGGCAGAGCTGAGCGCAACCAAGCGGGGTTTTGTTCTGCGACCCGACACGGCGTGCCGCGTCGTCGTGCTGGCGCCGCCCATCGAGGACGACCATGCCCAAGTGCTCGCTCTGCTCGGGGACGGCGAGGCCTGGTCGAGTTCGGCATTGGCGCTGGCGTTGAGCGTTAGCCCACGCACAATTCAGCGCGCCCTCCGTGAGCTTGCCCGCGACGGCAAGGTCGAAGCGTTCGGGCGCGGGCGGGCGTGCCGCTGGATCGCATCGCGCGTGCCCGGATTCCCGACAAGCTTGTTACTCCCCGCCATGGGGATTTCCAGCTAGAGTATCCGTCTTGATCAAGGGCTTTTGGGTGCCAGATGAAACATTCAGCCGCCGACATCATCCGCGAATATGGTCCGTTTCCCGATGTGGACGATGTGGCCGGAGTCAGCTTCGACGGCTCTCATATCTGGCTGGCAACCGGCGACAGGCTGAGGGCCCTCGATCCTCAAAGCGGGGAAATTTCAAGATCGCTCGACGTCGCCGCCCATGCAGGGACCGCTTTCGATGGCGAGCATCTGTTCCAGATTGCCGATGCCGTGATCCAAAAAGTCGATCCCAAGTCCGGCCAAGTCCTTGCCACAATACCCGCCCCCGGCGCCGGCGGCGACTCCGGGCTGGCCTGGGCGGAAGGCTCGCTCTGGGTTGGGCAGCATCGCGGTCGCAAGATCCATCAGGTTGATCCCGGAACCGGAAAAGTGCTCCGCACCATCGAGTCCGATCGATTCGTCACCGGCGTGACCTGGGTGGATGGCGAGCTTTGGCACGGGACGTGGGAAGACAGCCGGAGCGACCTTCGCCGCATCGACCCGGAAACGGGCGACGTGCTCGAGCGGCTGGATATGCCGCCCGGAATCGGCGTTTCGGGGCTTGAATCCGATGGTGGCGAGCGCTTTTTCTGTGGAGGCGGGAGCAGCGGAAAGGTGAGGGCCGTTCGTCGGGCGAGGTCCGGCGGTTAAGCGCGCGGACAGTCGGCCAAGATTGGCAATCCGACGGATATCCGCCTGCGCGTGAGCCGATTTTATCGCCCTTAGAGCCGTTCAGGATTTGATTGAATCAAATCCTTGGCTCTAAGCCTTTGTTTTATAGCGCGTCCGAACCGCAAAACCGTTTCCACTTTTGCTGGACGCGCTCTAAAGACGCTATGAGTGCGCCTCAGCCCTCAACAAGATTGTCGTCGATGAAGGCGAAATTTATGTCTTCGCCCATGCCGGGTTTGTCCGAGAGGTGGACGAAGCCGTTTTCGTCCATGGGGTCGGCGAGGGAGTTGAGATAGTCGAAACCCTCGTCATACTCAAGGAAGGGGTGGAGCAGGCCGCGTTCGTACCAACGGACGTTGCGGGCGATGGCGGCGAGGACGAGATTTGGGGCGCCGTTGCCGTGGATTTCGCAGTTCATGCCGAAACTGTCGGCGAGCGCTATGGATTTGAGCGAGGGGGAAATGCCGCCCACGTCGTGAACGCCGGTGCGCAGGATATCGCAGGCGCCCGATTTGATCCATTCGGCGCGGGCATAATGTTTGCCCGCCGCGCTTTCGGGGCCGAGGACGGGGATATCGAGATTTTCCGCCAGCCAGGCGTAGGACGACATGGATTGCTCGTCGAGCGGCTCCTCGATCCAGTCGAAACCGAGTTGCTGGAGGCCCTTGCCCAGCTCGTATGCCTCGGTGCGCGAATACCAGTGGAAGGCATCGATCATTAAGGAAATGTCGGGGCCGACGGCCTCGCGGACCGCGGCGCAGGCGCGCAGATCCATCTTGACGTCGGGCGCCCAGGAGACGGGCGGCATCCAGGTGTGGAGCTTGATGCCCTTATAGCCGCGCTTGACCAGCTTTTCGGCAAAGCGGCCGTAATCGTCGGGGGTGGCGAGGCCATTTTCGAGTTCGTCGCCGCACATTGTCGAGCCATAAGCGGGCACCTTGTCGCGATAGGCGCCGATCAGCTTATAGACCGGCACGCCTAGGGCGCGACCGGCCAGGTCCCAGAGCGCGGTATCGACAACGGCGAGGGTGCGGTCGGTCAACTGGGCGGCGCTGCCGCGCTGCCAATGGGCCAGCTCCTGCCAGAGGCGTTCGCGGTCGAACGGGTTCTGGCCGATGAGCACGGTCTTTACGAATTTTTCGATCACGTGCGGGCGCATGATCTCGGGGACGCCAAAGCAATGGCCCTCGCTGCCGTCATCGGCGACGATTGTCAGAAGGCCCTGTTTGACCTTGTGGGGATCGCCGGGATGGGCGTGGCCCGCCGCGTCCTGATGCCGCCGTGTGGTGGTGACAAACACCCGGACCTTGACGTCGACGATCTTCATTTCTCTTCCCTCGTACCGAATAGCGGATTTGTCCTATCACTACATATGATGACAGACAAGTTAGAAAACTTATCTTATTACTTATGCGGCGTAATGGGCAAGGGCGGCAGGGTCGAAGGAAAAGCCCCAGCCGGGACGGTCGGGCATCAGCGCGTGGCCGTTTTCGAACTCCATGGGTTCGCTATAGAGCGGGGTGAACCAATCGAGATGTTCGAGCAGGGTCGCGTTGGGGATGGCGGCCATGAGCGACAGGCTTTGCTGGGGGAAGAGGTGGGAGGAGACCGGGGTATCGAACGCCGCGGCCAGCGCGCCGACGCGCATGAACTCGCTGACCCCGCCCACCCGTTGCAGGTCTGGCATGACGATATCGGCGGCGCCGGCTTCGAGCATGCGGCGGAAGCCGTGGATCGTGTATTCGTTTTCGCCCGAGGCGATGGGGATATCGAGGGCGCGCGCCACCTGGGCGGAATGGGCGAGATCGTGGGCGGGGACGGGCTCTTCGAACCAGGCGATGGCGAAGGGTTCGAGCTGGCGGGCCAAAGCGATGGCCGCTTTGGCGTCGAGGGCCTGATTAGCGTCGATCATCAGCCCGGCTTGAGGGCCGATCGCCTCGCGCACGGCGGCGACGCGCGGGACATCGATCGCCGCGTTGCCGGCCAGCCGCAATTTGACGGCGCCGAACCCGGCGGCGACGAAATCGGCGGCCTGGCGGGCGATCTCGTCAATGTCCTGGTTCAGCCACAGCCCGCCGCTGGCATAGGCGGGAACGCGTGTGCGGGCCTGGCCGAGAAGCTGGGCGATGGAGCGGTTGGCGGCCTTGCCGCGCAAATCCCACAGGGCGCCGTCGATGGCCGAAATGCCCATGATCGAGACGCCGACAAAGCCGATGAAATTGATGCGCTGCCAGGCGTCCTGCCAGAAGGCCGTGACCATATCGGGGGATTTGCCGATCACCGCGTCGGCAAGGACATGCACCATCTGGTCGAGCATTTTGTGCTGTTCGGGGCGGATGGTGAAAATGAGGTTTTCACCCACAAGCCCTTCGTCGGTTTCCAGATGAATGGCGATGCAGGAAAATTTCGTGATGGTGGCCGTGGCGTTGCCGATGGGGCGGTCGAGGGGCAGGACGAGCGGGGTGGTTCGAAGGTCGGTGACGATCATGAATTGGCCTCGATGGCGGCGCGGAAGCGCTGGGCGCTGGCGAGGATATGGTGGCGCATGGCGTCGCGGGCGAAGACGGCGTCGCCCTCGGCAATGCCGCGCAGGATGGATTGATGCTCGCGCAGGCGCAGTTCGGCGTAGCGCTCGCCATTGGCGGGTGGGGTGGACCAACCACGCTCACGCGGGAAGGCCCGGTCGCCGACCTGGCGGATGACATAGATGAACTGGGGATTGCCGGTGGCTGCGGCGATGGCGACGTGGAAGCTGAAATCGCGCGCCACGAGTTCGTCGCGGGTGCGGGCCGCTTCCATACCGGCAAATTCGGCCTCGATGCGGGCAAGATCGGAGGCCGAACGGCGGCGGGCGGCAAGGCCGGCGGCCTCGACCTCGAGCGCCAGGCGCACCTCGAGCAGGTTGAGGATGGCGTGGGGATTGACCGCCTCGCCCTCCTCGCGGACGCGGATGCCACCATCGTCGGCCATGCGGGCGACAAAGACCCCCGAGCCGCGGCGGCTGGTCAATTCGCCCTGGGCGCGCAAACCGGCAACGGCCTCGCGCAGGACGGTGCGGCTGACATCGAGCTGGGCCATCAGGGCGTGCTCGGGCGGCAGGCGGGCACCCGAGACCAGGCCGCTGGCGGCGATCCATGAGCGCAGGCGGTCGGCGGTCCGGGCGGCGAGGCTGGGCGGGGCGTCGGTTTTCATCTTGCGTCTTGATATTAATACTACTAGCACCAGTATGACTAATTTTAGCGTGCTGCCAAGAGGAGGTTTGAAATGCGGATCGTGGTGACGGGCGGGTCGGGCCGGGTGGGGCGGTTCGTTGTTTCCGAACTGGCCGGGGCCGGCCATGAGGTGACCAGTCTCGATCTGGCGGCGGCGCCCGAAAGGATCGCGGGGGTGCGCTACATGCAGGGCAATGTCTCGCGGCCCGAAGATGTTTTTGGAACGTTCGCTTTCGTGCGGCCGCAGGCGGTGGTGCATATGGCGGCATGGTCCGATCCGGGGATCGTGCCCGATGCGCGGACCTATGCGGACAATGTGGCGGGGCATTTCAACTGCCTCGATGCCAGCGCGGCGCTGGGGGTAGGGCGGGTGATCCTGGCGTCGAGCGCGCAGGTTTACGGGTTTGCCGATGCGGACCCGGTGTTCGCGCCGGTGAGCGAAGACCATCCCCTGCGGCCGGGCAATTCCTATGCGCTCTCCAAGATCGCCGGGGAATCGGCGGCGGGCTATTTTGCGAAAAAGGGGCTCAATGTGCTCACTTTCCGCATCATGGGGGTGCGGGCGCCGCAGGATCTCAAGGGTGAGATCGAGCGGGCGCTGGCCGAGCCGCAGCGTGACCGGTTCCTGTTGTGGACGCGGACCGATGCGCGCGACATCGCCATCGGGTGCCGTCAGGCGCTGGAGGCCCAGAGCGTGGAATCGGGAGTCTATAATCTTTCGGGCGCGGAAAATCTGCACGGGATCGAAACGCGGGAGCTGTTCGCGCGCTATGCGCCGGGTACCGATATTTCCGGCCTGCCGGCGGGGGTGGCGTCGGGGTTCAGCTCGGACAAGGCGCGGCGGGCCTTCGGATATGAACCGCGCTTTGTCTGGACGCGGAACCAGCATCATGGCTGACTTGTCAGTCTGATATTATAAATTTATATGATAGCTTGTTGACTGAAGGCGGCTTGCATCCGATAGTGGAGTGGCTGGCCCGGCCGGGCCGATCGCACGCATTTTATCGGGGATCGATCATTGAAATACGCTATCGTCGGGACCGGCGCGCGGCATGCGATGTTTCGCGACGCCATCACCACCACATTTGAAGGCAAGGCCGAGCTTGTCGGGTTGTGCGATGTCAACGGGCACAGGCTGGCGCTGTCGGCGCAGAGCGTACCCGAGCGCGGCGGAAACGGGGTCGCGACCTATCGCGCCGAGCATTTCGGGCAGATGATTAGCGAGCAGAAGCCCGATGCGGTGATCGTGACGGTCCCCGACGATCTTCATCACGAATATATCGTCGCCGCCATGAAGCGCGGCTGCGATGTGATGACCGAAAAGCCGATGACCACGGACCTCACCCGGCTCAAAGCGATCCTCGACGCGCAGCGGGAAACGGGGCGCAAGGTGTCGGTGACGTTCAATTACCGCTATACGCCGGCCCGGACCCAGATCAAGGACATCCTGCAATCGGGCGCGATCGGGGAGATCGTTGCTGTGGATTTTTCCTGGCATCTGGACCGGGTGCACGGGGCCGACTATTTCCGGCGCTGGCATCGCTACAAGGAGCGCTCGGGCGGGCTTCTGGTCCACAAATCGACCCATCATTTCGACCTGGTCAATTGGTGGCTCGGATCGGTGCCGGAAACGGTTTCGGCGCTGGGACGGCGGGCCTTTTATGCGCCGGAAATGGCCGACGCGATGGGGCTCGAAGGGCGTTCGGACCGGTGCCACACCTGCCCGGTGGCCGCGAGGTGCGATCTGCGCATGGATCTGGAAAAGGACGAAAAGCTCAAGGCGCTCTATCTCGATGCCGAGGATTTCGACGGCTATGAGCGCGACCGCTGCGTTTTTGCCGCTGACATCACCATCGAGGACACGATGGCCGTGCAGGCGGGGTACAGGAATGGGGCGATGCTGAACTATACGCTGTGCGCCTACAGCCCGTGGGAGGGATTGGAAATCCGGTTTCATGGCACGAAGGGCGAACTCGTGCACAAGCATGTGGAAGTGCATGGGGTGTTTGGCGGCAAGCGCGAAAAGCCGGTCGACGATGCCATGACCACCATGCTGCATATGGCGGGGGAAGCGCCGCGGCAGATCGATGTGTGGACCGGAACGGGTGGGCATGGCGGGGCCGACCCGATCATGCTGGGGTATCTCTTTGACGCGAGCGGGATGGATGCCGATCTTTACGGGCGGTCGTCATCGCATGTGGATGGCGCCTGGTCGATCCTGACCGGGATCGCCGCCAATCGCTCGATCGCTTCGGGCGGGACGGTCAATGTGGCGGCGATGCTGAACGAGAACGGCATCGATCTCTAAGGGCGGTGCTGGTGCGCGGATTTGAGCGCACAGTGTACTGGATCCCGGCTCAAGGCCGGGATGACAATTGGTGGAAACGGGCCGAGATTCCCTAGCGCAGATCGCCCGGCAGCAGGTTGTCGGGGATATTCTGGTAGGCGACGGGGCGCAGGAAGCGGCGGATGGAGAGGGTGCCGACCGAGGTGTGCCCGAAATTGGTGGAGGCCGGATATGGGCCGCCATGCACCATGGCATCGACGACTTCCACGCCGGTCGGGAACCCGTTGGCCAGAACCCGGCCCGCCTTGCGTTCGAGAATGGGCATCAGCGAACGGCCCAGTTCGGTGTCGCCGGCGTCCATGTGCAGCGTGCAGGTCAATTGCCCCTGCAGCGATTTTGCGATGGCGCGCATCTGGTCTTCGTCCCTGACGGTAACGACCAGACCGAGCGGGCCGAACACCTCTTCGCCGAGGTCGTGGTTGGCGAGCCAGGTGTCGCCATCGGTCTCGAACAGATAGGGCGTGGCGTTGCGCAGGTCGCAGGTCGAGGTCAGAAGCTCCTGCACACCCTGTGAGGCGGCGATCCTGTCTCTTCCATCGCGATAGGCCTTGGCGATGCCGTCGGTGAGCATGGTCTGGGGACCGGTTTCCGACAGCGCCGATTTGGCACTCTCGACAAAGCTCCTTGCGCTCTCGCCTTCGATCAGGACGGCAATGCCGGGATTGGTGCAGAACTGGCCGGCGCCCATCGACAGCGATGCGGCCCAGCCCTTGCCCATCTCGCCGGCCCGCGCCTTGAGCGCTTCGGGCAGAACGAACATGGGATTGACCGACCCGAGCTCGCCAAAGAACGGGATGGGTTCGGGACGCGCCGCGCACAAATCGTAAAGCGCCCTGCCGCCGCCGAGCGAGCCGGTAAAGCCGACGGCCTTGATGTCGGGGTGCTGGACCAGCGCCTGGCCGACCGAACGGTCGCCGCCCTGGACCAGCGAAAACACGCCCGGATGCAGGCCGAGTGCCTTGCGCGCCGCGTCGATGGCCTGGGCGACGATCTCGCCGGTGCCCGGATGGGCGCCATGGCCCTTGACGACGACCGGGCAGCCGGCGGCCAGCGCCGCTGCGGTATCGCCCCCGGCGGTGGAAAAGGCGAGCGGGAAGTTGGATGCGCCGAACACGGCAACCGGGCCGATGGGGCGCTGGACCATCTTGATGTCGGGGCGCGGGGCGGGCTTTCTGTCGGGCAGCGCCGCGTCGTGGCGGCGGTCGAGATAATCGCCCTTTTCGATGTGTTCGGCAAAGAGGCGCAACTGGCCCGTGGTGCGACCGCGTTCGCCCTCGAGGCGGGCGGCGGGCAGCCCGGTTTCCTGAGTGCCGATCTCGGTGATATCGGCGCCGCGCGCCTCGATCTCGTCGGCGATCAGGTTCAAAAACGCCGCGCGCTCCTGGCGGGAGGAATAGCCATAGGACCAGAACGCCTCTTCGGCCGCCTTTGCGGCCCGATCGACAAGCTCGGGCGTGCCCATGGCGAAGTCATGGCTGGGACCCGAGGCCGGCTCGGACGCAAACGTCCCCGCGCCGGAAACCCATTCGCCCGCGATCAGATGCTTGCCGGTGGGGTCAAAACTCATGGGAAAATCTCCGAAAATGGGGGTGGGTGGGCAGGAGTGCCGCCACTATAGGCACAACATATATGATTTCAATTGAATAATTATATTACAGATTCATGGATTTTCCGGACCGCGCGAAACGCCGTCGATGAACTGGCCGGATTCCCGCGCCCGGTTCAAAAGACGGTAGGCCGAGGGCGAGGTGCCGATATAGCGCTTGAACTGGCGCGAGAAGTAATAGACGTCGGGATATCCGGTGATGGCGGCGGTTTCCTTGACCGAATGGCCGGCCGACAGGATGTTCATGGCCTGCTCAAGGCGTTTGAACTCGCAGAATTTGGCCGGTGTGTAGCCGATGCGATCCTTGAAGGCGCGGCGGAAATAGTCGGGATTATAGGGGAGCGATCCCAGCGCATCTTCCAAAATGCCGGGCTTGAACGGATTGCCGGCGATGAGCGATGCGGTGAGCATGATGTGCAAAGAGAGCGCATCGGGCCCGGCGCTGTTGACGAGGGCCTGTTCACGCCAGCGGATGAAGGCTTCCTCGATGAACTCGATCAGGATCACCATGAAGATGTGATACTGGGCCAGTGTGGTCGAGGAGGCGGGGGCGATCTCGCGGTAATGGCGTACAAGCGGTTCGATAACGCGCCAGCGCGAAAAGCGGGCGGTGCGCTTGAGATCCATCTGGCTGATGAGATCGACATGGCCGAACAGATCGAGCGTGAAATGCTGGGCAAAGCCGGTATAGACCGGGCCGGGACCCATGCGGCCCACAAAGCGGGCGCCGGCGGGAATCAGCATGGCTTCGCCCGGTGAGAGCGAGGCGGGTTCGCCATCGAGCTCGTAATGGGCATTGCCCGAAATGCAGACGACAAGGTCATGCACCTCGTTGGATTTTTCCACGCGCCAGGTCGCCGTGTGGCGCATCTTGATGGTCGAGCGCGACAGCTTGAGAGACAGGGCATCGGCGGGAATGCCCGAAAGAACCAGACCTTCGGTTTTATCCATCTTTTTCTCCGAAACCGTGAATTCCGTTTTGCCGCACACGCCTGTCTAATGCAAGACATATGATAACTTGTTCCGATATCGGGCAAGTTATAGGGGAGGAGATAGGGAAAGGGTGCTGTCCTTTCGGTCGGGAGGCCGCGGGCAGCGCTTCAACCCAGCGTCATGATGCACATTTTCGTAACACGACCATCGCCCGGCCGTTCCGCCATCGGCCATGCTTGTCACCGGACCGGCACTTGTCTTTTCTGGGGCTCGACGGCCAACCGGGGAGAAATGTGATGGGCGGCGAAAACAAATGGATGGGGCTTGTCTATGTGGCCCCTTATGTCATCGGGCTTCTTGTGTTCACGGCGATCCCGTTCGCCGCTTCCTTTTATCTGTCCTTTACCGACTATCCGCTGCTGTCCGATCCGATCTGGGTGGGGCTGGAGAATTATACGCGGCTGCTCTTTACCGACCGCACCTTCCACAAGGCGCTGCAGGTGACGCTGACCTATGTGTTCGTCACCGTGCCGATCAAGCTGACCTTCGCGCTGTTTATCGCCTATGTGCTGAACTACAAGCTCAAGTTCATCGGCTTTTTCCGCACCGCCTATTACGTGCCCTCGATCCTTGGCGGGTCGGTGGCGATCGCTGTGCTCTGGCGCTACATGTTCGCCGATGTGGGGTTGGTCAACATGGTGATCACCTCGCTGGGGTTCGAGCCGATCAGCTTTTTCGGCGATCCCGATTACGCGCTTTATACGATCACCCTGTTGCGGGTCTGGCAGTTCGGCTCGGCCATGGTGATCTTCCTTGCCGCGCTGCAGTCGATCCCCACCCATGTCTATGAGGCGGCGGCCATCGACGGGGCCAACAAGCGGCAGATCTTTTTCTACATAACCCTGCCGCTTTTGACCCCGGTGATCTTTTTCAACCTGATCCTGCAGATGGTCGAGGCGTTCCAGGAGTTCAACGGGCCCTTCATCATCACCGACGGCACGGGGGCGCCGCTGCGCTCGACCTATCTTTTGCCGCTCTACATCTACGACAAGGCGTTCCGCCAGTTCGACATGGGCTACGCCTCGGCCATTGCCTGGGTCCTGTTCGCGATCATCATGGTTCTGACCGTCATCGCCTTCTGGTCGTCGCGCCACTGGGTCTATTACGCCGGCGACAGGAGGAATTGAGATGAGCACGCATATTTCAGCCTCCAGCCTTAATACGCCGTCCGAAGCGACGCGCGCCCTGGCCCAGGCCGAGGCCCACAACGCCAGGACGCGGCGCAACCAGAAGATCTCGGCGATCATCCGCTACGCGATTCTGGCCGGGGTGGGTTTCATCATGATCTATCCGCTGCTCTGGCTGATCGGGGCGGCGTTCAAGACCAATTCGGAAATCTTTTCCTCGCCGGGCTTCATTCCGCAAAATCCGACAACCGACGGGTTCGTCAATGCCTGGAACACCTCGACCCAGTACAATTTCGGGCACTTCTTTCTCAACACCATGTGGATCATCATTCCCAAGGTGATCGGTACGGCGATTTCGGCGACGCTTGTGGCCTACGGGTTCGCGCGGTTCGAATTTCCGTTCAAAAAGATCCTGTTCGCAACGGTGATCGCCACGCTGCTGCTGCCCAATGTGGTAACGCGCATTCCGCAATATCTGCTGTTTCGCGATCTGGGGTGGCTCGACAGCTATCTGCCGCTCTGGGTGCCTTCGGCGCTGGCGGGGGATGCGTTCTTCGTCTTCATGCTGATCCAGTTCCTGCGCGCCATTCCGCGCGACATGGAGGAAGCGGCGCGGGTCGATGGCGCCAACACCATCCAGACGCTGGTGTTCATCGTCATCCCCATGTTGGCGCCGGCCATCGTTTCGGTGTGCCTGTTCCAGTTCATGTGGTCGATGAACGATTTTCTCGGGCCGTTGATCTATGTGTCATCGGTGGAAAAATACCCGGTTTCCCTCGCCCTGCGGCTCTCGCTCGACATCACGGAGGCGTTTCAGTGGAACCAGATCCTCGCCATGAGTGTGATGACCCTGCTGCCTTCGCTGCTCGTGTTCTTCGTCGCGCAGAAATTCTTCATCGAGGGCATCTCGACCGGCGGCGTGAAAGGATAAGAAAATGGCAAATCTAAAGCTTTCGAGCGTCGAAAAGGTTTATGGCAACGCGTTCAAGGCCGTCCACGGGATCGATCTGGAGGTCAAGGACGGGGAGTTCATGGTGCTGGTGGGGCCCTCGGGCTGCGCCAAATCCACAACGCTGCGCATGATCGCGGGGCTCGAAACCATCACGGGCGGTGAAATCCGCATCGGGGACAAGGTGATCAACAACCTCGTTCCGGGCGATCGCGGCATCGCCATGGTGTTTCAGAACTACGCGCTCTATCCGCATATGAAGGTGAGGAACAACCTCTCGTTCGGATTGAAGATCAAGCGCCGGCCCAAGGGCGAAATCGCCGGAGGGGTCGAGCGGGTCTCGACGATGCTCGAAATCGGGGAATTGCTGGAACGGCTCCCCAAGCAGCTTTCGGGCGGGCAGGCCCAGCGCGTGGCGGTGGGCCGGGCGCTGATCAAGCAGCCCGAAGTGTTCCTGTTCGACGAGCCGCTTTCCAATCTCGACGCCAAGCTGCGCGCCTCGATGCGGGTGCGGATCACCGATCTGCACAAGCAGCTCAAGCAGGCCTCGACCTCCTCGACCGTCGTCTATGTCACCCACGACCAGACCGAAGCCATGACGATGGGTGATCGGATCTGCGTCATGAAGGAGGGGCGGATCATGCAGGTTGCCGATCCGGTGACGCTTTACAACCGCCCGGAAAACGAATTTGTCGCCGGGTTCATCGGGTCGCCGGAAATGAATCTGGTGCCGGTCGAACTGATGCGCAACGGGGCGCCGGCCCTTTCGCTGGGCAGCCAGACGGTCACTTTCGGCAATCAGCTTGCCAGCCGGCTGGCCGCCGATGCGGGCGGTAATTTCACGCTCGGGGTGCGTCCCCAGCATCTGGCGGTGGTGCCGATGGGTACGCCGAACGCGTTTTCCGGCACTGTCAGCCATGTCGAATTCATGGGCCATGAGGTCAACCTCTATGTCGATATAGAGGGCCACAAATTCACCGTCGTGGTGCCCGGCGACCAATACAATCCTTCAATGGTTTCCGATGGCGCGATTTCGCTCAGCCCTTCGGAATCCCAGCTCCATTTGTTCGATCCGAACACCGGCCAGAACGTCTCCCTGGCCGCCAACTGAGGATCGTCAATCCGGCCGGCGCCCGGAGGAGGGCGCCGATCTCTGACTGCAACACATCGAAGGGAGGAATTTTCCGATGAAACGTACAGTCACTCTGGTTCTCGCCAGCGGCCTCATGGCCACAACGGCGCTGAGCGCCGCACAATCCGCCGACCTGCGTGTCTCCTGGTGGGGCGGCGATGCCCGCCACGCTGCAACCCAGGAAGCGCTGCAGATCTGCGGCGAGAAACACGGCCACAATATCAGCCCCGAATTTACGGGCTTCGACGGCCATCTCGAACGCCTGACCACGCAACTGGCCGGCGGCACCGAGCCCGACCTGATGCAGGTCAACTGGCCGTGGCTGCCGCTGTTTTCGCCCGATGGAACGGGCCTGGCCGATCTCAACGATTATGCCGACATCATCGATCTGAGCCAGTGGAGCGACAGCCTTCTGGCGACCGGCACGCGCAATGGGCATCTCAATGGCCTGCCGGTTTCGATCACCGGCCGGGTGCTGTTTGCCAACACCGAAACGTTCGCCGAAGCCGGCATCGATGTGCCCGATAGCTGGGACGGGATGACCGAGGCCGCAGCAACGTTCAAATCGGAACTGGGCGACAATTATTACCCGTTCGATGCGGCGACCTATAACGCCATGCTGATCACCGCGCTCTATGCCAGCCAGAAGACCGGCGTGGGCTTTATCGATCCCGTCAGCAACGAGATCGCCTGGGATGTGGCCACGCTCGCCGAGGCGATCGAATTCTACCAGGGCCTTGTGGACAATGGCGTCGTCAAATCCTGGGAAACCATTGCGGGCATGGGCAATCCCAATCTTCAGGAACGCGGCGACTGGGCGGCGGGGGAAGTTGCTTCCTCTTATGAATGGAACTCGACCTATTCGCAGATCTCGGGTCCGTTCGAGGGTGAATCGCCCCTCGCTCCGTTCCCGGCTCCGCGCATCGAAGGCGCGGTCAATGACGGTATCTTCCGCAAGCCTTCGATGACCTTCGCCATTTCGGCCAATTCGGACAATCCCGAAGCGGCGGCGCAAATCCTCAACTGCCTGATGGTCGAGGAAGACGGGGTCATTCCGATGGGCACCCAGCGGGCGATCCCCGCGTCGCAGGCGGCTGTGGACATCCTCGAGGCCGAGGGCCTGCTCGCCAGTGCCGATCTGGAAGCCAATCGCCTGGTCCTGGCGGCCGATGCGCCCGAGCCCTCGCCCTATTTCGAGGATCCGGGCGTGCGGTCTGCCTATGAGGGCGTGCTCGAAGAGTTCGCCTATGGGCTGCTCTCGGCCGAAGAGGCCGCGCAAGCCATCATCGATGGTACCAATGACGCGCTGGCCCGCGCCACGCGCTGATTTCAGAGCAAGCGGCGCGGGGGACATTTCCCCGCGCCGGTCCTTTCCTTCCGGTTTGTGGTTCCATGTCTTTTGACGTCAACATCAATGTGCTGGTCCTCGCGCCCCGCCTCCTGACGGTGGAACTCGCCGGCTGCGGGGGCAGGGACCGTTTGGACAAGCCATTGCGCTGGCAGCTCTTTTCGGAGGGCATGATTGCCCAGGACGGGCTGACCGAGCGCCCGGTCGTGACCCTTGAAGGGCTGGTGCCGGGGATCGGGTACCAACTGGCCGTCGAGCGGATGGGAAATATCGACTTTGTCACGCCGCCTGAAACCGGTCTTGTCGATATTCGTGACCATGGCGCCATCGAGAGCGCGGCGGACAATGGGAGCGCCTTTGCGGCGGCGATCAGCGCCGCGCCCGAAGGGGCAACGCTTTATGTGCCGCCGGGCATCTGGCGCACCGGGCCCGTCTTTCTCAAATCGGGCCTGTTCGTGCATGTGCCCGAGGGGGCAACGATCAAGGGCGTGGCCGACCGTGGCGCCTATAGGATGCTCGAGGCGTTTGGCGCCGATGGGCGGCAGCAGGCAAGCTGGGAGGGTGTTCCGGCCCGATGCTATGGCTCGCTGCTGACCGCCATCGATGCCGACGGTGTGACCATCGCGGGCAAGGGGGTGATCGACGGGGCGGGCGCCGAGGGCGACTGGTGGGAATGGCCCAAGGAAACGCGCGAGGGCGCGCGGCGACCGCGTACGGTTTTCGCCAATCGCTGCACGCAATTGAAGATGTCGGGGCTCACCGTGCGCAATTCACCGAGCTGGACGATCCATCCGCTCGATTGTGCCGGGGCGGTGTTTGCCGATCTCGCTATCGAAAATCCACCCGACAGCCCCAATACCGACGGGCTCAATCCCGAAAGTTCCACCGATATCGAGATCGTGGGGGTGCGCTTTTCGGTCGGCGACGACTGCATTGCCATAAAGGCGGGCAAGATCTGGCCCGACGGTACGGTACCGGCTCCCACGCGCAATGTCTCGGTGCGGCATTGCCTTATGGAGCGCGGGCATGGGGGCGTGGTGATCGGGTCGGAAATGAGCGGGTCGGTGACCGATGTTACGGTGGCGTTCTGCACCATGCGCGATACGGATCGGGGCCTCAGGATCAAGACGCGGCGCGGACGGGGCGGCGCGGTGGCGCGGATCGTGCTCAGCGATTGCCTGATGGACGGGGTGAAAACGCCCCTGTCGATCAATTCCCATTATTTCTGCGATCCGGACGGAAGATCGGACGCTGTCCAGAACCGGGCGCCGGCGCCGGTCAGCGCGGCAACGCCTAAGATCGGCGATATCAGGTTCGAGCGCACCGAGGTGAAAAATGCCCATCATGCGCTGGCCTATGTGCTGGGGCTGGCCGAGGCGCCGGTCAGCGGTTTGACCATCGCCGATGTGAGCGTGACCTATGCGCCCGAAGCGGTGGCGGACGTGCCGGACATGGCCCTCGGGCTTCCGTCGCTCCGCCATGGCGGAATCATCACCGAAAACGTCCTTTACCCCCAGATCGCGGGGATCACCGGGACCACACAGACCGATACGATCAGGGAACGCGCATGATGCTCGAAACCTATTTCGACGCCTATGCGTCCTCCTATGCGTCCTACAAGCAGGGCGACTGGTGCTATGAAGACGGCTGCATCTATCGCGGGCTCATCCTGCTCGATGCCGCCGATCCGCAGGGGCCATGGTTTTCCCATCTCAAACGGCTCGTGGACGCGCAGGTGAGCGCCGATGGCGCGCTGGCCGGATACGATCCGGACGAATTCAATATCGACAATATCCATTCGGGCCGCGCCCTGATCGCGCTGCTGGACCGGACGGGTGAGGCCAAATACCGGCTCGCCGCCGACCGCCTTGCCGGCCAGCTCGCCCGCCATCCGCGGATCGCGGCAGGCAATTACTGGCACAAGCTGCGCTATCCCCATCAGGTCTGGCTCGACGGGCTCTATATGGGGCTGCCGTTCCAGATCGAATACGGGCAGCATTTCGGCCGTCCCGATCTTATCGAAGACGCGCTGTCCCAGCTAAAATCGGCACTGTCGCTGCTGGCCGATCCGGGCACGGGGCTTTACAGCCACGGCTATGACGCGGCTGGGGCGCAGGATTGGGCAGACCCCGAGACGCGCCGCTCGCGCGCGCTCTGGTCGCGCGCCATGGGGTGGCTGGCGATGGCGCTTGTCGATGTTCGCGCGCTGGTGGGGCCAATCGACTGGCTCGATACCGCCATCGGCGCGCTTGCCGAAGGGCTCGCCCGGCACCAGCGATCCGACGGGCGCTGGAACCAGGTGACCGACCAGCCCGGCCTTATGGGCAATTATGCGGAGGCTTCGGCGACGGCGATGTTTGCCTATTTCTATCTGGCGGGCAGCCGGATGGGGATTTCCGGAGTGGACGGGGAACCGGGCAGGCAGGCCCTGGAAGGGCTCGAGAAACACTCGCTGCGCAAGGATGGCACGGGCCGATTGGTCCTCAACGACATCTGCCACGTGGCGGGGCTGGGCGGGTTCGGTGGCCGATATCGTGACGGCACCGCGGCCTATTACGTTTCCGAAGCTGTAGCGCCCGACGATTCCAAGGGCGTGGGGCCGCTCATGATGGCGGTGGCCGAAAGCGAAGGTGTCGTGGCCGTCTGAGGCTTTTTCGGGCCGGCCGTGTTTCCGAACCGCAAGAGTGGCGCCCATCCCCGATCCGGTCGCGGACATGTTTTCGCTCGAAATGCTCCGGATCAGGCCGAGACCGATTTGCGGTAGCCCATGGGGACGCGCTTTTCGTCGCTGGTTTCGGTAAAGCGATAGAACTGGCTGGCGCGGGTTTCGCGCGAAGCGGAGGCCGATGTGCCGGCGCGGGCCGATTCAATCAATTGGGCGAGGAAAGCCGCCTGGGGCGCCGAGCGGGCGAGGGACGGCCGGGCGCGGGGCACGGAAAGGCTGACCGGGAGGTGGTGTCCCGAAATCGTCCTTTTCTCGGTGTTGCTCGTGTCCACTTGCGCGGTTCCGTTTCAATCTGGGACATGTGTCCCGTTCTGGCACGCATTGGGCGCCATTCTCCCCAGACGTCGCAATCTGTGTGCCAGTTGGCAATGTTTTGTTAACGATTGCCACAGGCAATCGGGCGCATGGTTAACGTCGGGGGGCTGGTTCGGTTCTGGGCCCGCATGGCGGGCAGGGTTAACCAGGCGGTAACGGATGCGCCGCAATTTTGCGGCTTTGTTGCGCTCTTAGGGGCAGGAGATTTCCCCGGATGAGAGAGGCCCGACCATGACCCCCCAGATAGCTCCCGCCCGCCTGAGCGCTGTGGCGCTTGCCCTGTTCTGCGTTGGCGGGCTCGCCGCCTGTTCGGGCGCGCCCTCAGGCGGGGGCGGGCTGGCGCCGGGCCTTGTCGCCCAGATCAGCGCACCGGGCGCGCAGATGGATCGGCAGGCGGCGCTCGGGATCGTCAACCAGTATCGCGCGACGCGCGGCGCGGCGCCGTTGAGCGCCGATCCGGCGCTCGACGCGCAGGCCCAGACCGTTGCTGCCCAGTATGCAAGCACCGGCAATCCTCCGGCCCGGCCGGCGGGGGTCGCCAATATGCGGCTTTCGGCCGGATACACCAATTTCGCGGAAACTTTTTCGGGCTGGCGCAACAGTCCGGCCGATGCGGATGTCCTGGCGCAGGCCGATGCGAGCCGGGCCGGGTTCGCCGCCGTTTACGATGCCAACTCGGCCTATGGCACCCATTGGGTGATGCTGCTGGGACAATAGGGCCGGCGAAACGCCAGGGGTATTTCAGCACTTCTCCGGAAGCGTTTTGGACGCGGCCGCAAGCCGCTTGCGCAGGTCCGGCCGGGGGCAGATGAGCTGGTGCTCGAGACCGTCGAAATCGACGCGGGCGAGAAATTCGATGGCAAAGCCGGGATCGAGCATGCGCACCACCCGACCCACGACGGTGCCCAGGGCCATCGGCATGCCGATCTCGACATCGAGATCGGCGGACACCGCGGCGCCGGTCATGCTCATGTCGATCACAAAGCAATCGATCATCGAACCATCCGCGACAATGAGCGTCGATTGCGGGTTCTTGGGCGTGATGCGCCGGTAGCGGCGATGTTCGGAGACTTCGAAATTCTTGTGCTTTTCGAGCCAGAGAACGTGGGAGGCGAGCCGTTCGCGCTCCTCCTGGCTCATTTCGAGCGACATGGCAAAGCCGAAACCCAAAGGACGGGTGATCTGGCCGCGCAACACGCCGAACTCCTCGAAATGGGCGGTCACCCAATCGTTGACATTGCCGCCGATCGGCGCGGACAGGAACATGGTCACCGGCGAAATGCGCTGCACGCGGCATGCGAAATAGGGAATCTTGCGCTCGGCACCGTCCCACTTTTCCAGACGATAGCGTCCGGGCATATTGGTCAGGAACCTCAAACGGTCGTCGAGCCGGGGCGGTTCGGCCTTGCGCGGCACTGCCTGTCTGGCCTGGGCCATGGTACTGTCCCCCTACAGCAAGTCCCCAACAGTATTATTGCGGAGTGAATATTGTGTTTCCAATTCGACGTTTTCCCGCTCACCCCGGAAACTGTCCCTTCGGGCGCAAAGGTGAGTAAAGCAATGAGCGATATTGTTATCGACGCGCGCGGGCTCAAGTGTCCGCTGCCGGTGCTCAAGCTGGAAAAGGCCCTGGCAGGTGTCGGGGCGGGAAACACAATCGCCGTTCTGGCGACCGATCCGGTGGCGCGGATCGACATAGCGCTTTATTGCCGCCAGCAGGGCCACGGGCTCGCCATGCGCGAGGAGGACGCGGCAACCCGCTATGAGGTCACGAAAGCCCGGGCGGGCGAATAGGGATTTCAGGGGCTTGGCGTGAGCGAAACTATCGAGGAATCGCCAAAGCCGCTGGCGGGCAACTGGCCGGGAATGCCCGCTTGTGCCATGGCCGAATCGGGCCGTGGGCGGGGCAGGGGCACATCGGCGAGCCTGCCCAATGTCGCCACCGTGTGGGTGGGAGGCACAATGGTGTCGGTGAGGTAGGATATCTGGCCATCAAGGCCGGCCGAAAAGATTTCGGCGCGCTGCTCGGAATAGTCGGGCGCGCCGGCGCCGCAGATGTTGGGCCGCATGTCGACGGGAGCAAGGCCGGCCTGATTGGCGATGGCGGTCACGGTGCGGCCGGTGCCGCGATAGCCGCCGGCAAAGCCCGAGAACATCATCTGAGCGGTCATTTCGCCGCGCTCGCGCGATGAGTTGGCGCCCAAGGTCACTGCCATCAATTGCCGTCCGCCGCGGGTTACGGTGGCCACGATATTGAGTCCGGAGGCGCAGACATAGCCGGTCTTCATGCCGTCGGTGCCCGAAAAACCGGTCAGAAGCTCGTTGTTGGAATGGGAGCGCGACTCGCCCAGCGCCACGGTGCGGGTGGAGAACAACGCATCATACTGGGGGAAACGCGCCCTGATGGTGAGGGCGATCATGGCGATGTCGCGCGCGGTGGTCACCTGGGCGGGATCGTGCAGGCCGTGGGGATTGACGAAATGGGTGCCGGTCAATCCCATGATCGCGGCGCGGGCGTTCATCATATCGACAAAGGCCGGCTCGCTGCCGGCGATCGTTTCGCCGATGGCGACGGCGATGTCGTTGGCCGATTTGACGACAAGGATGTAAAGCGCGTCCTCGAGCGTGATCGCGGTCCCTTCGGGCAGGCCCAGTTTCGAAGGCGCGACCGAAAGGGCGTTTGCCGAGGTGATGACCGGTGTGGAGAGCGAGGCCTGGCCGGTCTCGATGGCCTCGAAGGCGATGAGCGCGGTCATCAGTTTGGTCAGCGAAGCCGGATGCCAGGGGATGCCCGCCTCGTTTTCGAACAGCACCTCATTGGTGCGCATGTCGATGAGCAACTGGGGCAGCGCGAGGGCTGAGGACAGGGTGGCCGAAAGGGTGCCGAGAACCAGGACACAAATGGACAGCAACCGCCGGACAGACTGCACCGCGCTCACTCCGTTATCGTTCAGTTAAAGCTTGGTTCGATCCATAACAGGGCAATTTTGGCTAAACAATGCCCGCGCCGGCTCTGTGCACGGCAAGCTGGAGCGTGTGGCTTTTTGGCCAAGGGTTCCCTTTGGTAACCAAGGGGCCTATATGTACCTTAATTCAATCTGAAAGGTGGTTTGGCCATGGCCAATATCGAGCCCGACGAAGCGACGGTTTGCACCGCGATGGGCGATATCCTCAACCGGATCGGCGACAAATGGAGCGTCATGGTGGTGGGCCGGCTCAAGGGTGGCACCATGCGGTTTTCCGAGTTGCGCCGGGCCATCGACGGGGTGTCCCAACGCATGCTGACGCTGACCCTGCGCAATCTCGAGCGCGACGGGCTGGTGACGCGCACCGTTTATGCGGAAATTCCGCCGCGGGTGGAATATACGCTGACCGAAATGGGCTCTACGCTGACCGGCCCGATCGGAGCGCTGTGGGACTGGGCGGCGGCGCATCAGGATGAAGTGGCGCGGGCGCGCATGCTTTACGATCGCGCGCAGGCGGGACAAGAGGAGCCCGAACGCCGGCGCGCCTGATCTTTGTTCATCGCGCTACCGCGATGTGCAGATGGTCCTGATGCAGGCGATCGGTGAACGATTTGCCGCCGACCCCATCGAGGGCCCAGGGGGAGCCGATCTGGCGGATTTCGGGCTGGTCGTAGAGCCATTGCACGGCCCGGTGAATCTCCGAACCCTCCGCCCGGCCGTCGATGACCAGCGTGTCGCCCAGCCTGTAGATATCGACCGCCCGGCCCCGTGTGTGATCGGACTGGCGGTCGGTGCCGAACACTTCATAGGGATGGCCCTGGGATAGCGTGACGACGCCATAGGGGGTGCGCTCTGCGAGACGCGCCATGATGGCGAGAAGATCGGGAGAGATGCCGCCCGAAAGAATATCCCAACGGGCCGAATCGGGCATTTCGATGCGGGGATCGTTGAGGACGGCGAGGGCTTGTTGCGTGAGCGGGGCCGGCTCGGTTATCAGCGTGCCGCCGATCGAAGCGAGATCGGCAAAGCGCCAGACCCCACCCGACAGCGCCAGCCTGACATCGAGGGTGCGGATGAAGACCTGTATTCCCTCGGGGGTGCCGACCATCTGTTCGACGACGACCATCACCGAAGCGGCGCCGGTGCCGAGACCGCCCAATTGGGGATAGATGATGCGGCCCTGCGACCACGCGCCGGGCACATGAAAGGTGGCCGCCAACGCCTCTGCCCCGGGGCCGGCAAAATCGAGCCGTTCGGCGATCTGGCCGGTGGTTTCGGCCTGGGAATAGGTGGTCAGCGCCAATGCCACTTCACTGGCCAGGCGCTTGGCGTTGGGATGAGTCTCGTTGGGAGAAAGCGGTTCGGCCCCGTTCTGATGGGTGGCCGGACTGACGATTTCAGGGGCGCTGGGAGAGGGAGGGCGCTGCGCCCAGCCGTTTTGGATAGGCGCGCACAACAGTGTAAGCGACGCGACCGCCATCCAGATCCTCATAAGCACCTTCCTCATCGAGTATCAGCCTGTATTCCCTCAGTGTGGCTCCGTCCTGGCTCTTGTGCCGGCCGACCAGACGACAGCCCAGTCTTTCAAAGAACGGCGTGCCCAGTCCACCCTCCTCGGTGACCAGAAGGGCGCGATGGACACCCTGCACCGTCGCGCGGTCGGCAAAGCCCTCGATCAGCCGGCGACCGATGCCGCGACGGCGGACATTGACGTCGGTGACGATGTGGCTGAGGACCGAAACCGGGCGCGGGGCGCCATTGGAGGCGCTCGACACTGACGGCAAGAGCCCGATATGGCGGGCTACGCCTCTTGCGTAGCGTCCGGCGCGGGTGCGGGCGAAATCGAGAGCGACCTGGGGGCGGGTGATCATGGCGCCGCAGCCGGCCAGCGCGAGCTTCGAGCCGAAATTGCGGGTGACCCAGCGGTAGTGTTCGGCGTTCGAAGTGGTGCCGAACAGAGCGCCGACGACCGCATCCTCGTCGCGGGCCACAAGCGCGATGCCGTAGGGGGAGCGGGCGAAGCTTTCCTGATAGAGGCCGAGGAAATGCCGGCCGAGTTTGGGAAAAAGTCCCAGACGCAGATTCTGGCGATGCAGATTGGCCGTTGCCGGGATATCGGCCTGGTTCAGCGGTTCGATGGACAGCATGGCCGTATTCCCCGGGACCCGTTAACCTTGATGGACAAAAGGTTAATGCAAAAGACCTCCAGCCGTTCCGCGATTGCCCTGAAATTGCATTTCGTATTGTGTAGGGTGTTTTTGCGACCCGGCGGTTCTTTCCATGGCCAACGAAATCGAACTCAAGCTCCAGATCGCGCCGCAGGCTGCGGGGCCCGTTCTTCAGTGGGGCGAGGCGCAGGGGGAGATGGAACGGCGGAATTTACGCTCCGTCTATTTCGACACGCCCGGCCGCTCACTGGCCATGGCGGGCCTGTCGCTCAGGACGCGATTTGACGGGACGCGTCACGTCCAGACGGTCAAGGCGGCGCAGGGCAAGTCTGCCGGGCTTTTCGCGCGCCGGGAATGGGAAAAGCCCGTGTCATCGGAATGGCCCGAGCTCGGCGCGGATACCCCGCTGGCCGGATTGCCGCCGCAAACGCTGGACGCTCTGGCGCCACTGTTTTCGCTCGAGGTGGAGCGGCACGGTCTCGATATCGTGCGCGGCGACAGCGTTATCGAGGTGGCGGTCGATAATGGGATTGTCCTTGCCGACGACCGGCGGAGCGCGTTCTGCGAGATCGAACTGGAACTGAAATCGGGCGCGCCCCACGCGCTGTTCGCACTGGCCCGGGAGCTCGACGCGCTGGCCGGGGTGCGGCTCGGGGTGACAACAAAATCGGAGCGCGGCTACCGGCTGCTCGATGCGGTGGCGGAAAGCGCAAAGGCCGAGTTCATCCCGCTTTCGGCCGATCAGCGGGTCGAGGACGGTTTTGCGGCGATTGCCGGGGCCTGCCTGCGGCAGTACAGGCTCAATGAAGATATCGTATTGCGCCGGCACCCACCCGAGGCGCTGCATCAGGCGCGGGTGGGGCTGCGGCGCCTGCGCTCGGCGCTCACGCTGTTCAAGCCGGTGGTCGAGGACGAGCGGTATTCCCATTTTCGCGACGAGCTCAAATGGCTGGCGAAACAATTGGGTGATGTTCGCGATCTCGACGTGCTCTATGACCGGGCGCGGTCCGGAGAGTTGCGGATTGCCATTGCCCGGTTGCGCGAAGACGCGCATGGCGGGCTCGAAGCGGTTCTGGGTTCGGCGCGGGCCCGGGCGCTGATGGTCGATCTTGCCGGGTGGGTCGCCGTGGGGGCGTGGCGGGACGCTCCCGATGCGGCGCGCGGGGGCGGGATCGGCGAATTTGCTGCCGAGGCACTGGAAAAATCGTTCCGCAAATTCAAAAAGCGCAGCGATGGGCTGACCCGACTGGGGGACGAGGACCGGCACGAGGTGCGCAAGCTGGCCAAGAAGCTGCGCTATGGCAGCGAATTTTTTGCCGGGCTCTATACCGGCAAGAAGGCCGCAAAGCGCCATGCCCGGTTCATCGACGGGCTGCAGGCCGTGCAGGACAAGCTGGGCACGCTCAACGATCTTGCGGCGGCGCCCGGTCTTCTGGCCCGGAACGGACTGGACGACATGGCAGGCGCCGAGGGCGTGCTGTCGGGCGCCGACGCAACCGATACGCTGGCGAAAGCGGAGGCGGCGCGCGACGCGCTGGTCGGCCTCAAACCCTTCTGGCGCTAGAGCGCGTCCAGCAAAAGTGGAAACGGTTTTGCGGTTCGGACGCGCGACGAAACAACAACTTAGAGGATTTTCGCGATTCGAAGAAAAGCGGAAATGCTCTGGGCCGTGACAGCGCGACGGTTTCCAGGATGCCCCCGACTCACATGGGAGAGGGGCAGTTGTCCGCAAGGAGGCGGATAGCGCGGGCCTGAGCAGTCCAGTCGGACCGGGAGTCGGAGTATGCTTTTTGCGCCGCGTGACACGCATGAGCGCCGGAGCAAATTATGGTGCGGGTGGCCGGGATCGAACCGGCACTCCTTTCGGAACTGGATTTTGAGTCCAGCGCGTCTACCAATTCCACCACACCCGCAGCAGATTTGTCGCGGCGGACTATAGGCAAACAGGACGTCGCGTCAATTGCCCCATGGCGGCCTTTTTGAGTTCCTGCGCGATTTTGTTGCCGGGCACCACCGATCAGCGCGAGAGGGTGCGGATTATTTTGGCGATGCGCTTTTGCTTTGCAGGCTGGGAGATCGCGGCGACCCGGTTTTCGAGGATGGCAAGAAGCCGTGGTCGGTCCTGGCCGGTCGCGATCGTGGCGGCGAGCTCGGCATAGGCGGGCAATTGATTGACGGGGGCCGTTTCGATTCGATCGAGCATGATCGGGGCCGCTTTTTCGTAGTGGCCCGTACGGGCCAGCGCCGCCAGAATTTCCATGGCTGCATCTTTGGCGATAACCGAGCCGGCGTCAGCGGCGGCCAGAATGGTATCGAGATGCCCGGCCAGCAAATCCGGTTCAAGCGGCGCAAGGGTTTGAAGAGCTTTCAAAGTGCCGCAGGTCTGGCGATTGGCGTTCATCCCAAGGCGGGAGAGAAAGGCGCTTGCATGAGGCGCGATAAGCTCGGGTGCGCGATAGCCGATCTCGTAAAGCACCTTGATGGCGTCGTTGGCAACGGCTTTTCCGGTTCCCTGCAGCGCATCGACCAGGATGGCAATGGCGGCGCGGTCTCTTTGGGCAACGAGCCGTTCGGCAAGGGCGATATTGGGTTGTTCATCATTGCGGCCCAGGGCGCCGGCGAGTTGGTCGAGAACGCCCAAGGCTAGTTCCGCCAGCGCTGCAGGCGCGGCAGGGAGCGGGTGAACGCCCATGCCATTACGTGTGGCATGCCCTGCTTGCGCAATTGTTCGATGCAGTATTGCTGCATCTGCCCGACCGTAAAGCCAGGCTGGGCGAACGCGCCATCCCGCCAGCACAGCGAGCAATAAACGGTCGATCGGCTACCATCGGCATTGGTGCCACCGCCCTGGGGGTCCTTGCTCATGGGCATGGAGCAGCTTTGGCATATCGGTCCCACAACAGCCTCCATTCCCGGCCGGTCGGTCATCTTGACACCATTGGGCATGGACCTTAATAGAACCATGGAGTGCAGTCAACGGTTTTGGAGTTGCGATGCGGGTGGGCGCCCTGGCAAGGCAGACGGGCATGACGCGGGATACGATCCGGTTTTACGAGCGCAGGGGGCTGATTTCGTCCCGGCCCTCCCAAGACCCTTCCAACAGCTATCGCGACTATCCCGACGACACCGTGGACCGGCTGGACATGATCGCGCAGGCCCGAGATGCCGGAATGAGTATTGCGGAGCTTGAAGTTCTGGTCCGGGTAATGGAAACGGGCGATCTCGAGACCTTCGACGCCGATCGCTTTCTCGCGGGAAAAATCGCCGAGATCAAAGCCTCGATCGAACGGTCGAAGCGTTTTGTGGCCGTGCTTGAGGCAACCCGAAAGGCTCTGTCGCGCGCGGTGCAATAGGTGTGCATTTTGCGCGGGCTTTGGCCCTTTTTGAACCTTTTGCCGCTAGGGTTTGCGAAGTGCTGTCGATCCATGCCGTAAATCCGGCGTGATCGCGATTGAAAAGTGCGTGCGGATGGAGCATGGCTTGCCGGCCCGCTCACCCGCCAGTTGGGGACGACCAGATACATGCTTCGCCGCCTTTATGACTGGGCCATGAAAATGGCCGCGAGCCGACAGGCTCCCTATGCCCTGGCCGGAGTGAGCTTTGCCGAAAGCTCGTTCTTTCCGCTTCCCCCCGATGTGATGCTGATCCCCATGGTGGTGGCGGATCGAAAATCGGCGTGGTGGAACGCGACGATCTGCACGATCGCCTCGGTGCTGGGCGGCATTTTCGGCTATGTGATCGGAGCATTCCTGTTCGAGCCGCTGGCCCGGCCGATCATCGAATTCTACCATTACGACGCGGCTTTCGAGCAACTCCAGCAATGGTTCGCCGATTACGGCTTGCTGATCGTTTTCGTCGCCGGGTTCACGCCGGTGCCCTACAAGGTGTTCACCATCGCCTCGGGCTTTGCCGGGCTATCGCTGCCGGTTTTCATTCTCGGTTCGATCATTTCACGCGGCGCGCGGTTTTTTCTGGTGGCAACGCTGCTCTATTTCTTCGGACCCCCGATCCGCGATTTCATCGAGCAGCGGCTTGGTCTGGTCACAATCGTTTTTACAGTGCTTCTGGTTGGCGGCTTTGTCGCCATCCGCTATCTGGCTTAGGACCAAACTCATGACATTGCTTTTATCGGAATCGGACCGGCTCAAGGCCGGAGTGGCCTTCGGTCTTGGGCTTGCCGCCATTCTCGGGGCGCTGGCATTCCAGTTCCTCGGGGGGCTCTATCCGTGCGAATTGTGCCTGACCCAGCGCTGGCCCTATTATATCGGGCTGCCGCTGCTGGCATTGGCGCTTGTCGTGTGGAGCAAGCTTCCAACGCCGTTCCGCGCGGGGCTGATGGGCGTGGTTGCCGCGCTGTTTGCGTGGGGAGCCTGGGTCGGCGGCTATCACGCAGGCGTCGAATGGGGGTTCTGGCCCGGGCCGCAAAGTTGCACCGGGGTCGGCGAGGCGGCTGTCAGTCTCGACATGCTTTCGGACATGAGCGACGTGCGGATCGTGCCCTGCGACGCCATTCAGTGGGAGATGCTGGGCATCTCGCTGGCCGGGTTCAACGCGCTGATTTCGGCAGCCATCGTGGTGCTGCTGGTGCTGGCCATCATCGGGCAGTTGCGCAAGGCGTAAAGCGGCTTACGGCTCGAGTTCGATATCCCAATAGAGATAATCGAGCCAGCTATCGTGAAGGTAGTTGGGCGGGAAGGCCCGGCCGTTGTTGTGCAGGTCGTGCACCGTGGGCTGATAGGGCTTCTGGCGCGGGATCATGCCGATTTCACGCGGCGTGCGATTGGCCTTGCGCAGATTGCAGGGCGAGCAGGCGGCAACGATATTTTCCCAGGTCGTGCGGCCACCCTTGGAGCGGGGCAGGACGTGATCGAAAGTCAGATCGTGGCGCGAGCCGCAATACTGGCACTGGAAACGATCGCGCAGGAAAACGTTGAAGCGGGTAAAGGCGGGGTATTTGGCGGGCTGGACGTAGTCTTTGAGCGAAATGACGCTCGGCAGGCGCATCTCGAAGCTCGGACTTCGGACCACCTTGTCGTATTCGGAGACGATATGGACCCGGTCGAGGCACACGGCCTTTATCGCGTCCTGCCAGTTCCACAAGGACAAGGGATAATAGCTGAGCGGCCTGAAATCAGCGTTCAGAACGAGAGCGGGGCAGGCCTGGGGTGACACGTGAATTGTCACAAAATCCTCCGGGGCATGGACTAAACCTCCCCGTCACGCTTCCAAACCTGAATGCGCTCTCACCGCGTGCCGGAAGCGCTCCGGCGATTCCATGGTGATAGTGTACGCCTCTTGTGACAGGGCTGTGAAGAACTTTGTTGAAAAGGTGCGGGGAATCCAATCCGCTAGAGGATCTCGCGCAGGAACGCCGTGGCGGTGTCCAGGCCATCCTGGGCGATGGTGTGACCGGAGCCTTGAGAAATATGGAGCCGCGCGTCTATTCCGAGATCGATGAGTTTGGGCAGCGCGGTTTCGCTGCCGATGACCGGGACCACATCGTCCAGATCGCCATGGATCAGCAGCACGGGCGGTTTTGAGGCGATTTCGGCCTCGAGCTTTTCCGGCGCGACGATGAGGCCGGAAAAGGCGATGATGGCCTTGAGGGGTTCGGGAAGGCGCAGGCCGGTATAAAGCGCCATCATGGCGCCCTGCGAAAAGCCCACGAGGATCGTGTCGGCGGGGCCAAGACCGGTCTGAGCCCAGAGGTCGGCAAGGAAAGCGTCGAGAACCGGATGGGCGGTTTCGGCGCCGGCGAGGCGTGCGAGGGTGCGGTCACGTTCGAGGTCGAGGGGAAACCACTCATAGCCGAACGGATTCCCGCCGCAGACATGTGGGGCATTGGGGGCGACGAACATGGTGTCGGGGAAACTGTCGCGCCAGAACTGGCCGAGGGCGATCAGGTCGCGGCCGTCCGAACCATAGCCGTGCAGGAGCACGACGAGGCTTTTCGCGGCGCCCGAAACAGCGGGCAGCATGGGGCCGGAGAGCTTTACGGGTTCGGTCATTAATGGTCCTTGGGAGTTGGAAAAATCAGAGCGCGTCCCAGGCATCGGAATTCTTCATAGCCGAGAAATAGCGCCAGAACATCAGGGCCGCGGCGCCGCGATGCGGCGACCATTGGGCGGCCAGCGGGATCAGCTCTTTTGGCAGTGGACGGGCGGGAAGGTCGAAGGCGTGTTCGACGGCTTTTTGCAGCGCGAGGTCGCCGGCGGGGAAAATGTCGGGGTGGCCGGCGCAGAACAGGAGATAGATTTCGGCGGTCCAGGGGCCGATGCCCTTGAGGCGCGTGAGGGTTTCGATGGCCGCATCGGGCTCCATCATGTCGACCTGGGAAAAGTCCAGGCCCTGTTCGGTGATGGCGAGGGCGACGCCGCGAATCGTTTCGAATTTTCCGCGCGACAGCCCGGTTTTCCTCAGGGTTTCTTCGTTAAAGCCGAGATAGGCGTCAGGGGTTATCGCGCCCAAAGCTTCGACCCGGCCCCAGATGGCGCGGGCCGAGGCGACCGAGAGCTGCTGACCGCAGACGATGCGCGCCATGCCCTCAAAACCCGATGGCGAGGTGCGCAGGGTCACTTCGCCGGCCCGGGCGATGGCAGCGGCAAGGCGTTGATCGCGCTGGCTTAATCCCTCGAGATGGACGGCCAGCGCTTCGGCGTCGTGAAGCCGGGCTGGAGTGGCGAGGGCGCTCATGGTAGGGGCTTTCAAAGAGGATCTGGTCCTGGTCATGTCGTTCCCATCTCAAACTATTTTCCGCTTCGCGCCAAGCCCGAACGGGCTTTTGCATCTGGGGCATGCCTATTCGGCGCTTTATACCGACCATTGGGCCAAAGCGCTGGGCGGTACGTTCCTGCTGCGGATCGAAGACATCGATATTGCGCGGTGTCGACCCGAATTTGTCGACGCGGTTTTTGTTGATTTACAATGGCTTGGGCTTGAATGGCCCGAGCCGGTGCGGGTGCAGTCGGCCCATTTCGATGATTATCGGGCTGCCGCGGATCGCCTGAAAAGCAAGGGTTTGCTCTATCCGTGCTTTTGTACGCGGGCCGAAATCCGGGCGGCGGGCGATGGGCGGACCGATCCGGACGGGGCGCCGATCTATCCGGGGACCTGCCGGCATCTTTCGGGGGGCGAAAGGCTGGAAAAACTCGAGGCCGGAGTGCCCGTGCAGTGGCGGCTCGATATGGGGCAAGCACTTGATAGAAAAAAGGAATTTTTGATCCGCGAGGCGATGCCGGACCCTTCTTGCGCGGTGGTCGAGCGGCTGGCCGAGCCCGGGCGGTGGGGGGATGTGCTGATCGTGCGCAAGGACACGCCGACCAGCTATCATCTCTCGGTGGTTGTCGACGATGCCATCCAGGGGATAACGCATGTGACCCGGGGGATGGATCTTTACGCCTCGAGTGATATTCATGTTGTTTTACAAGAACTTATGGGTTTGCCGAGCCCGGTCTATACCCATCATCGGTTGATTGTCGGCGAGGATGCGGAAAAGCTTTCCAAGTCCAGGGGGTCGGAAAGCCTGGCCGGACTGCGGGCGCTGGGGATTACGCCCGAAGACATCAGGGCGCGGTTGGGATTCTGAATTTTGGCGCAAACAATGGCGCGAAGAGCTATGGACTTGTGCGTTCGGGACCCCGACATTTGCAAACATTGCCGCAATGGGTGGAACGGGGTGACAAAATGGGGCATGACCCGATGGTGACGCCCTATCGTATAGTTCCGTATCGAGACCTTTTTGGAAAGCGATCCCATGCAGACCTCCCTCAATATCGTGATCGTTCTTGCCGTCCTTGCGGTGGCGGTCATTCTGGGCATGGGGCTCTACAACATGTTCAAGGGCGGATCGGGCAACACCAGCCAGAAGCTGATGCGGGCCCGCGTCATCATGCAGGCCATAGCGGTGGCGCTGTTGATGGCGGCATTGTATTTCTTCGGTCCTCAACGCTGAGCAGGGTGAGGATGGGCTGCAAACGGCAAACCGCTGCGCTTCCGGTGCTCATGTATCTCAAATACGCTTCGCTCCGGTTCTCACGGTTTACCGCTTTCGCCTCATCCTGACCCCGCTTGGACATCCCAGGTATTTTCTGATGGTCAAGCTCAACAAGATCTACACAAAGACAGGCGATGACGGCACGACCGGGCTGGTGGACGGGCCGCGGCGGCAAAAGGACGATCTGCGGGTCGAGGCCTATGGCACGGTGGACGAGGCCAATGCGGCGATCGGGCTGGCGCGGCTGCACACAAAGGACATGGCGCGGGTCGATCATGCGCTGGGGCGCATCCAGAACGATCTGTTCGATCTGGGGTCGGACCTTGCAACGCCCGGGCCCGACGAAGGGCGGGCCTATACGGCGCTGCGGGTGACGGCGCGGCAGACCGAATGGCTCGAGGGCCAGATCGATGCGTTCAACGAAGCGCTCAAGCCGCTCACCTCGTTCGTTCTGCCCGGAGGCACGGCGCTTTCGGCGGCGCTGCATCTGGCGCGGACCATAACGCGGCGGGCCGAACGGGTGTGCGTCGCGACGAAAAGAGCCGAGCCCGACCTCAACCCCGAAGCGATCCGCTACCTCAACCGGCTCTCGGACCTGCTGTTCGTTCTGGGCCGGGTGGCCAATGGCAATGGCAGCAAGGACGTCTTGTGGGAGCCAGGCAGGAATACTGGGACGGCCAAGGACGGATAGAGGCACAGAGCCGGTTCGCCCGGCATCGAAGGGAAACCAGCTATGTTTCTGCCGCTCTATGACAGCAACAAGATCGCCCATATCGAGCGGCCCTTCGTCAATTACGGGCTGATCGGGCTCAATATCGTCGTGTTCCTCTTGCAATGGGCGGGCGGTCAGGACGGGCTTTATTTCGGCCAGATCACCTATGGGATGATCCCGGCGGTGGTGAGCGGGGCCGTAGAGGGCCCGGCGCCCTGGCTGCCCGATCAGGCGACGGTTTTCACCTATATGTTCCTGCATGCCGACTGGCTGCACCTTCTCTCCAACATGCTGTTTTTGTGGGTGTTCGGCGACAATGTCGAAGACGCCATGGGGCATTGGAAATATCTGGTGTTCTATCTCGCCTGCGGGGTGTTGAGCGGGCTGGCGCATTTGTGGCTGTTTCCCGATGCCATGGGGCCGCTGGTGGGCGCATCGGGGGCGGTGGCCGGGATCATCGGGGCCTATCTCGTGCTTTATCCCAAGGTGCGGGTGTTCGTTCTCAACAGGCTGATCATCACCTTTCCCCTGGCGCTGCCCGCCTGGGCGGTGCTGGGGCTGTGGGTCGCGACGCAGCTTTTCTATGTGTTCATCTGGGGTGATGACGGGGTGGCCTGGTGGGTGCATCTGGGCGGGGTCGTGGCCGGGGTGGTGCTGGTGGTTGTGTTCAAGCGGCGTCAGGTTGCGCTGTGGGGCGGGTAGGGAGAGGCTTGCGGGTGTGACCTTTGCGAGCGCTCAAGGCCCCCTCACCGGCCTGCCGGCCACCCTCTCCCCCCAGGGGAGAGGGTTTTTCCTGCTGAAGCGTCAGCGATAAAATGCAGCGCCGGGGGCTCCCTCTCCCCTTGGGGGAGAGGGTTGGGTGAGGGGGCCTTGAGCGGCAATGGTTAATCGGGGGTAAGGGTTTCTTAGGCGGGTCGGGCTAGACTTGGTCCGAACGCAGAAGCGACGGGGACGGGCCAAAATGAGCGATATTGCCGCGACGGCGGTGGCGATGAAACAGGCGCAGACCGTTCAGACCGCCCAGATGCTGATGGTCAAAAAGCAGCACGAGATGGAAATGAGCATGATTTCCATGCTGACCGAGGCCGTCGAGAACACTCCCGCACCGGCGCCTGCCGGGATGGGCGCCAATGTCGACAAGCGGGCCTGAGCTGGCGCCGCTCTCATGCTGATCCGGCATTCGGCCGAAATCCTTTTGCACCGCATGGCCAGGATCGAGGCAGGCAGCCTTGAGGCCACAACCGCGCTGATCGCCAGGGAGCGCGGTGCGATGATGGTCCAAAAGGCCCTCGAGCGGCTCGATGCTCCTGGCGCTGCGGCGGGGGCCGAAGCGACGCATCAGATCGACAAGAGCGCCTGAGGGCTTTTTCGCTGAGGGCGAGAATGGGACAGTTTTGCCCGCGCGGCGCTGTCATCGCGGGCGGAGACCTAGGATCCAGTAAGCGGCGGCGTGGTGACTCTATCTCAGGCACTGAGTGTACTGGGCCCCGGCTCAAGGCCGGGGTGACGGTGGTGGATTGGGAAAGGGAAGGACCCGCTGGCGCTCGAGAACGGTTCGCGCTTGCCATCCTGGTGTTCGGCCGGCGCCGAACGGGTCCTAGAGCATTTCCACTTTTGCTGGACGCGCTCTAGCGCGCTTCCACCGCTTCGCGCAGGGCGCGGACCAGGGCGGTTTCGAGTTTGCCGGCGGTGCACATGTCTTCGAGAATGGCCAGTGCTTCGGGCGGGCTCATGGCGGGCTTGTAGGCGCGGCGTTCGCTGAGCGCGCCGTAGATGTCGCAGATGGTGACGATGCGGGTGAGATCGCCGATCTGGGAGCCCATGAGGCCATCGGGGTAGCCGCTGCCGTCGAGATATTCGTGGTGGCTGCGGACGGCGGCCAGAATATCGGGGCCGAGATTGGCGTGGGCCGTAAGATAGTCAAAGCCTTCGACCGGATGGCGCGCGATCTCGGCAAATTCTTCAGGGGTGAGCTTGCCGGGCTTTTCGAGGATGGCGACGGGGATTGTGGCCTTGCCGATGTCGTGCAGGAGGCCGGCGGTGGTGAGTTTCGAGATATCGGCGCCGCTCATGCCCACCTTCTGGGCGAAATTGGTGAGGACGCCGGTGACCAGCAGGCAGTGCTGGTAGGTGCCATGATGATGGGCGCGCACGGTATCGAGCCACTGGCCGAGCCCGCCCGCGCCGACGCTGTCGACGATGTCGTTGCTGGCCGCGGCCATTGCGGCCGAATCGAGGGTGGTATCGGCGCGCAGGGCTTCAAATGCGCTGCCGAGGGCTTTCGAGGCGGCCTGCGCCACGACCGTGACCGCGGTGTCGGGCAACTCATCGAGCGGTTCGCGCAGCGTGCTGGTGAGCAGGCGCTGGAGCCCTTCGGCGGTAAGCGGGCGTGTTTCGGTGGCGTGGGCGCCCAGTACGTTGGCCTGGACCATTTCAACGCGACGGCCCTCTGTGACGAGGAAATAACGCGGGATGTTGCGCTCAAGGGCGAGGAGGCTCTTTTTGAGCCGGTCGATGGTCGAACTGCTGGAAAGATCGGCGTCAACAAGGATGGCGGAAAAGGGCGACAGGTCGATTTTTCCGAGTTCGCTGAGGGGTTCGACCCGCGCAATGGCCGGCCAGCGGGCAACCGGGAACGATGCTCCCGAGGGTGCATCGGTGACCAACAGAACAGCTACGCTCGAACCGGCCAATCTTTAAATCCGCAATCCCGCCGCCGCGATCGACGGCTCCTCCACGGATCAGTCTGCGCTCCAACCGTCAATTTTTAGTAAGCGGAAATACGGACCCCGATTGCGATCAGATATCGAGCAGCGTCTCGATGACCCGGTGGCCATCGGGGGTGTCCCAATGGGCGGGGCCCTGCAGGACGGCCAGCTCGCATCCCTCGTCATCGACGAGGATGGTGGCGGGCAGGCCCAGCGTCACCGCCTCATTGCGCAGCCGCTCGAAGAGCTTGTAGGTGGGATCGGCGAAGAGTTTGAGGTTTTGCGTGCCGATCTCTTCAAGAAACAGCGCGGCGGCGGTGGGACCGTCCGAGCCGACATCGAGGCTTATGGCGACGACTTCGAAATCGTCGCCGCCATATCGGGATTCAAGCGCATCGAGGAAGGGCATTTCCTCGCGGCAGGGCGCGCACCAAGTGGCCCAGAAATTGATGAGCAGCTTTTTCCCGGCGAAATCGGCGAGGGTGACGGGGTTTCCGTTTTCATCCTCGAAGGCCAGGTCGGAATAATCGCGCCATTGGGACGAGGGCAGAAGGGCGGCGAGCTCGCCGGTTGCGGCGTCGTCGATGGCCTGGGCCGCCTCGGCGCGCACCGGGCAGGTTGCCGCGTTGGCGCCGCCATTGCTAACCCAGACGGCCACGGCTATACCTAGCGCCGCTGCGAAAAGGCCCGTGCCGACGATGATGGGGCGAGGGGATTTTCGCTTTTCGTCCTGATCCATAAACCTTCACTCGCAAATTTATTTAAGGTAGAGGCGCCGATGAGCAATCGCATGTGGGGAGGCAGGTTTTCGTCCGGCCCCGACGCCATCATGGAAGAGATCAACGCTTCTATCGGCTTCGACAAGCGCCTTTACAAGCACGACATCGCCGGATCGATAGCGCATGCGACAATGCTGGAGGCAGCCGGCATTCTGACGCGCGACGATAAGGACGCCATCGTCTCGGGTCTAGAGACCGTTCGGGGGGAAATCGAGGCGGGTGCGTTCACCTTCTCGCGAGCGCTCGAGGACATCCACATGAATGTGGAAAGCCGGTTGAAAGAGCTGATCGGCGAGCCGGCCGGGCGGCTGCACACGGCGCGCTCGCGCAACGACCAGGTGGCGACCGATTTCAAGCTCTATGTGCGTGACGCGCTCGATATGCTGGCGGCGCAGGTCGAGACGCTGCAGAAGGTTCTGGTGGACAAGGCCGAGGCCGAAGCGGGAACCGTTATGCCAGGGTTTACCCATCTGCAGAGCGCCCAGCCGGTGACCTTCGGGCACCACATGCTGGCCTATGTGGAAATGCTCGAGCGCGACAAGGGGCGGCTGCTCGATGCGCGGGCGCGGCTCAATGAAAGCCCGCTCGGGGCGGCGGCGCTGGCGGGGACATCGTTTCCGATCGATCGGGAGATGACGGCAGAGGCGCTGGGGTTCGACCGGCCGATGGCCAATTCGCTCGACGCGGTGTCGGACCGGGATTTTATTCTGGAGACGCTGTCTTCGGCGTCGATCTGCGCGATGCATCTGTCGCGGCTTTCCGAAGAGCTTGTGATCTGGTCGTCGGCGCAGTTTGCTTTCGTCAAGCTTTCCGACAAGTTTTCGACCGGGTCCTCGATCATGCCGCAAAAGCGCAATCCCGATGCGGCGGAGCTGATCCGGGCCAAGGTGGGGCGGATCTTTGCTGCGTTCACATCGCTTCTGATGGTGATGAAGGGGCTGCCGCTGGCCTATTCGAAAGACATGCAGGAAGACAAGGAAATCGCGTTTGACGCGCTCGACAATTTCTCGCTGGCGCTGGCGGCGATGACCGGGATGATGGGGGATCTGACCGTCAACCGCGAGAAGATGGCACAGGCGGCGGGGGCCGGGTTTTCGACGGCGACCGATCTGGCCGACTGGCTGGTGCGGGCGGCCAACGTGCCGTTCCGCGATGCCCATCACATCACCGGGCGCGCGGTGGCGGCGGCGGAGGAAAAGGGCTGCGGGCTGGAAGGGCTGACCATCGAGGATTTCAAGGAGATCGACGAGCGGATCACCTCCCAGGTGTTCAAGGTGCTGGGGGTGGACAATTCGGTCAAGTCGCGGACGAGTTTCGGCGGGACGGCGCCGGCAAACGTCATGGCGCAGGTTGCGGGCTGGCGCGAGCGGCTGGGGAATTAGTTTGGGCCCTTGGCTGACGCATCGGCGTGGCCGATGCGGCCCCTCATCCCCGTCCCTTCTCCCCGGCGGGGCGAAGGGGCTCAAAGGGCGGGTGCTTGAGTTGGATTGGCGCCGCCGATTTTGGATTTGGACGATATAATGGTTCATCATTTTACCTATCGCGGCGGCTGGATGTTTGCCGAGGATGTCGATCTGACGGCGGTGGCCGAGGAGATCGGCACGCCGTTCTATTGCTATTCGCAGGCGACATTCACCCGGCATATCGAGGTGATGATGAACGCGTTTTCGGGCACCGACACGCTGGTCGCCTATGCCATGAAGGCCAATTCCAACCAGGCGATGCTGGCGATTGCCGCGCAAAAGGGCATCGGGGCGGATGTGGTGTCGCTGGGAGAATTGGAGCGGGCGCTGCGGGCCGGGATACCGGCGCAAAAGATCATCTTTTCGGGGGTCGGCAAGAGCCGGGCCGAGATGCGGCGGGCGCTGGACGTGGGAATCCTGTGTTTCAACGTCGAAAGCGAACCCGAACTGGAACGGCTCAACGCGGTGGCCGCCGAGATGGACAGGATCGCGCCGGTCTCGGTGCGGATCAATCCCGATGTGGACGCGAAAACCCACGCCAAGATTTCGACGGGCAAATCGGAAAACAAGTTCGGCATTCCCTACGCGCGGGCCGAGGCGGTCTATGGACGGATCGCGGCGTGCAAGAATTTGAAGGCGGTGGGCGTCGATATGCATATCGGCAGCCAGATCACCGAACTCGAACCGTTCGACAACGCCTTTAAGCTGCTGGCCGAACTGGTCGGACGGCTGCGGGCGGCGGGGCATGACATCGGCCATGTCGATGTCGGGGGCGGGCTGGGGATACCGTACCAACAGGACAATTCACCCCCGCCCGATCCGGTGGAATATGCCAAGCTGGTGCGGCGGCATACCGATCCGCTGGGGTGCAAGGTGATCCTTGAACCGGGCCGGCTGATCGCGGGCAATGCCGGGGTGATGGTGACGCGGGTCGAATATGTCAAAAAGACCGACAAAAAGAGCTTTGTCATCGTCGATGCGGCGATGAACGATCTGATCCGCCCCACGCTTTACGAGGCCCATCACGATATTCTGCCCATGCAGGAAGCGGGGGCGGGGGCCAACACCATTCGCGCCGATATCGTGGGGCCGGTGTGCGAGACGGGCGATTATCTCGGGCTCGACCGGGAGATGGCGGAGGTGGCCGAGGGCGATCTACTGGTGGTGATGAGCGCGGGCGCTTATGGCGCGGTGATGAGCTCGACCTACAACACCCGCCCGCTGATCGCCGAAGTGCTCGTCGAGGGCGGGAAGTGGCATGTGGTGAGGCCACGGCAGACGCTGGATGAGCTGATTGGGCTCGATAGTGTGCCGGAGTGGGTGCGGGCGGGGGATTGAGCGTCGTCCGTCGCTCACGAACCCTCGAGCCAACCCTGAACGATTGTTTCGTGCTCGGCGATCCATTGCGCGGCGACGGCCTCTGGTGCGACCCCGCTTCGGGCGGTCGCGCTGAGCCAGGCGTTCAAATCCTGCGCCCGGAACCGGATGCGTGAAAGCAGTTGGGACACGGAGGGCATGTCCTCTTCGAGCGCCGCGCTGTAGGCCACGTGAACATCGACGCTTGCCAATTCGCAGTCACCGTCTGCATTGGGTTCATCGGCCGGGCACGCTGAATCAAGTTCGATCGTATTGTATGTGGCGTGGACCCAATCGGGTTCATAGCCGTAGAACACGAGCGATTCCCCGCGTGCCTGGAAGCTGGCGAGCTTGGCCCGGAAGATGCTTTCTCCGTAGACCTCAAAATCCCAGAACCGATCCAGTTCGAACCGTTCCAGATGCTGCCTGACGATGGCCGTGGAGAGCCAGTCGCCTGCACCGATCCATATTTCGCCCCTGCCGTTGCCGTTTGTATCGTATCGTGCCGACACGGCAGCGTTGGCGAGGTCTGAAATCCGCGTCACAGCCTCGGGGAACGGCGCGGCGACGTATATTCCCTGCGTTCCTTCGTAACTTTGCGTGTTAAGGGCAACGCTGCCTTCGTTTCTCACATAGCGTATGAGGTTTTCTGGCTGGTTTTGCAGCCAGAAATCGGGGTGGACATCTATGCGGCCATTGGGGTCGGCCATCGCAGCAAAGACATCGTTCAGGTTCGCCTCCTGAACTGCAGCCGAATAGCCGAGCCTGTCGCTGATGGTCTGCCTGATGATTTCAGCAATCACCTTGCTGGCGTCCCAGGCGAAGCTGGCAATTACGATGTCGCTCTCATCGGAAAAGAATGGCAGTTGAAGCCCTGTGTTGGCTACGCCGGGCCTTATGATGCGGTCGAGCTGATTGCCTGAATAGTCGCTGGAGGACAGGGGAAGTGCAAATAGGGCGCCGAGCATGAGCAAAGCGGTGCCCGAATACACTATGCGGAAGCCGGACCGGTCGCGTCCGGTCGATATGGTTTCGATCTCCCCGGCGTTATTGCGGAATCGTAGGGTGTCGATGCCGTCCAGACTGCCGATCTCTCGGCTTTCGACCACCGAGCGTGGTACGAAAAGTGTTCGTCCAAGCTCGGAAAATCCTTCCTGAAGCCGCAGAAACTGTTTTCTGAAGCCCTGGACATTGCTCTTTTCGTAATCGCTGATCGTAAAGAGCACCAGCAAGATGCCGGCGGAGAGCATGAACACGCCGATCTGGCTGAGCACGTCGTCACCGCGCACCAGCACCAGGAACAGGATACTGCCGCCACCTGTGAGCCAAATGGCTGCCTTTTCCCCCAGCGACAAGCGGTCGCGGTGAATGTTGTACCATTGGTCGAAAACCGCCCGCGTCTGACGGAGCCGCTCCGACGGCTCGATCTGCTTGAGTCCTTCCCGGAATGCGACAGCGCTTTTCTGCTTTTCGGCGAGAATGGGAGTGAATTCGATTTCGATGAGCAATTGGAGCAGGGTGTCGATCAGGTCGTCCCTGTCCTGCACTCCGTCGCGCAGTTCAAGCAGGCTACGAACCAGATCGGACCGGACATCGATCTCCTGCGCTCTGCGCCCGCTGACCCGGCTCAGAATGAAACCGGCCAGAATGGCAAAGACACCCGACAGGAAATAGAGCAGATCGGTGAGAAATCGTGTGTCGGTCGGCACAACAAAAAATGAACAAAGGGCCACAAAAAGCGTGCCGATCAGCGCCGAAAACAGCGCGTTGTTCAACTGGTATCGCCCATGGAGGGTCATGTTCGCGAACAGGATCAGCACCAGGCCGAACACCGAGAGCGACGATACGGGCACGTCAAAGAACACGTAGAGATAGACGACCGAGAGCGCAGGGGAAAAATAGACGAGCGAGGAAAGGGTGAGAGACTTGAACTCGGTAAAGGCCCAGTTCCACGTCATCTCGGCCAAAAGATAGGTGCCGATCCCGATGAGCGCGCAGATGGCCCAGACCGTCGGATCGAACGCGTAAAAGTAGAGCCGTTGTCCGGTTGCCCCGAAATAGCAAAGCACGAACGCTAACGCCGCGGCGTTAGCGAGCGAGACACTGAAGAAGGTTGCCTTGACCTTGGAGCCAATGATGTTCTCGAACGCGATCAGCGCCTTGAGGCTGAACGGCAGGTAAACGCCTGATCCGAACGCGGCAAGAAATGCGAACAATATCTCGCTGTTGGCGGTGAGATCGAGGCTTGTCAGGCGCCCCAGGCCGATGGCAACGGCGCCAAAGAATGCGACCAGAACGAGCGACAATTCCATGCGCGAAAGGCGCCTGGCCAGGCTCGGTGCAAAGATCTGCATTGCGAATATGGCGATCAGCGGCCAGGTAAACGCAATGATGGTGACGTCAGCCTTCTGCGAGTTGTAGAGACCGCGATAAAATCCGTAGTACCAAAGCGCCAGAAAGAAACCGGCCGCAACCGCGTTCGCAGCCCCATAGAATACAGCTCGACTGCGAACGAGCCTGAGTGTGTCGCGCCACATAATGGCGGCACCCGCGAGGCTGCAGATCAGAGCAATGGCCCCGGCGACAACGAAAATCTCGGCAAAGGTCGCGCGATCACCAATTGTTGCGACGAATACCGGTTTCAGGCTCCAGAACAAGATAGCGGTCATCGCGGCAACAGCGATGACTGGCATAGGCGGCGACTTCAAAGTCATTCCAATCAGAATTCGGGCTCGAGCTGCCCATGCGCGGGTCGAAATTGATTCTGGGCCATTTTGCCATATTCGCCCCTCCGATCAATGCGGGCGGCGTTCGCGCTGTTTTGTCAGTCGAACAATCGCGCCGGCGCGTGACAACCATTTCCTTTGCGAACGCGGAAGGGTTGCGGGTCCCCGGGTCGAGCCCGAGGACGACGAAGGGGAAGGGCGGGGACAGTTCCGGGCGGTCGAGGGCCCCGTTCGGCCTCGACGCTCACAGCGCCGAGCGTGCCAGCGGAATAATCTCGGCCGGTTTCCCCGCCAGTGCGTCGTCGACTTTTTCGATCAGTTGGGCCAGCGAGAAGGGTTTGCCCAGGACGTCGTAGATCAGGGCGTCCAGGCCGTGGGCGCGTTCGCGTTGGTCGGCGAAGCCGGTCATCAACAGGATGGTCATGGCGGGGTATTGGGCGCCGATGGCGAGGGCCAGGCCGATGCCGTCCATGACGGGCATCTTGATGTCGGAGACCAGAAGATCGAAATTGCCATTGTGCTCATTGGCGATTTCCAGCGCGAGGCCGCCGTCGGAGGCGTCGATCACGTCGTGGCCGCTCATTTCGAGGGCGCGGGTTACGAAGGCGCGGACGTTATCGTCGTCTTCGGCCACCAGTATGCGTGCCATGGGGCTCTACCCTTATTCTTCAGACCATCGAGGCGCCGTTTTGGATTGGCTCGAATGGACTTGTTGTCCGGTCGTTTCAGGTCCCCGCCGGCGAGCCGTTGGCGCCGTCGACGAAGCTCAGTCTTATGTTTGTCACGCCCTGGGGCGGTCCGATCAGTTGCGCGTCGATGGCCAGGGTATCGCCGGGCAGGACGTTGCGCGTGGCCGGGGTCACCGTCCATTCATAGAGAATGGCGCCGGCCTGATCGAGGAGGCTGACGAGCACCGATGGCACGTAGGTTATGCGATTCGTCACGTTGGAGATCCTGGCGTTGACGATAATGGCGGGGCTTCCGTCCTGCGTGGTTCGCAAAGTCTTAATCTCGGTAAAATCAAGTCCGACCACATTTGTTCCCAGCCCCACAAGGCGATAGAGCCCATCGAGCTGGGGCACGGCGGAGACGATTTCGGTGCGCAGGGCGAAGGCGGCGACCAGCGCCGCCACGATGAACACACCAAGCACGATGCGGAAAAAGCGGCGGAAGCGGGCGATGGGATGGGCGGCAAGCATGCCGTTGCGCCGCTTGGCCAGCGCCTCGATGCGGGCGCGGTTGCCGGCGGTGTCGATCGAGGAGCCCCCATCGATCGGGTCGGACGGCGGCTCGCTGTCGGCGGGGGACTGATGCCCGGGATCGTGATTTTCGGCGCGGAACTGAGGCTGGGCGCGCAGAAAGGAGGCGTCGAGCATCTCCTCGTCGGCGGTGGAAAACAGCGTATCGGCGTCGGCGCGAAAGATCAGTTCATCGTCGGTGGGTTCGGGATCGCGGCGCGGGGCGGCGGGCTTGGGAAAGCTCGGGGTCGCGTACCAGAGCTCGGAACACGCGGCGCACTGGACCTGCCGGCCGGCCGCGCTGAGGGCATCGGAGCCGAGCTTGTAGCGCGTCTGGCAATTGGGGCAGGTGATAATCACGCGCGGGACCGAAGGGGTTGAGCGAAAATCCGTGCCCCGACCCTAAGCGGGCCGGGTTAAAACTCTTGAAACGCCGCCATGATGCGGCCATTGGGGGGTGATGGCTGATAGAGTGGCGGCAACAGGGTGATTCGCGGAGAAAAGCGGTTTGATCGCGTTCGAAAATGTGGGCCTTCGATACGGGCACGGGCCGGAAATCCTCAAAGACCTGACCTTTGCGATCTCGCCGGGCTCGTTTCATTTTCTCACCGGACCCTCGGGGTCGGGCAAGACTTCGCTTTTGCGGCTGTTGCTGCTCTCGCTCAAGCCCACGCGCGGGTCCGTCTCGATGTTCGGGGAGGACGTTTCGGCGCTCGACCGCGACAGGCTGTTGCAGATGCGGCGCCATATCGGCATCGTGTTCCAGGAATTTAGGCTGCTCGATCATCTCACGACCTTCGAAAACGTCGCCCTGCCGCTGCGCGTGCGCGGGCAGGCGGAAGCGAGCTATCGCGGCAATGTGGAAGAATTGCTCGACTGGGTGGGGCTGGGCGACAGGATGGACGCGCATCCGGCGGTGCTTTCGGGCGGGGAAAAACAGCGCGCGGCGATTGCCCGGGCGGTGATCGGCAATCCCGACATTTTGCTGGCCGACGAGCCGACGGGCAATGTGGACCCCGAATTGTCCGAGCGGCTTTTGCATCTGTTCGAACAGCTCAACAAGATGGGCACGACGATCATCCTCGCCACCCACGAGGTGGCGCTGCTCGACAAGTTCGCCTATCCGCGCATGCTGCTCAATGAAGGGGAGCTCACCATCCATGAGTGAGGGGCTGAAACTCAATTTTTCCCGCCCCAATCCGATCGTTCCGGCGCAATCGGTGGCGGGGCGCACGCTGATGCTGCTCATCGGCATCATGACGTTTCTGTCCTGCGTGACGTTCGGCGGCGTGCTGCTGGTGCAGAAATCGGCGATGGGGTGGTCGGCCGAGGTGGGGCGCGAGCTGACCATCCAGATCCGCCCGCTCGACGGGGAGGTGATCGAATCCAATTTGCGGCTGGCCGTGTCGCTTTCCGAAGCGGTGCCGGGGGTGGCGAGCGCGCGGGTGGTTTCGATCGAAGAGAGCGAAGAGTTGCTGGCGCCCTGGCTGGGGCAGGGGCTGGACCTTTCCGATCTCGCCATCCCGCGGCTGGTGATCGTGCAACTTGCCGATCCCAATGCGGCCGATATCGCGCGGCTGGAAAGCGAGATTTCGGCCATTCCCGGAGCGACGCTTGAAACCCATGCGGCCTGGCGGGTGCAGCTCAACACGATGGCGGGGACGATCGTCGTGTCGGGGATACTGGTTTTGGCGCTGATCCTTGTGGCGACGGCGCTGGCCATCGTGTTCGCGACGCGCGGGACGATGTCGACCAACCGGGAAATCGTCGATGTGCTCCATTTCATCGGGGCGTCCAACACGTTCATCGCGGGGGAATTCCAGGGGCGGTTTTTGTTGCTCGGGCTCAAGGGCGGGCTGGTGGGCGGGCTGGCGGCCATCGTCTTCTTCATCATTGCCGGAACGGCGATGAGCACCGTGGTGCCCGAACAATCGAGCGCGCAACTGGGCGTTCTGTTCGGGCAGTTCGCGCTGGGGATCAGCGGCATATTGGGGATCGTGGGCGTCGTGCTGGTGATTGCCGGGCTGACGGCGATCACCTCGCGCTTGACGGTGCGGCGGGTTTTTTTGCAGATTTCCTGACGGCCCGGGGAGGGCCTTGCCATGATCGTCCAGGCTATCCGCTCGGCGGTGTTCTATCTGTTGTTCTTTTTGCACACGATCATCCTGGCGATCATCGTGGGGCTGATGGCCAAGCTGACGCCGGGGCTGAAATCCGTGGGCTGGGGGATCGCGCAGTACTGGAACGGCTCGAACCTTTTTTTCCTGCGCTGGGTGGTGGGGATCAGGACCGAGGTGACCGGGGTGGAAAACATCCCGCAAGGCGGCTGCATCATCGGGGCCAAGCACCAGTCGGATTGGGACATCTTTGCCATCCTGCCCCATGTGGGGCACCCGGCCTTCATCGCCAAGAAGGAGCTGCTCGACATTCCGCTGTTCGGCTGGGCGGCGCGGTGGATCGATACGATCTCGGTGGACCGCAAGAAGGGCAAGGACGCGCTGCCGGCCATGATGGAGGAGGCGCGCGACGCGCTCGATCGGGGCTGCCGGGTCATCATCTTTCCCGAGGGCACGCGAAGGGCGCCGCTCGACACGCCGGCCTACCGCTCGGGCATCGTGCGGATGTATCTGGCCATGGATGTGCCCGTGGTGCCCGTGGCGCTGACCTCGGGGCTCTATTGGGGACGCAACAGCCTCATTTTGTGGCCGGGCACGGCGCGGGCGAAATTTCTCGAGCCGATCGCGCCGGGATTGTCGGGCGAGGACTTTTTAAAGACGCTGATCGCGCGCATCGAATCCGAGACCGATGCCATGGTGCTCGAGGACGCGCGCAAGGGGCTGGCCCGGCCGATCTCGCCACGGCTGCGGGCGCGGCTCGACGAACTTGAGGCGCAATCGGGGACCGCGTCCTGAGCTTTCCCGTCGCCGGCGATTTTTATCACTGGAACGCGATAGATTGTGTTTTGCCGCAATCGGGACACAATATCTTGACATCGCTTGCAAGGAGTGGGACGATTTGAAGGTGCATGGGATTGACGCTTCCTTCAATTTGTTCTAATTTTGTTCTCTTTGGGTCGGTTGGCCATCGCGGTCGCCGGTCGGCAATCAGATTTTCGCTTCTTTCGGGGAGCGGGCCAGGGTATTTCCGCCATTTTTGCATGGCGAAAGGTCTCCAGGTTTTGTCTTGTCGCGTTTCCGAAACGGATAAGTGGCATCCACTTGTCCCGGAAACACTCTAATGCGAGGCCGTTTTTCGAGGGTGGCCATGATCGGATATGACAGCATTGCGGATTCGGGCGGGGGCGAGGCGGCCAGCGTCCTTTGGACGGGACGGTCTGGCCGGCGCTATCTGATGGAGCGCGAGCGGGAGGCCGGAGTCGCCATGGCGCCGAGCCGTCTCTACGCGCTCGACGACAATGGGGTGATCGGCTGGGCCGGCACCGCCGAGGACCTTATCGGGGATCATCGGGCGCGGGAGAAATTCCGCAGGCTGAGCGCGGCCGGGGCCCGCATGCTCTCGCTTGCGGCACCAAACGATCCGCTGGCGGTGATGACGCTTGTGTGGGATCTCGAAGGCAGCCGAAGGGCGCTGGGGCGCAACGCGGCCTGAATAGAGCCCTACCGCGCTACAGGGCCGGGCGCAAAACCGGCTTGCCAACAGGGTCGGCAAAAAGGCTCGGCTTTGCCTGTCCTCTCGCCATGCGCCATTTGAAGCCGGGATCGAGCTTTCGATAGTTGGGGCGATCGGTCTCGATTGGGGAGCGTGGGATGGCTGTTCAAAGGGTCGCGGCGGGGCTGCTGGTCAGGGACGGCAGGGTTCTTTTTGGCCACCGCGCCGCCTGGAAGCCCAACTGGCCCAACCATTGGGATGCCATAGGGGGACGGCTGGAACCCGGCGAAACCGCGGACCAGGCGCTGATCCGTGAAATCGGCGAAGAGATCGGGGTCCGCGTTCTCCAATCGGTATTTCTCGCCGATATCGCGCATCCGGCCTCTGCCAATGGGGCTGCGCACCTGTTGACCATTTTTGCCGTGCTGGACTGGTCCGGGGGCGAGCCGGCAAACATTTGCGACGAACATTCGGAAATAGGGTGGTTCACACCGGAGGAAATCGACAGTCTCGAACCGCTGGCCGCTCCCGAGTACCGGACGCTGGCCCGGAGGGCGCTTTGCCTGGAAGAGGTGGCGGAACGGTGAGCGGGCAACCGGACCGGCACTATATGGCGCGAGCCTTCAGATCCAGCGCCATGGCTGGTCCCGAGCGGTCAAAGCCCGGTGCGGGATCGGGGTCGGTTGAAAGGGTCGTCAAATTCCTGCGAAATTGTGCGCCGCATTCGGTCCTCGCCGAGGGACCGGAAATCAGGAAACATCCAAACATGGGAACCGGGAACGGGCCGAGCAGCCAGGTTCGCGCGGTGATCGCGGACCCGACAAGCGCGCCATTGCGCGTGGCGGAAAACCGGGTCGCCTGAAAATCATTGCCAACGCCTGCCATTTCATAAGGCGTTTCGCGGATTTCGAGACCTTGCGGGAGCGGGTCGATCACGGCGACGCGAACGCAAAGTGAAATCGTGCGATCGTCCTGTCCGATGTCTTCGCGCGTCAGAAGGTGATCGGTTTGGGGCAGGAGCCAATTGCCAGCGCTGTCACGGGCGTAGAAACCGTTTTTTGCGCAGGGCAGGGTTCCGGCCTCGGACCCATGGGGCGCCGCATTCTGGATAATCGGTGTCCATTGTGTGACGTGCTCTCTGGTTGGCCCGGGCCCGGGTGCTGCGAGGACGCTGTCGAGTTCATGGCGTGCTGCCAGCATGCGGTAGGCGTAGGGCACCATGACGGAGACCTCGCCGATGTCGGATTGGAGGGCTGTCCGGGCGTTTTCCGACTGCAGCCGCAGTTCGATGGCCTGGACCTGTCGGCGTTCTGTTTCCAGGGCCGCGTAATAGCCGCCGAAATAGAGCACCGGCAGCGCCAAAAGCCAGCGGGGGATCGCTCCGAACAGGGCCTCGAGGGTCAGTGACAGCGCCAGCAAAGTGATAAGCAGCACGTAGAGGTGGAGCCCGCCAAGCATGGCGACAAGAGTTGCCGTGGTTGGAAACCACAGAAGCGCCGTGAGCAAAACAATAACAACAGCGACCCAGAACGATGGCGATGTGTGTACGGGGGGCCATCGCCTTTCGACGATTTTGGCGGTGTCGGGAAGCTCCCAGGGTCTTTTGTGCCCAACCGGGCCGCCCGGTCTTGAATGCATTGCGTCACCGCACTCGGGAAAGTTCCGGCAAGATTGCGAGACCATGGAGCCGGGGGCAAGCCGATGCCGCGGCGATGGTTAAAGCCACGGCGACCGGTCCGGCGCCGACGGCTCTGTGCGAACCCGTGACCGCGTCAGTCGGTGACCTTGCGGGCGGTCCGGAGGGCGTCGAGGATGGGGCGGTAGGCCTGGGCGTAGCCGAGATAGCTGTAGGGCGGCTGGTAGCGCCAGATGGGGTAGATCTGCCCGGCGGCGACGGCGGGCAGGCGTGTCCACATCGCAATATGGTCGAGCTGGGGGATGCCGCTGCGGTCGTCGGTCACGATGATGTCGGCGGGATAATCGAGGATCTGCTCCCAACTCAAATCCTTTGTGCCGCCATCGACGATGGCGATGCCCAGTTCGGCCAGAAAGGCCAGATCGGGGAACTCGGGGCCGCTCGACATGGCGAAAATCGAATCTTCGCCGGGGGCGGCGACGAGGATTTTGAGGTCGGGCTTTTCGGCGGCGACTTCGCGGAGCGCGTCGACGGTCTGTTCGAAGTCCGCGCGTCCCGTATCGAGCGCTGAAGCGGGCGCACCCAAGGCCTGGGCCAGTTGACGGTGGCGCGCGATGCCGGCCGGAACGGGAAGATCGCCGCGCAGGGCGAGGATCGGCGCGATGCTTTGGAGCCGCTCGAGATCGGCGGTGTTCCCGCCTATGCCCCACATCACACCGTCGGCTGTGACATGGGTTACGATCAGGTCGGGCTGGGCTGCGAGAACGGCTTCGAAATTCCAGCCATCCACCGCGTTTTTCAAGATCTCCACCGCACTCATGTCCACACCCGCCTGCTCCAGCCCGGGCAGGGCCGCCGGCTCGCGATGGGCAATCAGGCCGATGGGGTGAATGCCATAGGGCCAAAGGGTGGTGAGGACGGGATAGGATGCGGCGATCCTGAGCGGGCGATGGGGCAGGACAATTTCGATACCCCTGTCATCGAGGAAGCGCCAGCCGCCGTCCTGGGCCGAGGCGGGGGCCGGCGCGAGCGCCGTTGCAAGCAACAGTCCGCCGGAACCGGAAAGAAACGTGCGGCGATCGAACGGGGACATGGACTGGCTCCTTGCGCGAACAGGACAGCGGCCAATAAAATTATATGATAATTATTGTCAAGTTATTATGCGATTCTTCGAGATGGGGCGGCTGCGGTGGAGACGTGTCCGCCGCTTCGATGTCCGGCATACCCACCGGACCGAAGGGCCCGGGACCCTGCCTTGCCGCAATATAGTTGAAGGACAGGGGTGGAAATTTCGGGATTTGGTCAGTTCTGAGCGAAATATATTGTCCGAATACACGCCGGGGCGAGGTCGATCATTAGCGGAAATACAGGCCCGGATTTGCTTTATACATAGTAATGATCTTAAATACCCAAGCTATGTTTTCGGGGGGTCGAGCATGCTGCCAGAGGGCGTCCGGGAGGCCGTGGACCGGCTTTACGAGGCCGGGTTCGAGCGCGGGTTGTGGCAGGCGGGGCTGGCGCAATTGTGCGACGCGATCGGGGCGGATTCGGCCATCACCGTGCCACGGGTGGCCGCCGAGGACACGATCAACCTGCCGTTTTCGTCCGAGCTTGCCGAGTTTGCCGAACGTTTTGTGGCCGACGGGTGGTACCTAGACGACTACCGGGCCAACCGCGGCTGGCCGCGGACCGACCGGGGACAGACCATTGTGCTCGAGCAGGATATCGCGACAGAGGACGTTCATAGCGATAACCCCTACTACCAGGAACTGATGCTGCCTTTCGACAAGAAATGGTGGGGAGGGATCACGTTCAATACACCTGAACGCCAATACGTGTTGTCGGTGTTTCGCGGTGAAAAGGGCGGAATGTTTTCCGAGGAGGACCGCAGGCTTTTCCAGGCGGTGTCGGGACATCTGGCGCGCATCGTGACGACGGCCGAGCGCGTGGGCTGGGTGCAGACGACGCTGGGGTTGGGGATGCTCGATGCGCTCGACGAGGCGGCAATCCTGCTCGACGGCCAGGGGCAGGTGATCGAGATGACACGCGGCGCCGAACGGTTGATGGGGGAGAGCCTGACGGTGATTGGCCGCAGGGTGACATCCCACAATCGGACGGTTGCCCGCAGCGTTTCGGCGGCCATAAGCAAGGTGGTTGCAAAGGGCCCGGACGATTCCGCGCCCCTGCGTATCGAAAGGCCCGGACGGCGTCCGTTGCTGCTCGATGTGCTGCCGGTGCCAAACCGGTTTGACGGCGTGTTCTTTTTTGCGCGGTTGATCGTGTTGCTGACCGATCTCGACCGCCGGCCTCTGCCCAGCGCCGCGCTGCTCAAAAAGGCGTTCGGACTTACCCCGGCGGAAGCCCGGATTGCGCTTGAGCTTACATCCGGTCTGAGCCTCACAGAGGCGGCGGATCGGTGCGGGATGGGCCGGGAAACCGCCAAGACGCATCTCAAGTCCATATTTTTCAAGACCGACACCAACCGGCAAAGCGCTCTTGTCGGGCTGGTTCGCTCGATCACGGCGCGGCGGCCCGGCTGACATCTGCGGGCGGGGCGAATTTCGATCGTCGCCGCGTTCTCCTCCCCCGGGTGGGGGATATTGCGCGCCCCGACCGGTTGGTAGCGTCCTTTCCGACAGAAATCCGATCGCGCGGCAGTTCTGGTTGCGGCGCGTTCGGAGGCAGCTTCAGAGGGGATCTCATGCACAGATATGCTCCGTTTTTTCTTATTGGACTTTCAGGCACGCTTTTGGCGGGCTGCTCTTCGACCGGCGGGGGTGGTGCAGGCGGCGGGGGCGGCGGGGGGACGCCCTCGCCGGCACTGTTTGCCGCATCGGCGGGCACGGCGAGCGAGGCTTTGGCGGATGGGGAGACGCTGATGGCGTATAACAGCCTGATGAGCGCTGCCGTCGAGCACGATTTCGACGCGGGCGAGACGCGGGCGCTCGATGGCACCACGTTTTCGATTGCCGCCAATGACCAGGGCGGCCTCGATGTGATCATCGACGGCGTTGCCTACAGCTTTACCGACGCGGACATCAGCGGGAATGCCTTCGAGTTCGACGATCCCGGCGGAATGGGGCCCTATTACCGGCTCAACAGTTGGGACGGGGATATCGTGGATGTGCTCGATGTGTCCAACACCGCCCATCACCAGGTGTGGAGCTATTTCTGGGATCCCGCAGGCGAGCCGATCAGCGGCTTTGCGGTGGTGGGCACCGAAACCATGCCGGAGGCTCTGGAGGGCAAGGCCAATGCCACATATTCGGGCGCGGCGGGTGCGGCGCTGACCGACAGCGGCACCTTCAACGACACCACGCGCATCGTGGGCGAGCTGGCGATGTCGGCGGATTTCAACGCCGGCCAGATATCGGGGCTTGTCGACAATATCGCGGTGATCGGTCTTGGGGCGTGCAGCGGCGGCGTGGGTCCCGCATGCGTCAACGGCACTGCCGCCCTCGACAGCGCGGCAATCACGGGGACGGGGTTCAGCGGAACCATCACCGCCGACAGCGACCTTCTGACGGCGTTTTCGCTCACCGATCTGGGCGGCACCTATAGCGGCAAGTTCTACGGTGCGGACGGTGAGGAGGTGGGCGGCGTCATGGCGCTGAGCGGCGAGGAAACGGTAGGTACTGGCTATTTCTCGGCCACCCAGGACTGAGGCCAGACCTCCAACCTGCAAAGGGGTACGGCGTGAATTGGCCGTACCCCTTTTTTTCAAGAGGATACAGCCGATGCGCATTCTGATCCTCGCTCTGGCACTGGGGCTGACACTGACCGGGGCGGTGGCGGCCCGCGGACCGGACGGCGCGCTGCTGGCGCGGCTTATGGCCTTAGGGGACCATGACGGCGCGCGAGCCCATCTTGCCGCCGCCGTCTCCGAACCGGCGCTGCATGCCCTTTATCGCACCCATCTCGAAGGATTGATCGCCCGGCAGCAGGGCAGGTCGGCCGATGCCGTTGCGCTTTTTCGCGCCGTTCTGGCCATCGACCCCGGTTTCGTTGCGGCGCGTGTCGAACTGGCAAAAAGTCTGCTCGCCACGCGCAATTTCGAAGGCGCGCAGCACCATCTCGATAGTCTCGCGCTCAACGCCGACGACGCAATTCGCACGATTGCGCAGGCGGGCCTCGACCATATCCGGGCCAATCGCGGTTATGGCGCGCAGATGCATTTTTCCATCGCGCCATCGAGCAATCTCAACCGGGGCAGCGCGCACCGGATTTTTGCCGCAGGCGGGATGGATTTTGCGATCGACCCCGATTCGCGCCGGACCGCGGGGACGGGCATCACCATCGGGGGCAGCGCCTATCACAGCTTTTCCCTTGGCAACGGGCAGGCCGTCATTGCAAATGCGGCGGTCGATCTGACCACCGATATCGAGGGCACACGGGCCGAACAGCTTTCGCTGAGCGCGGGGCTGAACTGGCAGGGGCGTTTGGGCAATTCCCGGTTTGGCCTCGGCCCGATTGCCGATGTGAGCTATTCAGGGTTCGATCCGCATCTGGTGCGCTATGGCTTGAGCGGGACGCTCAATGTTCCGGTTGGCGGGCAAAATCTCGTGGGGCTGAGCTTTACGGTGCTGGGGCAGGACTATGCCTCGCAGGCCTATCGCAACGGGTTTCGGGTGCTGGCGGGGGCGCAAGTGACCCATGCCTTCACCCCGGCCGTGCGGGCGAGCCTGCAACTGGGCGCGGATATCGAGCGTACGCAAGCCGCTCATCTCGACCGGGATGGGGTGTTTGGAGACGTACGGGTGGTGAGCGATTGGCGGGGCGGATTTTCGACGGCGCTGTTTGTGCGCTACGCTCGCGACCAGTATCTGGGCAATTACCCCGGCACCGGCACGCCGCGCCTCGATGAGCGGTTGAGCGCCGGGATCACGGTTTCCAACAGCCAGATCGATCTGGGCGGTTTTACGCCGGCGCTGAGCTACAGCTATACGCGGCAATTTTCCAATGTGAGCTTTTTCGACCATGACAGCCACGATGTCAGCCTGGGGTTGACCAAGGCGTTCTAGAGCCGTTCAGGATTTGATTGAATCAAATCCTCGGCTCTAACCTTTTGTTTTGTCGCGTGTCCGAACCGCAAAACCGTTTCCATCCCCGATCGCGTCGAGGACATGGTTTTGTTGGACACGCTCTAGCATTTCCGCTTCTGCCATGCGCCGCGCCGGGGACGCGCTTGCGCTTTTTTGACGCAAAACGCCCCGTTCCCCTCGCTTGGAGCGCTGCCCCGGATGATGCTGGTCGAAAAACACCGTATCTGATAGCAAAAGCAAAACCGTGAGCAGATCATCGCTCCGCCGGTCGATCAGATTAGGACGCTTCCATGGATGAAACCAACCTGTTGCTCGATGAGCACCCCAAAATGTTTCGGGCCAATCCGCTGGTCTTTCTTCTTGGCGTCATCACCATTCCCATCGTCGTCGGGATCGTGATCCTGATTGCCATGTGGTTGCGGTCGATCGGGGAGCGGATCGCGATTTCCGAGCACGCCATGCTGATCGAAAAGGGCATCCTCAACAAAAACAGCACCGAAGTGTCGCTGACAAGCGTGCGCACCGTGCGGGTCGATCAAAGCTTTGCTGACCGCATTTTCAACGTGGGCCGCGTCGATATCTATACCGCCGGGGATAGTCCCGAGGCGACGATTTCGGGGATTGCGGAACCGAACAGGGTGCGCGATCTGGTCCGCCGTCACCAAAGCAGTTTGCAGCAGGTCCAATGAGCGATCCGTTGAAAAGTGATGGCGGCAAAGACGCCAGGGCCATGCAGAGGATCGGGCTGATCCTTGTTGCGCTTTGTGTCCTATGGCTGGCCGCGGCGGCGCTCATGGTTGTCAATTTTGGTGGTTTGGTGGAGGCTCTCGACGCCGGGTTGGGGTGGCGCGAAGCGGCCGTGCTCGCTTTTTTCGCCAGCACAAGTTTGGTCATCGTGTTCACACTCGTGGCCGGTGACGGGCTTTTGGGGGAACTTCAGTTTCTGATCCCGGGCTTTTTCATGCTGTTCGGGTTCTTTTGGCTGGGCCTGGTACTCCTGTTTTGAGTGTGGGGCAGCAAGGGCGGCACTGACGTCAAACGTGCGGCGGGCGGGGTTTCCGCAGGGAAATACAGGTTCCCATCAACCTCCGATTTTGCTAAGCGCTTTACGCGTGGTCCCGTAGCTCAGCAGGATAGAGCATCAGATTCCTAATCTGAGGGTCACTGGTTCGAATCCAGTCGGGATCACCATTTCTTGCCTCGCGAGGCGCTACGAAAAGGCCTGGCCCTGCGGCGCGGCGGGCGAAAGCCCGGGCCGCAGCTTGCGGCCTTGAACCGACTTGCCCGGGTTTGCGGTTCCTCCGCTCCCCGTCACCATTCTGCCCTGTTCCTGGAGACGCCTTATGTCCGCCCCGGCCCTCGCCAAACTGACCCGCGCCATAGAGGAGCTCGAGCGAACCGTGGCGGTCAACCGCTATACCGATGCGCAAAAGATCGCGCTCAAATCCGAGCTCGAAACCCATATCCAGCGGATCGACGAGCTGCGGCAGGGGCTTTAGGGTCAATCGACATTCAGGGGTTCACGAAGGCAGGCGACGTGTGATTCATAGGGCTCCAGATTCGTTTTCTGGAGCCCCGCCATGTCGCGACCGAAGCGCTACGAACTGAGCCCCGAGCAGTGGGACCGGATCAAGGACTTGCTTCCTGGCAAGCCCGGCGATCCGGGGCGATCGGGCGCTGACAACCTGACCTTCGTGAACGGCGTGCTTTGGGTTTTGCGATCCGGGGCGCACTGGCACGATCTTCCCGAGCGGTACGGCAAGTGGAAGACGGTCCACAAGAGGTTCACCCGCTGGGCCAAGGCCGGCGTGTGGGAGCGCGTGTTCACGCATCTGATCCGTGATCCGGACAATGAGTATGTCAGCCTGGACTCCAGCCTTGTGCGCGCTCACCAGCAGGCGGCCACCGGCAAGGGCGGCGGCCAAAAAGGGGGGAGCAGGCTCTGGGGCGTTCCCGAGGAGGACTGACGACCAAGATCCACATGGCCGTGGACGCGCTGGGCCGACCGCTTAAGCTGATCCTCACACCCGGACAACGCGGCGATGCACCACTCGCCCCGGCCCTGCTCGAAGGGCTCTCCCCGCGCCGTGTGCTTGCCGACAAAGCCTATGATTCCAACGCCCTGCGCCGCCTGATCGCCAGTATGGACGCCGAAGCGGTCATCCCCTGTAATCCAACCCGCAAGCAGCCGATCCCCTACGACTTCGAGGCCTACAAGGTCCGCAATACCATCGAGAGATGCTTCAACAAGCTCAAGCACTTCCGACGCATCGCAACACGCTTCGACCGGCGCGCCATCCACTTCCTCAGCTTCCTCCACCTCGCCGCTGCAATGCTATGGATGCGTTGAATGTCGATTCAGCCTAGGGCATTTCCGCTTTTCTTCGAATCGCGAAAATCCTCTAAGTTGTTGTTTCGTCGCGCGTCCGAACCGCAAAACCGTTTCCACTTTTGCTGGACGCGCTTTAGGGCGGATCAACATTTGTCCGTCCCTGAAAAGTGCCGTCGCGGGGCAGCGCAGGTGGTTTTATCTCGGGCGACGAGTGTACTGGACCCCGGCGCAAGGCCGGGGTGACAGGTGGGGTGTGGCGGGCCTGGGGCCTCTAGAAATTGTCCTTGGCCTTGCGGATGGCGCCGAAGATCTGCCAGGCGGGGGCGTCTTCGTGGTCCATGGCGTGGGCCATTTCGGGGGTATCGGCGCGCAGGAAGGGGTTGGCGGCGAAATCCTCGCCCAGATTGAAGGGAATTGTGGGTTTTCCCGCATCGATCTGGTCCTGCGCCTGTTTGGCGCGGGCCTGAAGCGCTTTGTTGTCCGGGTCGATCGAAAGGGCGAACCTTGCGTTGGCGAGCGTATATTCATGGCCGCAATAGACCATGGTTTCGGGCGGCAGCTTTTTGAGCCGTTCGAGCCCGGCCCACATCGATTGCGCATCGCCTTCGAACATGCGGCCCACGCCCAGCGAGAACAGGGCATCGGCCGAAAACAGGATTTTTTCCCCGGGCGCGAAAAAGGCGATGTGGCCCAGCGTGTGGCCGGGCACGTCGATGACTTCGAAGACGGTTTCGCCCAGCGTCACCGTATCGCCGCCGCCGACCAGCGCATCGAGACCGGCGATCTTGCCCGCTTCCTTTCTGGGACCGATGACATTGCAATCGAAATGGCGCTTGAGCGGGGCAATGGCGTCGGTGTGATCGGGGTGGTGGTGGGTGATGAAAATGTCGGTGAGGGGCCAGCCGCGTTTGTTCAACTCGGCCAGGATCGGGGCCTCCTCGGGGGCGTCGATGGCGGCGACGCGGCCCGAGGCGGTATCGCGGACGAGATAGCCGAAATTGTCGCTGAGCGCTGGGAAAACGGCGATTTCGAGGGACATGAGCCGAGCCTCCTGTTTGATTTGCCCGGAGGGTATGGCGGGCGCCCGTCACATGCAAGGTTTGACGTTGGAGAGCAAACCGCCCACATAGAAGCGATCTGTTTGCATCTGGCGCGAGTGAACACAAATCGATGACCCCTGACGTCGACGGTCTGATCCGTTTCTACAAATCGCCCCTGGGCCGGCTGACGCGGCAGGCGATTCGCCAGCAGGTGAGCGAATTGGCCGGAGACGTCACCGGGTTGCGGCTTTTGGGGCTCGGATTTGCCACGCCCTATCTGCGCGGGGCGCTCAAGGGGGCCGAGCGGGTGCTGGCCTTCATGCCCGCGCGGCAGGGCGCTTCGAGCTGGCCGCGCGAAGGGCCCTCGCATACGGTGCTTTGCGACCCGCTGGAAATGCCGCTGACCGATGCGGCCATGGACATGGTGATCGTCATTCACGGGTTCGAGCATGTAGTGGACCCCGAAGACATGATGCGCGAATTGTGGCGCATCTGCGCGCCCAATGGGCGGGTTATCATCGTGGTGCCGCGGCGGCGCGGGCTGTGGGCGGGGCTCGACACCAATCCCTTCGGTTATGGCCAGCCTTATTCGCGCGGGCAGATGGACAAGCTGCTGCGCGACCATTCGTTCACGCCCGAAGTCTGGCGCGACGGATTGTTTTTCCCGCCCATTCATTCCGGGCCGATCCTGCGGTCGGCGCGGATGATCGAAAAGGCCAGCAAAATGTTCGGCCCGACCTTTGCCGGGGCGATGTGCGTGCGGGCGAAAAAGGAACAGTTTCCGGCCATTGCCCGGCGCAAGCGGGCCGAAAAGGCACTGGGCGCGCCAGAACTTGCTCCGCAGACGGCGCGGGAGGGGTTTTAGGGGCGGTGCGATAGGCCGGTCAGCAGGCTTCGCCGGCGCCCAGGGCGGCCTGGCAGATTTCAACGCTGTCGTGTTGGCCGGACGGACGCGAATTGTCCGAATCGAGCCCGGCGGCCCGTGCGATGGAGCGCTGGAACCACGCCGCTTCCTCGGGCGCGAGGCGCGCGAGCACCTGTTTTTCGACCCCTTCGACGGTTCGGGTCAGCCCGGCGAGGGTTTTCTGGCCCTTGGCCGTGAGATTGATGTGGCGGATGCGGCGGTCCTGCGGGTCGGGGGTGCGGGTGACGAGCCCTTCCTTTTCGAGCCCGTCGAGCAGATAGGTCAGGATGGTCTTGTCCAGACCGATCCGCTCGGCGATGGCGGCCTGGCTCTGGCAGGTTTCCCGCTCGACGAGCGTCATCACCAGAAAGCCGCGCGCGCCACCCGGCAGCCCCGTCAGCGCCGCCTCGACCTGTTGCTGATAGGTGCGCAGCAACGTTGCCAGGGCCCAGCCAAGATTGACGGGGAGCGCAGGTGTCGCCGGGGCTTGGTCCGAAGTGTCCATGGTACCATTTTAGCGTCCGGCGGCACGCAAGTCGAGGCGTGTCAGGCCGCAAGGCGCCCGGCCAGGCGCCGTCCGCTGTCCCCGGCCAGAGCATGGGCGTTTTCAAGGTTTTCGGCGGCCAGTCCGCGCAGTTCGGCCATGGCGGGGGTCACGTCGGCCAGGGTCAGTTCGCATTCGACGATCCTGAGGTCGAGCATCCAGATGTCTTCGAGCACGCGCCTGTACCATGCCGTGCCGTGATCCCATCCGTGACGGGGCGTGCCCGGACCATAGCCGCCGCCACGGGCGACGATGAGGGTCGCGGGGCGGCCCTTGATCGGGCTTTCGACGCCCGAGGAGAGGCGTGGGTCGGTGAGAACGAGGTCGACCCAGGTCTTGAAGTGCTGGGAGACGCCGAAATTATAGAAGGGTACGGCAAACAGATAGACGTCGGCGGCGATGAGCTCGTCGGCAAGCGTTCTCGCCAGTTGCAGCGACGAGAGCTGGGCGGCGCTGCGCTGGTCCTGGGGAATGTGAGGGGCGAAAACCGCGTCGGCCCATGCGGTGGAGGGCAACGGGTCGAGCCCGATTTCGCGCTTGATCGGGGCGATCCCGGGGGCGTTGGAGACGAGGGCGTCTTCGAGCGTATCGGCGAGGGCGCGGGTGACCGAGCCAGTATTGCGGATGGAAGCGTCGAGGCGGAAAAGAGTGGGCATGGGGCACCTGTAAATGATCTAAATGAAAGATCATCTATGTCAAATATCATATTTTGTAAAGACGATATGATTGCGGTGCGCCGGAACGTGCTCAGCAGACGGCGCGGGAGGGGTTTTAGGAACAGCCGTTTGAGGCTGGGCGGGCGAAGAGGGGCGCTCGGCGCATGAAGCGCTCATGGACGAGGCGGCGGAAAATCCGCTGTGGTCGCGGCTCGATTTCGTCAGGGACGGGCACATCGTACCCTTCGACATGGAAATGGTGTTCGGCTCGCCAAGCGGGCAGTTGGCGTTTCTCGAGGTTGTGGCGGAGACGCTGTCGCCGAAATAGCGCATTTCAGCGCTTCCGAACCGGATAAGCGCCAGCCACTTATCCTGGAAGCGCTCCAAGTCTTGTCGCGCTTCCGAACCGGATAACCGGTAGCCACTTATCCTGGAAGCGCTTCGGCTATTTCTGCCTGCCGATGCGGCCCAGATGGGTAATGGAAAACCCCTCGGGCGATTTCAGGCCGTAGCCGAGCATGCGGTCGAGGCCGCAATGGGCCAGCCAGAGCGCGCCGAGCGCAGCGGCCAGCGGCACAGCGGCCAGAAGGCCGATGGCCAGCAGGGCGGCGCCCAGGCCGTAGATGTGGACGAGATTGTAGCAGAACGCGCCGACGCGCGGGCCGAGGGCATAGGCGATAAAGCTCAGGTCCGGGGCAAAAAAGATCAAAAGGGCAGCCCACCATGGCAGTGCGTCGTTGAGATGGACGAAAAGGGCAAGGCCCGCCGCCAGGACGGCAAATCCCTCGATGCGTTGCCAGAGGACTGCATGGATCATTTCGTCAGCTTTCAGATGATGGGACTGTGCGAGCTTATTGACCGGGTCGCGCCAAGGCAATGGCCGGCTCGCGGAACCAGCCGCCCACGATATCGCGATAGGTGCCGGTGCGGGTGAGGCGCTCGGTGAGGGTGTCGAGTTCGGCCCGGGTCCAGCCCTCGGGCTCTGTCACCTCGATCCAGGCCTTGAGATAGTGCTGGGGTGCATAGACGTGGCCATAGCCGACCGGGGAGGTCTGGGCGAGGACGAGATCGAAGGCCAGTTGAAGGAAGGTGACGACCGGATACCAGTTGAGTGCCGCCGAGACATCGGGCGCGCGCTGCCCGTCGAGCCAGGCGGGGCTGCGATAGATCATGCCCGGATCGAAAAACACCACGGGGTCCGAACCGTATTGGAGGTAGAACAGGCGCAGCGGCCCCCAGGTCCGGCCATCGGCTTCAAGGCCGGAAAACTGGTTGGCGTAGCGCACGATCGAGCCGTCGCCCACTTGCGGCAGCCAGGCGGGGCTCAGCGGATTGCGCGCGCCGGTCACCTCGCGCCAGATCTGGCTGGCAAAGGGCGGGCCGACCCAGAGCGCCCCTGCGATGGGGTTTGAAAGAATATCGAAAAGGTTGATCGAGGCCTGGGAGGAATAGGCGCCGAGGCTGAGGCCATGCAGGTAGAGTTCGGGACGGGTCTCGACGGGCAGGGTGGACCAGTAGCGATAGACGATGTCGAACAGGGCGCGGGCGGATTCGACCCCCACATCGGGTTCGGACACCAGCGACAGCCAACTGGTGAGATAGGAATATTGCAGGGCGACGCTGGCCACGTCGCCCCCATGGAGGAATTCGAGCGTATCGATGGCGGGAGGCTGAACCCAGCCGGTGCCCACGGGCATGATGAGCACGAGAACCGAACGTTCGAAGGCGCCGACCCGCAGCATTTCGGCGAGCGCGAGGCGGGCGCGCTGCTCGACGGTTTCGGCCGAGCGCAACCCGACATAGACGCGCAGGGGATCGATGGCGGGCTTATCGGTTATCGCTTCGATTTCGGCGGCGGTGGGCCCCGACTGAACATAGACGCGGGCGTCGAGACCGATGGTCGACCAACTGACGAGCGAGGCGGCGCTGCCCGAGCGCAGGGGGTCGGTGGGCTGTTCCTCATAGGCGCCGGCGAGGGTGTCGAGATTGGCGTAGAACCGGTCGGCGGCGGCAAAGGCCCAGCGGCCCAACACGCCATTGACCGTGATGTTGGTGACGATCATCACAACGATTATGCCGCCCACCAGCGCGACGCGCGGGGGAATGATGAGCCGCAGCCAGCCCGAGACCAGCCGGACGCCCGAGACGATCAGCGTGCCCAGGGCGATGAGGATCAGGGCGGGCACAATGGCGATGGCAACGACATAGATGGGCTGGTTGGATTCGACCGAGGGCATGTCCATCACCGCCCGGATCGAATTCTGCCAACCGGTCGAGAGCCACAGGCAAATAAATGCGAAGGCTGCTCCCGTGCCGATCATCGCCCATTGGGCGTACCGGACCCAGCGGCGGGGCGGGGGTTTGAGCCCCATGAAGTTCCAGAGCCATTCGAGAAAGACGCCGATGCCGTAACCGGCGGCAAAGACGCAGCCCGACAATATGCCCTGGATGAGGAAATGGCGGGGGATGAGCGAGGGGGTGAGCGAAAGCGCGAAGAAGACAAGGCCCAGAAACACGCCGCCGGCGGGCTGGCCGAGGACGAAGTGGCGGAGCGGCCTGATGGGCCCGAAGACCGGCATCATTGCACGGCTCCGACGGCGGCATTTGCCAGATGCCAGGCGCCCCAGATGGCGGCTCCGGCGATTGTGAGCCCGACCAGCGCGATGACGATGCCGGCGACGATGACGAAGGCGTCGCGGTTGATCCAGCCCAGGCACAAAATGCAGATACCTGTGTTGGGCACGGCGTTGATGAAGGGGATGGGCAGCATCATGGGCAGGCTGACGGCGATGACGAACAGGGCCAGGGCGGGACGAAGCGCAGGGGCGGATGCCATTTTCAGGCGCGGGCGCGAAAAGCGGCCCATGAGGCCGGCCATGCGGGCAAAGAGTTTGGTCACGCGCATCAGCGCTTTTGCGGGAAGCTTGCGCCGCCTGATCCAGCCCGGCAGCGTAAGGGGCGCATTGACCAGCATGGCAAGGGCAATGCCGATCATGGCAAAGGCGATGGTGCCGCCATAGCCGGGCGGGCCGGGCACCATGTTGAGGACGGAAAAGACCAGAATCACAACGATATGGGAATGAACGCCGAGCGCGGCGATGAGGCTGGCGACGGTGAAGCGTGGATCGGGCTTTTGCTGGGAGGCGTGGAGGGCGTCGAGCAGGCCACCGATCTGAACCTCCACGGGCGTGGGTTCGGTTTCGGTGGATGTCATGGGCTGGCCTTGAAATCGGAACGATGCGGGTGCCAATCATGCCGCCATGACCGGCGCCGATCAACCGCCAATGGTGTCGGGACCGCTATTGGAGGCGATTGCTTTAGGGTGTCCCTTTCACTATGGTCCGCGCGGCCCCGTAACAGGGGGTACACCAGTCTCAATTGTGTGAAGCGCCATGAGTGACAGACCCGTTCCGCAGCCGGGGATTTTGACCATTGCCCCCTATGTGCCGGGCCGCTCGAGCGCGCCGGGCAAGAAGGCGGGCGACACGATCAAGCTCTCGGCCAATGAATCCCCGCTCGGGGCGAGCCCGAAAGCCATCGAGGCGGTGAAGGCGGCTGCCGAAAAGCTCGAGATCTATCCCGAAGGCTCATCGCGCGAACTCCGCGCGGCGCTGGGGGAGGTGCATGGCATCGATCCTGAGCGGATCGTGGTGGGCGCCGGTTCGGACGAAGTGCTCCATCTTCTGGCCCAGACCTATATCGGGGACGGGGACGAGGCGGTGATGAGCCAATACGGGTTCATGGTCTATCCCATCATCACCCGCGCGGCGGGCGGGACGCCCGTGGTGGCGCCGGAAACCGATTATTGCGCCGATGTGGATGCCATTCTGGCGGCGGTGACGAACAAGACGAAAATCGTCTTTCTGGCCAATCCCAACAACCCGACGGGCACGTACCTTACTGCCGAGGAGCTGGATCGGCTGCATGCCGGGCTGCCGGCGAATGTGCTGCTGGTGATCGATTCCGCCTATGCCGAATATGTGACGGCGGCCGATTACGGGGTGGGGATTTCGCTGGTCGAGCGCAGCGAAAATGTCGTGATGGTCAGAACGTTTTCCAAGATGGGACTGGCGGCGGCGCGGGTGGGCTGGCTTTATGGCCCGGCCCATCTGGTCGATGCGGTCAACAGGATCCGGGGCCCGTTCAACGTATCGGTGCTGGGCCAGGTGGCGGCGGAAGCGGCGACGCGGGACGTTGCGTTCACCAAGGCGCTGCGCGCGCACAATGACAAATGGCGGGTGTGGCTGAGCGAAGAAATCGGCTCGAACCGGCTGCGGGTTCTGCCCAGCCAGGGCAATTTCATCCTCGTTCTGTTTGCCGATGCCGAGGCGGCCAGGGCGGCCAATGGCGCGCTGCTCGAACGCGGGCTGGTGGTGCGGGAAATGGGTGGCTATGGGATTGCCAACGGTTTGCGCATTTCGATCGGCAGCGAAGCGGCGATGAAGGCTGTCGCCACGACACTTAAAGATTTCATGGACGGACAATGATTGAAAAACTCGCCCTTATCGGTATCGGGCTGATCGGGTCCTCGATCGCGCGCGGCGCGCGGCGGGCCGGGCTGGCCAAGACCATTGCCATTTCGACGCGGCGGGCCGAAACGCTCGATGAAGCGCGGGCGCTGGGGCTGGGGGATATCTATACGACCGACGCCGCCGAGGCGGTCAAGGACGCCGATCTTGTGATCCTGTGCTCGCCGGTGGGGAGTTATGAGGCGATAGCCAAACAGATTGCACCCCATCTCAAACCGGGCGCGATCCTTTCCGATGTGGGTTCGGTCAAGGGTCATGTTGTCGACGTGGTGGGACCGCATGTACCGGCGGGCGTTCATTTCGTGCCGGGCCACCCTTTGGCGGGCACCGAGCATTCGGGGCCATCGGCTGGGTTTGCCGATCTTTTTGAAAACCGCTGGTGCGTTCTGACGCCACCGGAGGGAACCGACCCCGGCGCGGTGGAAACGCTGAGCGCGTTCTGGAAGGGGCTGGGGTCGAACGTCGAGGCGATGAGCCCGGGCCATCACGACATGGTGCTGGCGATCACCAGCCATGTGCCGCACCTTGTTGCCTACAATATCGTTGGGACGGTGGACGATCTCGAACAGGATACTAAATCGGAAGTCATCAAGTTTTCGGCGTCGGGCTTTCGCGATTTCACCCGAATCGCGGCGTCCGATCCGGTGATGTGGCGCGACGTGTTCCTGACCAATCGCGACGCGGTGCTCGAAATGCTCGGGCGATTTCTGGAGGACCTTTCGGTGCTTCAGCGCGCGGTGCGGGTCGGGGATGGGGAGGCGCTGGAAACGCTCTTTACCCGCACGCGGGCGGTGCGCCGCTCGATCATTGCTGCAGGACAGGAAACCGCGGCGCCCGATTTCGGGCGTCCGCATGGGGACGCAAAGCCCGCCGAGCCCGGCTCAGAATAGCGGCGGCAGGCTGGCGACGGGGATGATGCCGACCACCACGGTGCCGTCGCTGACCTGCAAGGTCTGATGGGAGACGCCGTCCTCGCCGGGACTTCCAAGCACGATCCGGGCCACAGAGGGGTCGCCGACCAGCGTCGCTATACGGTCGGCAACGCCCTGCGAGGCGATTTCGAGATTGCCGTTGACGAGGCCGGCATCGGTGAGGCTGGCGGCGCCCTGGGCGGTGAGGGAAAGCCCGTCGGCGCTCGCTTCGATGCTGCGCAGCGCAAGTTCGCCGCCCAGCGCCTGCCAGAAGCCGAGCACCTGAGGATCGCCCCAGAGGGCAGGATCGGGCAGGCCGGACAGCCGCGCATCGACGACAAGCCGGCCATTGGCGATGTCGTTGGTCTGGCTTGTGACGTCTTCGAGGGTCACGTAGGCATCGAAGATGGCGCCGGTGCCCGGTGGGGAATCGGCGGGGGTGGCGTCGAGCAGGTGGATTTCGCCGTGAGCGGCAGTGCCGATCACCGTCTCCCCGATCAGCATGTCGGCATAGACCAGATCGTCGGCGAGGGCCGAAAAACGCTCGATCATGCCGTCATCGAGCCGCAGGCTGGCATGGAGATTGGACCAGCGGACCTCCTGGGTGGCGCCGGTGAAGGCGTCGGCGATGCGGGCGGGGCCGGTGGCAAAGAGCTGGATATGAGTGGGGGTATAAAACAGCGCCGTACCGGTGATGGCGGCCAGTTCGACCGTCACATCGCCCGAGGTGATCCGCGCATCGGTGCAGCGGGGGGAAAAGGAAAAGGGCGCGCCGCCGATATCGAGCCTGTCGCAGACCAGCCGTGGCTGGGTGACGCCATCGGCCTGGGCCAGATAGCCAATTTCGGCCCGGATCTGCCCGGCGATATAGAACCAGCCACCCATCCAGAGAACCGAGACGGCGACAACGGCGACGATCATTATGACAAAACGCTTCATAGGCGCTTCATATAGGGTTCGCGCGTGTCCGTCATGAGGCAATTGCGCAGGCACCTGCGAGCGGTGGGTGGTTGCGGCTCTGGCTGCGGCTGCTACAAGAACAGCCGGAGGACGCATGGCTGATTATCTGCTCATCATCATCTTGATCCTGGCGTTCATGGCCTTTCAGGCCCATCTGGACATCAGGGCGCTCAAAAGGCGCGTCGGCGTGCTCGAAGCGGGGGCATCGGCACGGGCCGATGACAGCGCAGAGCGCGAAGCGGCAAGCGCGGCGCCTACGGCGGAGCCGGCCGCCGAGCCCGAACCGGCTTCCAATGTCGCGCAGGGGCCATGGATGGCGGCACAGGCGCGGGTGGCGGCGGGTGTCGGGGAGGAGCGCGAAACGGGGGGCGGGCCCGGGACCGAAAAGCGCGGGTTCAACTGGGAGCATATGCTTGGGGTGCGCCTGCCGGTGTGGGGCGGGGCGGCCTTGTTGCTGTTCGCGGCGTTCCTTTTTGCCAGCTATGCCATGGAGCAGGGCGTCTTTACGCCCGCCGTGAGGGTGTGGGCGTGCGGGGCCGGTGCGGCAATATTTCTGGCGGCGGCGTTTTTCGCGCGCTGGCGCAAAATTGCCAATTGGGGGCGGATTTCAGGCGCGCTGGCTGCCGTGGCCATCGGGCTGGGCTATGCCACATGCTATCTCGCGACGGCGGTTTTCGCCTTCTGGCCGCCGCTCTGGGGTGCCGCCGGGAGCGGGCTGGTGGGGCTCGTGGCGATTGCCATTGCGCTGGTCTTTGGCCGACTCGTTCTGGTGCTGGGGCTGCTCGGCGGATATCTGGCGCCGGTCCTTTTGGGCGAATTGGCCGATGGCTGGACGCTCTTGGCCTATCTGACGACGGTGCTTGTCGCGTCTCACGCGGTGGCGGGGTGGCGCGGCTGGTGGACGAGCGCGCTGTTTTCGAGCGGGCTGGCGCTGCTGTGGGGCGCGGTCTGGGGCTTTTTCATCCACAATCCGAGGTGGGATTCCGGCCTCGACCTGACGCTGTGGCTGCTGGCCATTGCCATGGCGCCGGTGGCGGCCGAACTTGTGGCGCGGGCGGATGAAAGGATCGCCATCATGCGCCGCGATGGTCCGGTGGCCGCGGCGGGCGGTTCGGCGCTGATGCTGATCTTGCTGGGGGTCGAGGCGCTGCCGGGCGCCGCGTTCTGGCCGGGCTTTGTGGCCTGGATGGCGTTTTTGGCCATCGCATCGGTGCTGCGGCCGCGACGGATGGATCTGGCCGGGGTCGCCATGGGGGGATTTGTCGTCGCGCTGGTTCTCTGGCGCGATCCCGAGCCGGGGGTGCGGCTGGGGGTTCTGATCCCGGCGCTGCCGATTGTGCTTGGCGCAGCGGTGATCCATATCGCAGCGGGGCGGGCGCAGCGGATCTGGGCGAGCGCCGGTGTGGCGATCCTCATGGTCAGCGTTCTCTCCTCGCTCGTCGATTTCGACGGCTGGGCGGGAGCGCGCGACGTTCCGCAAATCTGGGCGATCCTTTGCGTGGGGCTGGCGGTGGCGATCGTTGCGATCCTTGTTGCCCTGCGCGGCACAAGCACTTCGCGCCAGATCGCGCCGCCCCTGGCGGCGGGGGCGAGCGGGCTGGCGTCGGTGGCCATCGGTCTTGTCGTCGAGCCGGGTTATTACGCGCTTTCGGCCGCGCTGCAGGTGGCCGGGCTGGGGCTGGTGTTCTGGCGCTACAGGGTGCGCACGCTGCTTTATCTGGCGATGGTCTATGTGGCTGGCTATCTGGGCCTGATTGCGCTGGGCCATGGGGTTGCCACCGAGTTTGCGGGCGATATCACGTCCTGGCCCTATGGCCGGTTCATTCCGGTTCTGGCGCTCGACGATGCGCCCTGGCAGACGCTGATCGTGCCCGGCGTTGCGCTTGTGACCGGGGCAACGCTGTTTGCGCTTGCCGTGCGCGACAGGCTGGTGGCCGTCATCGATTTCGCCGGGCTTTTGGTGCTGGCGCTTGGGGTGCATCTTGCCATTGCCCCGCTGGCGGGGGCCGATCCGGTGCGCACGGTGTTCGTTTTCGGGCCGCTGTGGTTCCCGCTGCATCTGGGGACAGCCGCTGCTGCGCTTTGGGTGGCGTCCCGGTTTGGGCGGCAGGGGCTTTATTGGGGCGGATCGATCATTGCCGTTCTGGCCGGGCTGGCGCTTGTGCGGCTGGTGGTCGTGCCGGTCACCGATTTCTGGCCACGCATGGAGATTGCGGGGATCGCCATTTTCAATCTTGCAACCGTGACGCTGGTCCTCGCCAGCGGGTTGCTGGTGGTGATCGGCAGGCTCATAAAGCCGACGGGCGGGGAAGCGGGGCGTTGGGCCGGGATCGGGTTCCAGGCGCTTGGCGGGGTTACTGCCTTTGTCTGGATGCTGGTGACCATAAGGCACGGGTTTCACCCCGATCTGTTGCAGGGCGAGACGCTGCGGGTCGAGCGTTACGGCTATACGGGCGGCATGCTGGCCTTTGCCTTTGGGCTGTTGTGGCTGGGCACGGCGCGCGACGCGCAGGCCATCCGCATTGCCTCGCTGGCCGTGGCGCTGGCGACGGTGGGCAAGCTGTTCGTCTTCGACATGGGCGGGCTGGAAGGGCTGTGGCGGATCGGCTCGTTTCTGGGGCTCGGACTGGCGCTGCTGGGGGTGAGCTGGTTTTACGCGCGGTTCGTCTTCGGGGTGGGCGGGCGCCATGGCCAGGAAGGCGGCGCCGCGGGGGAGGCGAGTGCGTCACCGGCATGAGGCCATCTTGCGCGCCCGCAAAGGGCGTGCCACATCTTGCTCCATGTCCATGACTTCCGAACCATCCTCGCACTGGGTTTTCGGCTACGGATCGCTGATCTGGCGGCCCGGTTTCGTGTTCGAGCGCGCCGAGCGGGCGCTGTTGCGCGGCGTGCACCGGCGGCTTTGCATCTATTCGCACCTGCATCGGGGGACCGTGGAGCGGCCGGGCCTCGTGTTCGGGCTCGAGCGCGGCGGGGCGTGCGTGGGGATGGCGTTCAAGATCGCCGAGGGCGATTGGGACGAGGTGCGCGACTATCTGCGGGCGCGCGAACAGGTGACGATGGTGTATCTGGAAACCCATCGTCCGGCCAAGCTGGCCAGTGGGGCGGTGGTTGAAACCCTGACCTTCGTTGCCGATCCCAAACATCCCCAATATGCAGGGCGGCTTTCGCTCGAGGAGCAGTTGGCGCTGGTCGATGGCGCCGTGGGGGAGGCGGGGTCCAATATCGACTATGTGGTCAATACGGCCCGGCACTTGAAGGAAATGGGGATCGCCGACCGGCAGGTGCAAGCGCTGGCGGCGATGATCGCAGGCAGGCATGCGCGCGCCGAGGATCAAGCGGCATTGGGCTGATGACGGCCCGCAAAAAGACCGGGTGCGGACAATAATGATGATTTTTGCCGCAATTGCGTGCACAGTGAGCCAACTACCGAATCCGAAGCATTGCGGGGGATGCAGCGGGTCAGTCGCCCATTATGGCCGCCCTTGCGCGGCGCGGTTCAGAGGCCGAATTTGCTCAGACGTTTGCTCGTGACGACACTTCTCATGGCTGTGCCGGGCGTTACGCCTGCCCTTTCCCAAAGCTGCGATGCGCTGGAAGCCGGGCCTTCGGGCCGGGTGGTCTCCATATCGGACGGCGACACTTTCGATCTCGAGGGCGGGTTGACCGTGCGGCTGGTCGGCATTCAGGCGCCCAAGCTGCCGCTGGGACGCGAGGGTTTCGAGGCCTGGCCGCTGGGCGATGAGGCAAAGGCGGCAATCGAAGAGCTGGTGATGGGGCATCAGGTTTCGCTCTATTACGGCGGCGAAAACCGGGACCGGCACGGGCGGGCCCTGGCCCATGTGATGGTGGAGCGCGATGGCGAAACCGTCTGGATACAGGCCGAAATGCTGCGCCGGGGGCTGGCGCGGGTCTATTCGTTCCCCGACAACCGCTCGTGCCTCGATGTCCTTTATGCCGCCGAGGCGCAGGGGCGGGCCGACCGGCTGGGCATCTGGCGCGATCCCTATTACGCGATCCGCGACGGGGCCGATCACCAGGTCCTGCTCGACCGTGTGGGCAATTACGAGCTTGTCGAAGGGCGGGTGCTGAACGCCGAGCGGGTGGGGAGCCGGGTCTATCTCAATTTCGGGCGCGTGTGGCGCGAAGATTTTACCGCCGTCATCGAGAGCGCGGGATTGCGGGTCTTCGAGCAAGCGGGTATCGATCCGCTCATGTTCGACAATGGCGTGATCCGGGTGCGCGGCTGGATCGAAAGCGCCGATGGACCGCGCATCGACATCACGCACCCCGAACAGATCGAGGTTCTGGCAAGACCATGAGCGAGCGGACCTTCACACGACGCGCCTTTCTGTCGGGCACGGGCCTTGTCCTGGTTTCCGCGGTCGCGGGCTGTTCGGGGCTGCTGGGGGGATCGGACATCACCACGCGCCAGACGGGTGGTTCGGCTCCTGCGGTTCCGGCGGGGACGGACCCGGAAGATGCGGTGATCGGGCTGCGCGAACATCCGCGCATCATCGCCTCTTATGGCGGGGTCTATGAGCACCGGGCGACCGAGCTGATGCTGGCGCGCATGGTGTCCAAGCTTTTGGCCGCGGCGGGGCAGCCGGCGACCCAGTTCACCATCACCATTCTCGATTCCTCGGAAGTGAACGCCTTCGCCCTGCCGGGCGGGTTCATCTATGTGACGCGCGGCATCTTGGCGCTGGCCAACGACATGAGCGAACTGGCCGCCGTGATCGCCCACGAGATTGCCCATGTGACCCTGCGCCATGCGCGGGCGCGTTCGGCGCGGGTGCGGACCACCGAGATCGTCGATAGGGTGATCACCGGGGTTCTGGGCGGGGTGATCGACCCCAATGCGACCGCCGAGCGCTCGGCGCAGAATCTTGCGGCGTTCTCGCAGAACCAGGAACTCGAAGCCGACCGCGAGGGCATCAAGATCGCGGCGCGGGCCGGATACGACCCGCACGCGGCGGCGCGGTTCCTGACCGCCATGGGCCGGTTTGCCCAGTTCGTCAGCGCCGCGAACGGGGGCGAGGACTTCCTTTCGACCCATCCCTCGACGCCGGACCGCATCCAGCGGGCGATCAACGAAGCGCGCAATTATGGCGCGCCGGGGACGGGGATTACCGACCGGCAGGGCTATCTTTCGGCCGTTGACGGGATCACCTTCGGGGATTCGGGAAAACAGGGGACGATTTCCGGGCAGCGCTATATCTCGCCGCAATACGGGCTGACCTTTACCGTGCCGTCCGATTATACGCTGCAGATGTCCAACCAGGCCGTGGTGGCGGTGGCCGGAGACGGGGCGGCGTTGCGGTTCGACAGCGCCCAGGTGTCCGATTCGACAGCGCTTGCCGATTATCTGCGCTCGGGGTGGATCGCGGGGCTGCAGCCCGAAACGGTCACCACCCGCACCATAAACGGCATCGAAACGGCAACGGGCCGGGCGCAGACCGATGAATGGTTCTTCGATGTGACGGTGGCGCGGATCGACAATGGGGTGTTCCGCTTCATCTTTGCCGGGCGCGCCGATACCAGCGCGTTCCGCAGCGCGGCGCTACGGACGGTCGAGAGCCTGCGGCGCACCCAGCAGAGCGACCTCACGGCGATCCGGACCATCAAGCTGGGGCTGGTGCGGGCGGGCGGGGGCGACAATGCCGATACGCTGGCCCAGCGCATGGGCCAGCTCAACCGCGGGCGCGAGCTGTTTCTGGTGCTCAACAATTTGCTGCCGGGCGATCCGGTGGAGACGGGTGCGTCCTACAAGGTCGTGCGGGTCAATTGAGGCGGCCGGTCTGCCCAAAGCGCTGGAGCGAAGAATCGATTCCACATCAATCCTCAGGCGTTCGCCTGTATTGGCACAAAAAAAAGGCCGGTCGCTGGGACCGGCCTTTTTGCATTGATTGAGAGCGCAGCTTACGCCGCGGCTTCCTCGGCATCGGCGGCGTCGGCTTTGCCGCGGCGCGGGCTCTTGGCGAGGTTCTTGGTGATGAGCTTGACCGCTTCGGTCAGCGTGATCTTGTTGACCGAGGCGATTTCGCGGCTCATGCGGTCCATGGCCTGCTCGAAGAGCTGGCGTTCGGAATAGGACTGCTCGGGCTGCTCTTCGGAGCGGTAAAGATCGCGGACCACTTCGGAGATCGCGATGAGATCGCCCGAATTGATCTTGGCCTCGTATTCCTGCGCGCGGCGGCTCCACATCGTGCGCTTGACGCGGGCGCGGCCGGTGACGGTTTCGAGCGCCTTGGCGACTTCTTCGGGTTCGGCCAGCTTGCGCATGCCCACTGAATTGATCTTGGCAACGGGCACGCGGAGCGTCAGTTTGTCCTGTTCGAAACCGATGACGAACAGCTCGAGGGAAAGTCCTGCGACTTCCTGTTCCTCGATGGACTGGATAAGGCCAACACCATGGGCAGGGTAAACGATATACTCGCCGGTCTTGAAGCCCGCGCGCTGCGTGGTCTTTTTAGTTGCCATATTGGCTACTCCTGTTGACGCCTTGTTCCGTTCGGCATTCAGGTGAATGGCCGAACGGGACCAGATTCTTGTTTGTCGCGGACGCGCTCATTGCGGCAGACGCATCTCGCATCAACTTCCTGATCCTTTTCGGGGATCATTTTTCAGTCGCACAGCTCTCCCGGCCGGTTCCGCTGGTTTCCGGTCGGTTGGTTTTGGTTTTGTGGCTTGTTTCACAAAAAAGTGCCCTTCAGGGCACGGGTTAGCGTGAGGGCTTATGCAACTGGTTGTGGGCACAATACCACAGTTTGATGACAAAATCAAAAGTTACGAATCATCAGGCGCGCGGAGCTAAACCGATGGCGCGCCGCTTGCAACGACATATGGCAAGCGGAGGTGCGATTTTCAAGATCACGGGCGGTTGACCGCCCCAAACCGGTCACAGCCGATTTGCCGGCCCCGTGTCAGGGCCAGGGATAATCGGCGGTCTCGATGCCCATGGCGGCGAGTAGCGCAGCCACGTCGCGGCGGTTTTCGACGACATCGGGAATGGGGATGGCGCGGCGTTGGGTCACTTCGGCTTCGGTGAAGGGTTCATAGGGTTCGGGCAGGGAGGCACCGGCCCAGGTCTCCATGACATAGTTCATCACAGCGGCGATCTCGGCGTCCGACAGGCCCGATCCGGCGACGCCGGGGACGTGCATGAGATAAGTGCGGCCCTCATCGATGCCGGCAAAGGCGCCGACCATGCCGTTGAAATCGAATATGCCGGCGGCAGGGGCGCCTGCGCCCTCCATGCCGTGACAGCCGGCGCAGCGCAGGACATAATTTGTGTGCGGGCTGCGCTCCTGGGCCTGGGCGAAAGCTGCAAGGCTCAAAAGGCAGATTGTGGATAGGATCAGGCGTTTCACTCGCCCCCCTCGCGCATGGCTCTGAGATCGGCATGGGAGAGCGGGGCTTCGCGCAGGGCCGCGACGGCATCTGCGTCCAGTTCGAGACCCGTGTCGTTGAGGGTTGAGAGCAGGTAGGTGCCAAGGGCCGCGATCTGGTCGTCGGGGAGGTGGGCATGGGGCGGCATGACGAGGCCGGCATAGGTCTGGCCATCGACGGTTAGGGTGCCGGCAAGGCCCGAAAGGATCACGCCCGCGACATAGGTGGGCGCATTTTCGCCCAAGGCTTCAAACAGAGCCGGATCGTTGATCGGCGGGGCCAGGCCGGGGACGCCGGAGCCATCCTGCATGTGGCAGGCGCCGCAGATGGCGCCGAACCGGCTTGCGATATCGTCCTGGGCCGATCCCGGCACCGTAAAAAACAGCGCCGGGAGCAGGGTCAGGGTGGCAATACGGATCACTCGGCGAGCCCCACGACGACGGCGACGGTGCAGTGGTAGCCCTTCGACGCGTTGGCCATGCACCAGTTGATGTCGTTATAAAGGCCCATGCGGTAGCCGGGGCGCTCGCCTTCGGAGGTAAAGCAGAACGAGCCCGAACAGGACGCCTTGCCGCAGCAATCATTGTAGGAAACGAGGTAATCGCGGCCATCATTGGGGTTGGCGCAGGTGCCGACCCAGGCGACCGAGGAGGCTTCCGAGCCCGGCGGGCACTGGTCGATGGCGCCGCCGCAATCGTTGCACAGATTGCCGTCCAGCGCGCAGTAGCGCCAGTATTCGCAATCGGTCTGGTCGCCATCGGGCGAGGCGCCTTCCTGGCCGAAGGCCATGCCGAAATTGCGGTCATAGGGCAGCATGGGCAACATGGTGCCGCCCACGACACCGCCGACCACGGCGGCGCCGGCCCTTGAGAGGAAATTGCGCCGGCCGGTCCGCTGGGCGACCCTGCGAGCGGAATTTTCGGCCCGCTTGTCCATCCAGGCCAGAAGAGAGTCGATCAAACCATTCATATCTAGTGCTCCCTTAAGCGCGTTCAGTTGGTGGCCACAATTGGGGCGTCGAGGTAGTTCTGGATCGAGCCGACGCCCATCTCGGAGGCGTTGAATAGGCTCTCGAGCTGCTCGCGATTGTTGATGAGGCCCTTGGCCCTGATGGTGCCGTGCTCATCGAACAGCACGGCAAAGGGCAGGCGCGAGACGCGATAGGCCAGGCCCAGCTCGGTGGACACCACATAGGGGAAGTCGCCCAGCTTTGCCGTGTCGATGAAGCGCTTGTGCTTATCGATTTCGCCGTCGCTGGCCAGCACCACGTCGAGCCATTTGCCCTCGTCGGATTTGACCGAGCGCAGGATGGGCAGGAGCTTCTTGCAGACCGGGCAGGTGGGCGAGACGAAAAAGACCAGGGTGGAGCGGTTTGGCTTGGGGCCGATGGTGACCGCGCCGCCATTGAGATTGGGCAGGGTATAGACGGGCGTCGTGTCGCCGATCTTGGGGCCGGAATCGTTGACCAGGGCACCCATGGGCGAAACGCGCTCGAACAGCACGCCGATCTGGCGGGCGAGGGCGAAGATAATAACGATCAGGGCGAGGACGATCACCCAGAGAACGCCAACGGCAAAAATCAGTGCATTCATGTCATCCATCCAAAAATTGGCCGTTCAGCGCTTGAGGGAAAAGCGCGCGGCGTTGGCCAGAAGCTGCTCGACCGCGATAAAGCCCAGCCAGAGCGTGAACCCGGCTCCGATCGCGGCGATGGCGCCTTCGAGATTGAGGGTGATGGGGGCGAACAGCGCGCTGGCAGCCAGGGCGGCGATGGCGATGTTGCGCCCGATCAGCGACCAGGACAGCGGTTGGGCCGCCCCACCGCATCCGCATTCGATGCGGTCCCGGCCCCGGCGCAGATTGATCGCCATGCCGCCGGCATAGCCAAGCAGCAGAGCCATGGCGATCAGGGCACCGAACGGCGCCCCGCCGGGCAGGAGGAAGGCGAGGACGACCGCGGTTTCGGCGGCGATTATGGCCGCCGAAACGGGCCGCACCATTGGCTCGGGCAGCAACTGGTAATCGGCGACGAAACCGGTGAACTCGGTAAAGTCAGCCAGCTTGTGCCAGGCGGCGCGGGCAAAGAGCAGCGCGGTGAAGGCGCCCGCCGTGCCCGCGAGCAGGGTCATGAAGTCGGCGCCGCTCATGGGGCCACCGAGACAAGGGTTGCCCAGCCGCGCGAGTCGGTGGAGGCCTCGTGCTTGAGGACGTATTTGGCCTCGGGGTCGGTCGAGAAGATTTCCAGCGTCGCCTCGTGCTCGTTGACGGCGTAAAGCGTGGGGGCTTCCTCGTCGGTGACGGAAAGGGAAATGACGCCTTCGACATGGGTGCGGTAGAGGACGGTATCCTCGGACACGTCATAGGCCCAGATTTCCTCGGACGCATTCTTGTGGGAGCCGTCATAGGGCTCGGAATGCATGGTCACGAACAGGATATCGGCGGGGGGGGGGGGGGGGGGGGGGCTGTAGGCGAACAGATCGTAGCCGCCGGGCGCCCAGGCATCCTCGACATCGTCGGTGATCGAAACCGTATCGAGCAGGGAAACGCTTTCGCCGCTATCGTCGAGCGTGATCAGATCGCCATTATAGGTGATGAAAGCCAGAGCCTCCCCAATGCGCTTGCCGGGGATAAAGATGGGGTTTTCGTCGGGATCGAAAATGGCCTCGGAAACCGAGCGGGTCGCTTCGCTGCCGTCGGCGCCCAGAGCGAAGCTGGCAAAACTGCCATCGCCGCAGGCCGTGGAAAAGCCGTAGCCCTGGAGGGTAGGATAGATGCCGAAACAGCCCGGCGTGGGCACTTCCTGGATCACTTCGCCGGCCTCGACATCGACCACGGTGACCGATGTGGCGGGGGTGGCGTTCTGGACATAAACCAGTTTGCCGTCGGCGCTCATGGCCAGATAGGGCGTATAGGCTGCGACCATGGCCGCCTTGGCGGGCAGGGCGATTTCCGAGGTGATCGAGAGGGTGGCGACGTCGTAGATTTCGAGCACATGCTCGATATCGCCATGGGTGATGCGGGTCATGTAGGTGGACTGGCCATAGGCCGTGGTTCCATCGGGGGAGATCAGCATCTGGCCCATCAGGCCGGCAGTCATGTTGCCCTTGTAGGTCAAATCCTCGGCCGACCAGACCTGGATCTGGCTGGCGCCGTCCCAGGACTGGGCGTTGGAAAAGATGTTGGGGCCGGGATCGATCGTTTCCTTGACCGTCAGGGTCTCGGGGGCGATCGGCTCGGGCGCATCGGCGTTCTCCTGCGCGAATGCAGGAAGCGTCAGGGCGGTGCCGACCGCCAGCGCCAGAAGATAGGGTTGCCTCACCATGCGGGTCTCCATCGCGTTCAATGGGCAAAGCTTAGGCGGGCGGAAAGCGGGCGCGCTATCCAGTTTGACTCCAATTGCTGCATAAATTTTGAGCATAAAAAGCCGTTGACCAATTTGCGGGCGAATGGCTAGCATGCCGCCGGATCAATCTTCCGGTCGCCCCGTATGCTTGCCTTTCATCATGCCGATTATGCCGACGCCTTCGAGCAGGAAACCGGGCTCGTGGGGTGGTCGCAGCATTACGACCAGCTTGGCCGCGGTCGGTATTGGGGCAGTATCGACACGCTGGCACTGGCGGGCATGACGATCTATCGCGAGCGGATCGGGGTGCCGATCCTGCAGGAATCGGCGGGCCCCAAGGGGCGGGTGCTGTTTGCCATTCCGCTGGGGGCGGACGGGAGCTGGCGGGTGGAAGCGAGTGCGCTGGCCAGCGGTTCACTGATGATCGCGCCGGGCGGGCAGGAGGTGGTGATCGTGGGGAGCGAGGCGTCCGACCTTCTGATCGTCAGCGCCGAGGCCGACCTGCTCGAGGCGCATCTGCCCGGCATTGATTTTTCGACGCCGGCCCTGGTGGAGCGGTGCGCGCAGGTGCAGGCCCTCAGCGACTGGCTGCTGTCGCTTCTGGACGCTCATGGCGCCGGGCGGGCACCGGTCGGAGCGCAATATGATCAGGTGCTCACCGGGCTGCTGCTCGACCGGCTCGTGGGACTGGCGGGGAACGCCAGGGGCGCCGATCTTTTGTTCCGGCCGGCTGCCGCAAGCGATTATCGCCGGGTTCGCGATTATATAGCGGCGCAGGCGGGCGAGCCGCTGGCGGTGGGGGAAATGGCCAAGGCGATCGGGATGGAGCCGGCGCAATTGCGGGCGCTGTTTAAACAGGTCACCGGATTGGCGCCGAGCGAGTGGATAATGCTGCGCCGGCTCGATGCGGTGCGGCGGGATTTGTCGAATGGCGTGACGGCGGGCCGGACGGTGTCGGATGTGGCGATGAACTGGGGGTTCTGGCATCTGGGCCGGTTCGCCCAGTATTATGCCACCAAGTTCGGAGAAACGCCGTCCGAGACGCTGGCCCGGAGCCGGGCCGTCTGACCCTGGATCAGTCGCCTTCGCCAGGTTCTTCGGAGAAGAATTTTTCGAACTTGCCTTCGACGCCGTCCATTTCCTTGGCTTCGGGCAATTCGTCGCGCTTTTCGGTCAGGTTGGGCCAGATCGAAGCGTATTTGGTGTTCACCTCGAGCCATTTTTCCAACCCGGGCTCGGTGTCGGGCTTGATGGCATCGGCAGGACATTCAGGCTCGCACACCCCGCAATCGATGCATTCATCGGGGTGGATGACCAGCATGTTTTCACCTTCATAAAAACAATCGACCGGGCAGACTTCCACGCAGTCGGTGTATTTGCACTTGATGCAATTGTCGGTGACGACATAGGTCATGAGGCAATCCTGGTAGCTGGCGAGTGTGAGGAAATGGCCAAGCGCATGCTTGCTAAACGGTTTTGAGCCGGCTTTCAAGGCGTCCGCTTGCCAAGAAAGCGCGGCAAAAGCGATCAGGATTCCGGTTTTTCCAGGGTCGGCAGATTGTCGTTTCTTTCGGAACGCCGATCTGCCTCCTTTCCTAGAGCCGTTCAGGATTTGATTGAATCAAATCCCCGGCTCCAGACCTTTGTTTTGTCGCGTATCCGAACCGCAAAACCGTTTCCACTTTTGCTGGACACGCTCTAGTTTTCGGGCTTCCGAACCGAAAAAGTGGGGGCCACTTTTTCTGGAATCCCTTGAGGCGAAATATCGGCATAAAGGGTCGCCGCAACGGTCGCCGAGCCGCGTCTTTCGGCTAGCGCTGCAATGCGCAAGACCTTCAAGCGGGTATGGATCTGGATAGTCAATCCGTCTCCTGCGCCAACCTTGCGGTCGGTATCGAGGACGCGCTGGCCGTTGACCCGCACGGCGCCGGATTCAATGAGTTTCTGGGCCAGTGTGCGGGTCTTGGTGATGCGGGCATGCCAAAGCCATTTGTCGAGCCGCTGACGGTCCGGTGTCTCGGCTGGCATCGGTCCTATTTGCGGGTCTTGAGCGCGGCGAGCGCTGCGAAGGGCGAATCGGGATCGATGGGCTTTTCGCGGCGTTCGGGACGCGGGCGATCATTGCCACGGTTTTCATGGCCGCGATTGTCCTGATGTCCGCCCTTGCCGTGCTGACCCGGCTTTCCGCCCTTGCCCTTGAAGCGCTGCTGGCCCTCGGGGCGCGGGGCGCGATTGCCCTCGCGCTTACCCCGTTCGGGGCGGGTGCGTTCGGGTCGGCGGCCGGCTGGAAACCACACTTCGTCGAATTCAGGTTCGGCGGGCCCGGCGTCAACTTCGGCGGCAGCGGGGATCGGTTCGGCATCGGCTGCTGCGTCAGGTGCGGGTGTGTCAGCGACGCTTTCGGTCACGGCCGCGACGGGCGCGCCTTCGGGCGCCGCTTCGGCGGTGGGCTCGGTCACCGGCTCGGCGGGCGCAGCCTCAGCCGCCGGGGCTTCCGGGACTGCGGGAGCGGCTTCCACTGGCGCGGCTTCCGCTGGTGACGCTTGCGCCGTCGTGGCTTCCGATGGCGCCTTGGGGGTGCGGCGGAGGCGATAGCCGAGCGATTTGAGAATCGAGGCGAAGTCTTCGCCGGCGCAGCCCAGAAGCGAGGTCATTTCGACGGTGACGCGGAAACCATTGGCTTCGGCGGCGCCTTCGGGCGGCGGGGTATCGACGGGGCGGTTGGCGTCATAGGCGACGAGCGGGCGGATGATATCGGCGAGGCGCTCCAAAATATCGACGCGCACGATGCGCTCACCGGCGACCTTGAAGCCGGCGACCTCGTAGAGACGGCGGTCGAAAGTGGTGTCGATGGGGAAGGAGGTGCGGCCCGACAAAATGATGTGGGGCAATTCGGAAATGCCCGGCTGGCGCACGCCGCCATGTTTCAGGCCCCACAGAATCAGCGCCAGTTCGCGCGGGGCGGGTTTTAGGGTCAAAGGAAGATAGATGTGGTGGGCGCCGAATTTCACGCCGAGCTTGCGCAGCTTGGCGCGGGTATCCTGATCGAGCCCTTTGACCTCGTCGGCGATTTCGGGCCGCGCGATGATGCCCAGGTTTTCGGCCAGCCTAAAGGCGATGCCGCGAGCGGCGCCTTCAAGTTCGGCCGGTTCGAGCAGGGCAATCACCTGTTCGAGCTGGGTGTTGATGTGGTGGCGCAGCCAGAGCGAGAGGCGGTCCTCGACCTTTTCGAGATCGGGGCCGGAAAGGCTCTCATCGGCCAAAATGATGATGCGGGGGGCAAAAAGGGTAGCGCCCTCGGCCAGTTCGGCGACCACTTCCCCACGCCAGCGGATCACGCCGTCGGTGGCGAGGACGAATTCCTCGTTGGGGGCGCCAGCCAGCCGGTCGGCGCGCTTGGCGATTTCCGGAGCGACGACTGTGGATGCCGCAGTGCGCAGGTTTTTCGAATCAGCTTCGCCGTCGATGCGTGAGAGCGTGAAGCGGAAGCCTTCGATCGTGCCAATGATGTGGCCCTCGATCGCAAGTTCGCCGTTTTCGGTGATTTCTGGTGATACCATCTGCTTGTCTCTAAGATGACGCATCAGCACACTGGTCCGCCGGTCGACGAAACGCTGGATCAGCCTTTCGTGCAGGGCGTCGGACAAAGCGTCCTCGATCGCTCGGGTCGTTTTCTGCCAGTGAGTGGGGTCTTCCAGCCAGTTCCTGCGGTTAGAAATGAAGGTCCAGGTCCGAATCTGGCGGATTCGGTTGGACAGCGTATCGATGTCGCCGACCGTATTGTCGCAGAACCGGACCTGCTCGGCAATCCAGTCAGCGTCTATCCGTCCCGATAATGCGAGACCGGAGAAAACGCGGGTGACGATTTCGCCATGGGCGGCGGGGGAAATGTCGCGAAAATCGGGGATCTGGCAACAGGCCCAGGCCAATTCGGCCCGCTCGCGGGAATTGGCCAATTGCCCCTCCTCGCGGCGCAGGAGGAATTCGAGAGCCCGCTGGTCGGTGGCGATGGGCACGCGGGTGAGGGCCGGGTGCTCGGGGGTGATCTCGAGGCTGGCGTGAAGTGCGGAAAGGGATCTGAAATCGAGGTCGCGATTGCGCCACTGGAGCTGTTTGACGGGCGCGAAATCATGGGCTTCGAGGGCGGCAATGGTTTCCTCGTCGAACGCATCGGTGCCGCCGGTGACGCCAAAGGTGCCATCGCGCATGTGCCGGCCGGCGCGCCCGGCGATCTGGCCGATTTCGGCGGGGGTGAGAGGGCGGAACTGGCGGCCGTCATATTTGGAATCCGAGGCAAAGGCGACGTGGGTGACGTCGAGATTGAGCCCCATGCCGATGGCGTCGGTGGCGACGAGAAAGTCCACATCGCCGTTCTGGAACAGATCGACCTGGGCGTTGCGGGTGCGCGGGGAGAGCGAGCCCATGACCACGGCGGCCCCGCCACGCTCGCGGCGCAGCAGTTCGGCGATTGCGTAAACTTCGGAAGCGGAAAAGGCGACGATGGCCGAGCGGCGCGGCAGGCGCGAGATTTTCCGCGAACCGGCCCAACTCAGTTGGGAAAAGCGCGGACGGAAGGTGATTTCGGCGTGCGGCAACAGGCGGCGGATGACCGGTTCCATGGTCTGGGCGCCCAACAGCAGGGTTTCGGCGCGGCCGCGAGCGTGCAGCAGACGGTCGGTAAAGACGTGGCCACGATCGAAATCGGTGGCGGTCTGGATTTCGTCGATGGCGAGGAAATCGACCATCATGTCGGTGGGCATGGCCTCGACGGTCGCCACCCAGTAGCGGGCGGCCTTGGGCACGATCCGTTCTTCGCCGGTGACCAGCGCGACCGCCGATTCGCCGACCCGTTCGACGACCCTGTTATAGACCTCGCGGGCCAGAAGGCGCAGCGGCAGGCCGATAACGCCCGAGCGATAGGCCAGCATGCGCTCGATGGCATAGTGGGTTTTGCCCGTATTGGTCGGGCCGAGCACGGCCTTTACGGCCTGGGATACAATCGCGGTCATCGGCTCTGGGAAAGGGGCAAGGGTCAAGGCTTTTGCTGGGCAAGGTGGTGTATCAAAGCGGGAAAGGCAATGGCCGGGTGTCGTGCAAATTTAACATTTCGAACGAAAACGGAACAAAGGCGAACCGAATCGGGGAGTGGGGCTGAATCCCGATTTGTTCCCTACAGCATATGGTGGTGCGGCGGGGCGGCGGGATACTAAAGCGGCATTGACCGCGATTGTGAGGGCTAAAACGGCGTCAAAACCATTCATTCTGGTTGCCATCTGGTTAACCGGCCGGGAATCGGGGCAAGTGCTTATGAAGCGTTAAGGCGATTTTTTTATGCCGAACCGTGGCGTAAAGGCGCGATGGCCCGATTGCCGGGGCGAAAATTCTTTCATTTTGACGAAAAAGATTTTGACCGTCCCGGAATGGGACGCGGGGGTCGTTGCAATGGAGTGGATATGAGCGAGAAATTTGTCGTGATTTCAGGCTGTTCGGGCGGGGGCAAGTCCACCCTGCTTGCCGGATTGGCGGCGCGCGGCTTTGCAACGGTCGAAGAGCCGGGACGGCGGATCGTGGCGCAGGAATTGGCCGGGGAGGGTCGCGCGCTGCCGTGGGTGGACATGGCGGCTTTCGCGCGGCGGGCCATGGCGGTGGCGCTGGAGGACCGGGCGCGAGCCGAGAATTACGAGGGCCGGGTGTTTTTCGACAGGGGGCTGATCGATGCTGCCATCGCGCTCGAAGCGGCGGGCGGGGGCGAACTGGACCGGAGCCTATTGGCGGCGCACCGCTATCATCGAACGGTGTTTCTCACGCCGCCCTGGCCGGAGATTTATGTGACCGATCCTGAACGCCAGCATGGCTTCGAGGAAGCGGTTGCGGAATATGAGCGGTTGGAGCGGGCGTATCCAGCGCTCGGGTATGAGGTTGTCGTACTCCCCAAGATCGGCGTTTCCGAGCGTGTGGACTTTGTTCGGGAGCGGTTGGGAATCGCATCCAACGTTTGATTGCAAATAAATATTTGCAAAATAATCTTTGCGGTTATAGTCTCGGCGGCAACAGCCATCGAGGTCTTCCCATGCGTGAAATTTCAAAAATCGTGCCCGGTCCCAAGGCGCTCAAGGCGCTGACCCATCCCGACCGGCTGAAAATGCTGGGCATATTGCGCATGGAGGGGCCGCAGACGGCGACGACACTGGCCGAGCGGCTGGGGCTCAATTCGGGGGCGACGAGCTATCATTTGCGGCAATTGGCCGGGCACGGGTTCATCGAAGCCGATGAGACGCGCGGCAACAGGCGCGACCGCTGGTGGAAGGCAAAACATGAATCGACAATGATCGAGCTTTCCGAGGCGCGGGGCGAAGCGCTCGATGCCAGCATGGCCATGATGCAATCGGTGATTTCCCATCATGCAGCGGCCATGCAGCGGGCCCATGAAGGGTTCAACGACCTGCCACAGGAGTGGAAGAAGGCGCAGACCTTTTCCGATTACACAATTGCCATGTCGGCCGAGGCGGCGCAGGGGCTGATGGAAGACATCCATGCCCTGCTCATGAAACACAAGGGAGAGGCACCGGCGCCGGGCGAAGAACTGGCTGAAGGCTGGCGGCCCTTCACCGTGCATCTGCATGGCTTTCCCTATCAGCCCTTGGGCAAGGGAGAAGACGAGTGAACGGGCGTCGTGATTTTGTCGCGCTTGTCGTAGCGCAGATTTTTTCGATTTCGGGCACGCGACTGTCGGTGATCGCCATTCCCTGGCTGGTGCTGACGGTGACGGGCGATCCTTTGCTGACCGGGCTGGTGGTGTTTGCCGAAATGGCGCCCTATGTGCTGGCCAAGGCGCTGGGCGGGCCGCTGATCGACAGGATCGGGCCGCGACGGGTTTCGGTGCTTGGAGATTTTTTCGGGCTGTTTGCGGTGGGCGCTATACCGCTTCTTTCCGCGCTCGATCTGCTCAGCGTGCCTTTGCTGTTTCCGCTCGTTGCGCTGGTGGGGCTGTTGCAGGGACCGGCCGATGCCGCCAAGCACGCATTGGTGCCGCTGGTGGCGCGCCGGGGAAACCTGCCGCTCGAGCGGGTGACCGGCGTTGTGGGCACGATCGAGCGGCTGGCTTCGACGGTGGGGGCGGGCGCTGCAGGGGCGTTGGTGGCGCTGGTCGGGCCGGCCATGGCGCTCACGTTCAATGCCGTGACGCTGGGTTTTGCGGCGGCGATCCTCTTGCTTGGCGTCCGGCCGGGAACGCGGGAAAAGGCCGAGGCGGAGGAGCCGGCGGCAAAGACCAGCTATGGCAGCGAGCTTAGGGAAGGATTTGCCTTCTTGCGCGGCGATGCGGTGCTGGTGGGGATCGCTGTGATGGTGGCTGTGACCAATCTGCTCGATCAGGCCTATGCCGCGGTTCTGGTGCCGGTGTGGGCTCAGGAGGGCGGGCGCGGGGCGGAAACGCTGGGGCTGATCTTTGCGGTGATGTCGGGATTTTCGGTGCTGGGGGCCATGGTGGCCACCGCGCTGGGCGAAAAGATGCCCAGGCTGCCGGTCTATGTCGGCGCCTTCATGATCATCTCGCTGCCACGCTTTGCGGTGTTCGCGTTCGACGCGCCGCTGGCCGGCATTCTGGCAACGCTTGCGGTGGGCGGATTCGCTTCGGGGTTTTTAAACCCGATCCTTTCGGCGGTGATCCTTGAACGGATACCGGAAAATCTGGTCGGGCGCGTCTCATCGCTGGTCACGGCCTCGGCCTGGGCACTGATGCCGTTCGGGGGGATTTTCGGTGGGGCGCTGATCGCCGGGCTGGGGCTTTCGGCGGCGTTGCTTGTGGCGGGGGTCTGCTATCTGGCGATGACGTTGATGCCGCTGGTGTTCAAGAGCTTTCGCGGGTTTTCCGAGCGCAAGGGAGTATCGGGCGCGAACGCCTGATTATTGCAGCCCGACCAGAACCATCGAAATATCGCCAAAGCTCGAGCCCATCAGGACGCGGTAGGGGATGAAAAAGCCCGAATCGCGCAAGGGCATATACCAGACCAGCATGCGGTTGGAATCGCGCAGATAGGCGGTGATTTCAGACGTTTCGAAATGGCCCGAGATCGGCACGTAGCGCATGGCACACAACACCACGGGGCCCTGATAGGCGGTGCGGGTCGAGGTGGCGGTGGTGGTTTCGACATAGCTTAAAGGCATGTCGAAGCGCTCGATGCCGGTATAGATGCGCAGGGTGCGGTTGCACAGGGATCGATCGAGCGCCTGGCCGCGCAGGATGAAGGCGGCGAGCGGGTCGTTGACCCCGGAGCGGTGGGAAGCGTTTACGGGCACGCGGTCGGCGTTTTCGACCAGGGCCGGCGTGACGTCGCCGACCGAAGCATTGCCGCCGGCATAGGCGGTCTGGAGCGCGAAGCGCTCGTCGGCGGTGCGGGTTTCGAGGTAGAAGCGGTTCGATTGCAGCCCGGTCGATGTGATCGTGCCGCCCGAATTGACGGCGCCCGACCCCTGGGCCACGACCTGGGCGAGGCCGGTGACGTCGGCCACGACGTCGAGTTGATAGCCCGAGCCTTCGAGACCGAGCCTTATGTCGATATTGGAAACATTGATGCCGCCGATGGAAACCACATAGGAGGCGATCGAGCCGGCCTGCTGTGCGTGGCCGGGCGCTGCAAGGCCAAGAGCGAGGGCGATGCCGAGGGCGAAAGACGATAGGGAAAAGCGCTTCACGCGAGACTCGATTTCGTTACAGGGCCGCAACCGGATTCGCCGCGTCACGAATCAGTGTAACCGCTAGGTTGCCTGCTGCGATTCGGCCTGTCCAGCGGCCTTGGGACACAATAAGGCTGCGCAGACGCGCTAACGCTTGACGGACTGGCCCCGTTTCTCTATATCCCCGGCCAAAGTTTCTTCCACTTTAGAACCCAGACCGGTTGACTGGGGGCTCGCCCCGGTCCCGATACGATTGACAGGAATTAGAACAATGGCACGGCGCTGTGAACTCACCGGCAAGGGCGTGATGACCGGCAACAATGTGAGCCATGCGCTCAACCGGACCCGCCGCCGCTTTCTGCCCAACCTCTGCGACGTGACGCTGATTTCCGAAGCGCTGGACCGTTCGGTCAAGCTGCGCGTTTCGGCGTCCGCGCTGCGCACCGTCGAGCACCGTGGCGGTCTCGATGCTTTCCTCATGAAAGCCAAGGACGAGGACCTTTCGGTCCGCGCGCTCGGCATCAAGAAGGAAGTCCGCGCCGCTATCGCCAGCTAAGGCGAGATGACGCGCAGGAATTTTCGCGCCGCGTGAGGGTAGCCTGACGCGGCGTTTTCTTTCTGGTTGCACCGGTCACCTGCCGGATCGCGGCCACTTCATCGAAGCCATAAGGCTTTGTGGATCAATCCGGCGGTCATCTTGCCGCTTGTGGAAAAGGACAGCGACGCTATGGGCGTACGTTTTTTCTGGGCCGTTCTGGCCATGGCGGTGGTGGTCACCGCGTCGAACTATCTCGTGCAATTTCCGGTCGAGGCGTCGCTGGGCGCAATCAACCTCGCCGATATTCTGACCTGGGGCGCTTTCACCTATCCGGTGGCCTTCATGGTCAACGATCTGACCAACCGCCATTTCGGGCCGGCGGCGGCGCGGGTGGTGGTGCTTGTCGGTTTTGCCATCGCCGTGGTGTGGAGCATTTTCCTTGCCTCGCCGCGCATCGCGATCGCCTCGGGTTCGGCCTTCCTTATCGCCCAGTTCCTCGACGTTTCGATTTTCGACAAGCTCCGGGCCGGCAAATGGTGGCATGCGCCGCTGATCTCGTCGGTGCTGGGCGCGGTGATCGATACGATCCTGTTCTTCGGCATCGCCTTTGCGACGGCGTTCGCGTTTCTCGATACGGGGCTGGGGCTGGAAGACGGCTCGCTCCCCTTCCCGACCCCCTTGCTTTCGGTGGGGCCGGACGTGCCGCTCTGGGTATCGCTGGCGGTGGGCGACTTCCTCGTCAAGATTATTGTGACGCTGGTTTTGCTGGTGCCCTACAAGGCGCTGCGGCGGGCCATTCCGGACCGGACGGTGTCGGTGGCATAATGAAAAAGGGGGCCTTTCGGCCCCTTTTTATTTGCCCTTGAGGTAGGCGACGAGAATATCGAGGGCCGCCTTGAGGTCGGATTTTTCGATCATTTCGGCGACCGTGTGGATATAGCGGGTGCCCACCACGATGCCGATGGCGCGGGCGCCGGCGGCGGCCTGCTGGGCGGCGGCGGCGTCCTGTCCGCCCGAAGCGAGGATGGAGCGCTGGACGGGGATATCTTGTTTTTTGGCCAGCGCCTCGATCTCCTCGACCAGATCGAAATCGGCGATGAACGAGCCATCCTTGATGGTCAGGCCAACGCCCTTGCCCTGGGCGGTGACCATTTCGTTTTCGGGCACGCCCGGCGTATCGCAGGCCAGCGTCGTATCGATACCGAGCCCGATATCGGGTGAAACGGCGAAGGCGGCGGTGCGGGCGCCGCGCAGGCCCACTTCTTCCTGCGTGGTGAAGGCGACGTGGATTTCGCACTCATGGTCGACCCCGCTTTCGGCGAGGGCGCGGATGGCCTCGATGCCCAGCCAGCAGGCGACACGGTTGTCGAGGGCCTTGGAGACGATCTTTTCGCCCATTTCGATGAGCGGCTCGTCCATGACGATGAAATCGCCGACCCGGACTTTCTCGCGGGTCTCGGCGCCGAAACCGATATCGACGAAGAACTCCTTGATGGCGGGGATCTTCTTGCGATCTTCGGGCGATGATATGTGCAGCGGACGCCCGCCGGCGTTCATGACGCCTGGGTAATCGCCATCGGGGGTAACGACCTTGACGCGGCGTGCGAACAGGGTGCGCGGATCGAAGCCGCCGACATTGTCGATGTGGATCCAGCCCTTTTCGGACACATGGGTGACCAGGAACCCGATCTCGTCCATGTGGCAGAGCAGCATGATTTTCAGCGGGTTTTTGGCTTTGGTGCGCGATTTGCGTACGGCAATCAGCGAGCCCATGGAATCGGTTCTGACCTCATCGAAAAGGCCTTCGATTTCGGTTTCGATCAGTTTGCGCACGCGGTGTTCGCGGCCGGGGACGCCGGGGGTTTCGCACAAGGCGCGCAGCAGGTCGATGTTCATGGGGAACTCCTAGTCGGGAAGAGAAAATTCGAGCAGCAGGGTACGCTGGAAGGAATTGAAATTGTCGTCGGAAACAATGGTGACCCGGGTTTGGCCGTCGGGCAAGGTGCGCACGCCCAATCCTTCGAAACTGTCGACTGCGCTGCCCGAGCCCGAAACGATCACCTCGCCAGCCATGGTGGCACCGGGGCGGACCTCTTCGGCGGGGATCAGGCGGACCTGCATGGAAAAGGCAAGGAAGGCCAGGCCGCGTTCGAGGACGAGCAGATCGCCATTGGGCAGGAAGGCGCAATCGGTGGGATTGACGCCCGGGGCCATTTCCAGCCCCAGATCGCCGCGATCACGATTGCCCAGAAGGGTTGCGGCCCATTGGCCAGCGATCCGGGCGTGGGCCTCTGCAATGATCAGGGTCGAGCCGGCGACCGGGGAAGCGGGCGGGGCGATGCACACCGATTCGATGGATTCATTGGTGCGCAAATCGGTCAGCCATTGAGGGATGGCGACTTCGCGGGCCGGGCCGAAAGGGCGTCCGTCGACGAGATCGAATTCTGCTATGCGGGCCAGGTTCTCAAACCCCACCCGCACGGCGTCGGGCCGGCCGTCGCGGACCACAATCTCGATGGCTTCGGAATCGGAAGAAAACCTGTTGGGCAGGGGATTGCCCGAGGAATTGCGGACGATATCGATTTGGGCATCGGAGAGACCCGCGGGGGCGCCATCGGCGAGATCGAGCGTGCCCGAAAGGAAGCGCCCCTGATCGGTGACCACGACGAACCGGGCGGCATCGAGAAAGGCGAGCCCGGACATGCCGCCGAAATCGGGATGGGTGGCGGTCAGCTCCAGCCCGCCTTCAAAAATCAGCCCGTCGATTGGTTCGCCGATCGCAGCGTTGCGGAAGCCGGTGATGGGGCGGGCGGAAACCGTTATCGCTTCGGCACTCGGGGACTGGGCGGGAGCGGATGCTGCCGCCAGACCGAGTGTGACCGTCAACAAGGAGGCGCCGGCGAAACGTCTCAGCGCCGCCTCCGGGCTTCGCCGGGCAGTTCTTCGTCGAACAGGGCGGCCAGATTGTCGGTCATGGCGCCGGCCAGTTCGTCTGCGTCGAGGATGGTGACGGCGCGGCGATAATAGCGCGTCACGTCATGGCCGATGCCGATGGCGACCAGTTGGACCGGCGAGCGGGTTTCGATCTCCTCGATCACAGCGCGCAGATGGGCTTCGAGGTAGTTGCCCGGATTGACGCTTTGCGTGGAATCATCGACCGGGGCGCCGTCGGAAATCACCATGAGGATGCGGCGGTTTTCCGGGCGGTTGACGATGCGCTTGTGGGCCCATTGCAGAGCTTCGCCGTCGATGTTTTCTTTCAGCAACCCCTCGCGCATCATCAGGCCCAGATTGCGCTTGGCGTGGCGCCATGGTTCGTCGGCGCCCTTATAGATGATGTGGCGGATGTCGTTGACGCGGCCGGGATTGGGCGGACGTCCGGCATCGAGCCAGGCTTCGCGCGATTTGCCGCCCTTCCAGGCGCGGGTGGTAAAGCCGAGGATTTCCACCTTGACGCCGCAGCGCTCCAGCGTGCGCGCGAGAATATCGCCGCAGATCGCCGCAATGGTGATGGGCCGGCCGCGCATGGAGCCGGAATTGTCGATCAGAAGCGTCACGCAGGTGTCGCGAAATTCGGTGTCGCGCTCGGCCTTGAAGGAAAGAGCCTGCAGCGGATCGGTGACGACGCGGGTTAAACGCGCGGTATCGAGCACGCCTTCCTCGAGGTCGAAATCCCAGCCACGGTTCTGCTGAGCCATCAATCTGCGCTGCAGCTTATTGGCCAGCCGGGCGACGGCGCCGGCCAGATGTTCGAGCTGCTTGTCGAGCAATTGGCGGAGCTGGTCGAGCTCTTCGGGCGGGCACAGATCGGCGGCCGAGACGATCTCGTCGAACTTGTCGGTGAAGATCTTGTAGGTCGGCTGGTTGGACAGGCGCTGCTCGCCTTCGCCCTGCGGGGGCGGGGCGGGGGCATCCTCGCCGGCTTCGGCCTGGGCGTCCTCGTCGGTGTCGGCGCTGTCGGCTTCCATGCCCTCGACGTCGCCGGTTTCCTCGTGCTCGCCGGGCGCCTCGTCGGTGCCGTCCATGTCCTGGTTGTCGGCGTCGCCGTCCTGCTCTTCCTCCTCGCCATTGGTGGCCTGATTGTTCTGAGCATCCTGATCGGAACCGTCGGAATCGTCCTGGTCGAACTGGTCGGGATCGGCTTCGGCCAGAAGGTCGAGATCGCGCAGGATGGAGCGGGTCTTTCTTGAAAATTCGGTCTGGTTGTCGAGATGGCCGGCCAAATCGTCCAGCGAGGTGCCAAGGCGGCCCTCGAGCCTTTCGCGCCAGAGGTCGACAATGGGGGTGCCCGAGGGCGGGATGGGGATGCCGGCGACCTTTTCGCGCATCATCAGCCCCAGTGCCTCGGCCAATGGGGCGTCAGCGATATCGGTGACATTGGCATAATTGGCGCGGAACAGCCGGTCCTCGATCATCTCGGCGATGTTGCCGCTCATGCCGGCCATGCGTGCGCAGCCCAGCGATTCCACGCGCGCCTGTTCGAGGGCGTCGAAGGCGGCTTTGGCGTCCGGGTCCCTGGGGGCAAGGCGGCGATGGGTATCGGCATCGTGGCTGGCCATGCGCATGGCCATGGCGTCGCCCTGGCCGCGGGCGATGGCGATGTCGCGGGAGGTCGGCAGCCGGGGCAGGGCGGCAAGGCGGGCCTTATCTGCGGTGAGGATGGGCCGGTCGGCGGTGAAGGAGACTTCGAGTTCGTGCTTGCCTGCAATGGTGCGCACTGCCGCGCCGACCGCTGCCTTGAACGGGCCGGTCGGGTCGGGCTTGTTGGCTTTGATGCGCGGGGGCTGGGCCATGGAATTTATCTCAATACCGTTCTGATCGGGGCAAGCTCAGAGCCCCCTCATCCGTCTCGCCCTTCGGGCAATCCACCTTCTCCCCCAAGGGGGCGAAGGAAAGCAGGGCACCGACGCTTCGGCAAGAGCCTCCCTCTCCCCTCGAGGGGAGAGGGCCGGGGTGAGGGGGGAGCGGCAAGCACCGGAGTCCGCCTTCGCCCCTTACGCCGAAATCGCCAGATTGGCGGCCGATTCGGGCAGATCGACGCCGAACACCCGCTGGTAGAATTCGGCGACTACGGGGCGCTCGAGTTCGTCGCATTTGTTGAGGAATGTCAGCCGGAAGGCAAAGCCGATATCGCCGAAGATTTCGGCGTTTTCGGCCCAGGTGATGACGGCGCGCGGGCTCATGACGGTCGAGAGGTCGCCATTGATGAAGGCCGAGCGGGTGAGATCGGCGACGCGGACCATGTTGGAGACCAGTTTACGGCCCTCATCGTCCTTGTCGTAGCTCTTGGCCTTGGCCAGAACGATGCCGACTTCCTTTTCGTGCGGCAGATAGTTCAGCGTCACGACAATCGACCAGCGGTCCATCTGGCCCTGGTTGATCTGCTGGGTGCCGTGATAGAGGCCCGAGGTGTCGCCGAGACCGATGGTGTTGGTCGTCGCAAACAGCCGGAAGGCGGGGTGCGGGCGGATGACGCGGTTCTGGTCGAGGAGCGTCAGGCGGCCGGCCACTTCGAGCACGCGCTGGATCACGAACATCACATCGGGGCGTCCGGCGTCGTATTCGTCGAACACCAGCGCGATGTTGTTCTGGACGGCCCAGGGCAGGATGCCGTCGCGGAACTCGGTGACCTGCTTGCCGTCGCGCAGGACGATGGCGTCCTTGCCGACAAGGTCGATACGGGAAACGTGGCTATCGAGATTGACGCGGACCAGCGGCCAGTTGAGCCGTGCGGCGACCTGTTCGATATGAGTGGATTTGCCCGTGCCGTGATAGCCCTGCACCATGACGCGGCGGTTGAAAGCGAAACCGGCGAGAATGGCGAGAGTGGTGTTGCGATCGAACAGATAGTCCGGATCGATCTCGGGCACGTGGTCGGTGCGGTCCTTATAGCCCTTGACCACCATGTCGCTGTCGATCCCGAACAGATCGCGCACTGAATACTCGGTGTCGGGGAGGTTGGAAAACTCAGTCATGATTTGCCTCGTCTCGGGCGCACCGGAACCCATGTTTTTCCGATGCTAAGGCGCGTTCGGTTCGCGTCTTTTGGGAAAAAATTCGGAGCGCTTATAGCAACACAACTGCCATAAACCTAGAGGAGCCGATGCCGCAAGCGTCCGGGAGGTGTTTCGCCGGGCTTTTCGCATTGCAGAACATCAGACAAAGCCGCGCTGCTTGAGATGGTTATAAGCGGAAATGATGTTGCGCAGCCGGTCTTCGGAGCCCTTGTCGCCGCCATTGGCGTCGGGGTGATGGAGCTTGACCAGGGCCTTGTAGGCCGACTTGATCTCAATGGATGCCTTGCGGCCATCAAGGCCCAGCACCTCGAAAGCGGCCCGGTCCTGACCGGTGAGCGTGATGGCGCGCTCGGCATTTTCGCCCTTGCCACCTGCATCCTGGCGGGCGCGTGAGCGCAAGCGGGCGAAGACGCCGTTGACGTCGCGGAACTGGCTGCCGGTATAGTCGCGGGGCTTGTATTTTTTTGGCTGCGGATCGGATTTGCCGAAGCGGTTGGAGCCATAGGCCCAGGTCTCGCGGCTGCCGGGCGCGTTCATTTTCGTGGCGTGATCGGCGATTTCCTCGTCGTCCATGCCGGAGAAATAATTGTAGGCCTTGTTGTAGTGGCGCACATGCTCAAGGCAGAAATTGTGGAACTGGCCCTCGGAGCGCGCGCCTTTGGGCGCCTTGTGCATGCCGGGCTTGTCGCATCCTTCCCAATCGCACGCCGGATGCGTCGCCACCTGCTCTTCAACCTGAGAGCGGCGAGGCTTGATGCGGACGGAATCGAAGATATTGGATTTGGAGTTGGTCGACATGAAAGCGAACGGGAACCTTTGTTGCGGGGCCAGCAGGTTTTCGTAAGATCGCTCTAGCGAAACGAAAGCCCATAATCATATACCGTTTGGAACCGGCTTGCCCGGTTCAATTTGTTCTATTTTCAATAACAGGCGTGTTGACACATGAGCGTTCGCGACGACATCGAAGCCAAACTCACCGAAATCTTCGCACCGAGTGCCATCGAGGTGATCGACGATTCAGAGCGTCATCATGGTCACGCAGGATGGCGGGAAGGGGGCAATACCCATTTCCGCATCATCATTGCCAGCGAAAAACTCGACGGGCTGAGCCGTATCGAACAGCATCGCGCCATCAACGCGGCGCTTTCCGATCAGTTCGATGCCGGGCTGCACGCGCTGGCCATCAAGGTCACCCCTTCGCGCTGACGGCCATTTCGACGGGCGAAATCCTGAGCTGGGTGACGCGGTTGTGCTGGCGGCGCAACACCTTGAAGCGCAGATTGTGGAAGGTGAATTGCTGGCCCGGATCGGGGATCAGCTTGGCTTCGTGAATCACCAGCCCGGCAACGGTGGTGGCTTCCTCGTCGGGCAGGTTCCAGTCGAGCGCGCGGTTGAGGTCGCGGATGGGAAGCTGTCCATCAACAATGTAGGAACCATCGGCCTGCTTGCGCACGCCATCGATCACAGCGTCGTGCTCGTCGGCGATCTCGCCCACGATTTCCTCGAGGATGTCTTCGAGCGTGATGAGCCCCTGGACCTCGCCATATTCATCGACAACCAGTGCGAAATGCAGCTTGCGCTTCAAAAAGGCGTTGAGCTGGGCCTGGGCCGAGGTCGTATCGGGCACGAACCATGGCTTGAAGGCGATCCTGGCGGGGTTGACCCTTGTGAAATCGCCGTCGGCCTTCTGGATGGCGCGCAGGAGATCCTTGGCGTGGACCACGCCGATGATGTTGTCCTGCTTGTCCTTATAGAGCGGCACGCGGGTGAAGGGGCTGTCGAGGATGGCGCCGATCAGTTCGTCGGTCGGCATGTCGGCATCGAGCGCCAGCATGCGCGTTCTGTGCACCATGACGTCGGACACTTCGAGTTCGCGCAGGTCCAAAATGCCGCCCAGCATGTCGCGGTCGCCCTTGACCACTTCGCCCTCGGAATGAAGGAAATCCACGGTACCGCGCAATTCCTCATGGCCCGAGATGTCGCTGGCCTTGTCGGGATCGAGGCCGAACAGGCGCAGGATGAGGTTGACGAGGGCCTGGACGGCCAGCGTTACCGGTGAAAACACCAGGACGATCACCCGGATGACGGGTGCAACCACGAGGGCAAAGCCGTCGGGCCGGATCAGGGCGAGGGTTTTCGGCAGTACCTCGGAAAAGACCACGACGGCGGCGGTCATGGCCAGGGTGGCATAGGCGATGCCGGCCTCGCCGAAAATCTGGATCAGCACCGAAGCGGCAAGCGTCGAGGCCAGAATGTTGACGACGTTGTTGCCCAGAAGGATGGCGCCGATCAGGCGTTCTTTCTCTGCCGTGAGCTTTTCGACAAGCGAGGCGCGCTTGTTGCCCGATTTGGCCAATTGGTACATGCGGGCCCGCGAGGAGGCGGTCAGCGCGGTTTCCGAGCCGGAAAAGAAAAAGCTCAGGGCCAGAAGGGCGATAATGGCGAGCAGGGACAGCCACAGCGACATCAGCGAATTTCCTCAAGGAAGGTTGCGACCGTTTGCGGGTCGACGTTCTTTTCGATGAAGGCCCTGCCGATGCCGCGGGTCAGGATGAAGGTCAGCGCGCCGCGCGACACTTTCTTGTCCTGGCCGATGGCGTCCATGAGCACTGGAGTGGGTGGCAGGTCTCCGGGAATATCGGCCAATGTAGTGGGCAGGCCGGCATTTTTCAAATGGGCCTCGACACGGCCGGCATCCTGGGAAGGAGCAAGGCCCAGTTTCGCCGAAAATCGATGCGCCAGCACCATGCCGATGGCGACGCCTTCACCATGGAGCAGGCGGTCGGAATAGCCTGTCGCCTTTTCAAGCGCGTGGCCGAAGGTGTGGCCGAGATTGAGCAGGGCGCGATTGCCGGTTTCGCGTTCGTCCTCGGCAACGACGCGGGCCTTGGCGGCGCAAGCGCGGGCAATGGCCTCGCCCCGGGCGGGGCCGCCGGCCTGGATTTCGGGATAGTTGGCTTCGAGCCAGAAAAACAGGTCCTCGTCGTCGATCAGCCCGTATTTGGCCAGTTCGGCATAGCCGGCGGCGAACTGGCGCGGTGGGAGAGTTTCGAGCGCTGCAAGGTCGGCCAGCACCAGACGGGGTTGGTGGAAGGCGCCGACAAGGTTCTTGCCGTGGCTCGAATTGATGCCGGTCTTGCCCCCGACCGAGGAATCCACCTGGGCGAGAAGCGAGGTGGGGATCTGGACGAAATCCATGCCGCGCCGGGCGATGGACGCGGCAAAGCCGGCCAGATCGCCGATGACCCCGCCGCCAAGCGCAATCAGGATGTCGCTGCGTTCGAGCCGGGCGGCAAGGATGGCATCGACGACGGTCTGAAGGTGGCCCCAGGATTTGGAGGCCTCGCCGGCGGGGACGAGGATTTCGCTGTGGGCGAGCCCGGCAGCATCGAGCGATGCGGCAAGGCGCGGAAGCTGGGCGCTTGCGACATTGTCATCTGTCACGATGCCGTAGCGCGCCCCGGGGAACATTGCAGCCAGCCGAGCGCCCGCACTGTCGATCGCATCGGGGGCGATGACGATGTCATAGGCGCGCGCGCCCAGCGGCACATGAACTGTGTGGAGTGGCGGATGCTGCAAACTCATTGGGCTTTCGTTGTGTCGAAATGGCGCGAAATGGCGGCGAGGATGTCGTTGACGACCACGTCATGGGGCACATCGCGCGAAGCGACGGTCAGGTCGGCAAGGGCATAGACGGGATAGCGCTTGTCGATCAGGCCCTGGAGCGTGCCGCGCGGGTCGGGCGTCTGGAGCAGGGGACGGCCGGGGCGTTTGGATACGCGGGCGAACAGCAGGTCGAAATCGGCCTTGATCCAGATCGATACCGCATGGGTCTTTATGGCGTCCCGGGTTTCGGGATTGATGAAGGCGCCGCCGCCCGTCGCGATTATGCCCTGATGCTCGCGCAGCAGGCGCGAGATGACACGGGCTTCGCCGGCCCGGAATTCGGGTTCGCCATGGGCGGCGAAGATATCGGGGATCGACATGCCGGCGGCGGTTTCGATTTCCGCGTCGGAATCGGTGAAGGGCAGGCCAAGCCGGTTGGCAAGACGGCGGCCGACGGTGGTCTTGCCCGCGCCCATCATGCCCACGAGCACGACGGGCCGTCCGGCCAGGGCGTCGAGCACCTGGCTTTCGGCTTTCGGCTTGGCGATGCCTGTCGCGTTCTGCCCCATCTCGGTGCCCCTATTGGTTGAAGTGGTTCAAGCCTCTGGCGGTCTGGCTGTCAAGGTCGCTCGCTTGCGAGGGACGCGCAAATCTGGAAAAATCACCTCGGATCGCCGAGGATGCCCATGCCCACATTGTTTCGCCTGCTGGTTGCAATCGCCTTTGTCGTCGGGCTGGCCTATGCGGGCATGTTCGCGCTGGCGGTGCTTGTCGAGCCCAATGAGCGCGAGGTGACGGTGCGGGTTCCCACGCGCGACCTGCTGGCGGATACGCAGTGACAAAGGACGGCCATCTCATCGAGGCGTTCCTTGAAATGATGAGCGCCGAACGCGGCGCGGCAGCCAATACGATCCAAGCCTACCAGCGTGACCTGCTCGATTATGCCGGTTTTCTGGCCAACAGGCACAAGGCGATTTCCGAGGCGGGACGCGAGGATGTCGCTCTTTATCTCGCCCATCTTTCCGAACAGGGCCTTGCGGCGAGTTCGAGCGCCAGGCGATTGAGCGCGGTGCGGCAATTGCACAGGTTTTTGGTGTCCGAGGGCAGCAAGGCCGACGATCCCACACGCATCGTTTCGGCACCGAAGGCGGGGCGGGGGCTGCCCAAGGTGCTTTCGGTCGAGGAGGTGGACAGGCTTTTGAAATGCGCCGAGGACGAAGCGGCGGGGGGCGAGGATGGCGCGGTGCGGCTCTACGTGCTGCTCGAATTGCTCTATGCCACGGGGCTGCGGGTGTCCGAGCTGGTGGCGCTCGAGCGCAAGGCGGTGCGGCGCGAGGCCGATCATTTGACCATTGCGGGCAAGGGCGGCAAGGAGCGGCTGGTGCCGCTCAACGACCGGGCCAAGGACGCCCTGGTGGGGTGGATCGAGAGTACCGGGAAGGAAAAATTCGTTTTTCCCGCCAAAGGAGCCGAGGGGCACCTGGCGCGGCAGGTGTTCGCGCGCGACCTCAAGGGATTGGCGGGGCGGGCCGGATTGCCGGTTGCCAAGGTGTCCCCGCACGTGCTGCGCCATGCCTTCGCCTCCCACCTGCTTCAGAACGGGGCGGACTTGCGGGTGGTGCAGATGCTTTTGGGCCATGCGGACATTTCAACCACCCAGATTTATACCCATGTTCTTGACGCCCATCTGCGCAAACTGCTCGAAGATCACCATCCGCTGTCGGACGATGCTTGACACGGGCAGGTCTAATCGACACTTTCCCGCCACTTTGGGACCATAGGTCATCGCGCTCGCTGGCATCTGGTGCCGGCCGTACAAACATGAGAAGGTTGCCCGAAACGGGCGGATTGCATGCAGTCATATCTCGATTTCGAAAAACCCGTCGCCGAGCTCGAAGGCAAGATCGCCGAGCTCAAGAACCTCGCCCAGACCGACGAGGCGGTCTCGATCGGTGACGAGGTTTCCCGCCTGCAGCAGCGGGCCGACGATGCCTTGCGTGACATCTATAAAAAGCTCACTCCCTGGCAGAAGACGCAGGTGGCGCGCCATCCGCAGCGCCCGCATTTTTCCAATTACCTTTCGGCGCTGGTGACCGAATGGACGCCCCTGGCCGGGGACCGCAAATATGCCGAAGACCCCGCCATTCAGGCCGGGTTCGGGCGCATCGACGGGGTGCCGGTGGCCATTCTGGGCCAGGAAAAGGGCAATGATACCGAAAGCCGGCTCAAGCACAATTTCGGCATGGCGCGGCCCGAGGGCTACCGCAAGGCGGTTCGGATCATGGAAATGGCCGACCGGTTCGGCCTGCCGGTGATCTCGTTCGTCGATACGGCGGGGGCCTATCCCGGTATCGGCGCCGAAGAGCGCGGTCAGGCCGAGGCCATCGCGCGCTCGACGGAAAAATGTCTCGAGATCGGCGTGCCCAATCTCTCCATCGTCATCGGCGAGGGCGGCTCGGGCGGGGCGATCGCCATTGCGGCGACCAACAAGGTGCTCATGCTCGAACATTCGGTCTATTCGGTGATCTCGCCCGAGGCGGGCGCATCGATCCTGTTCCGCGATGCGGGCAAGGCCCAGGACATGGCCGCCGCCCAGAAGATCACCGCCCAGGATCTCCTGGCGCTGAAAGTGATCGACGGGATCATCGAGGAGCCTATCGGCGGCGCGCATCGCAACCCCGAAAAGGTGTTCGCCGACGCCCGGGCCGAAATCGTCAAGTTTCTCGGCGAATATGACGACGATCTGGGGCCGCTGGAAATCCGCGAGCAGCGGCGTGAGAAATTCCTGGCGATCGGGACCGCGCTCACCTGAATTTGACCGCGCCGTCTTGCAATTTGCGTAAAATTTAGGTCGATTACCCGACAACCTTACCGAGCGTTAACCCTGTAGTGGCATAGAGGGGCCGGGGGCAAGGCGTACAGGAACTGTTGGGTCAGGGCATAAATGCTCCGTAAAATCGTCCTTCTGGCCGTATCGCTCGTTGTTGCGGGTGTTCTGGCCTCATGTTCGGCGCTCGAGGGCGACGGCCGTCATCTCGTTCCGCTTTCGGGGGCCGCCAAGACGCGGCTGGCTTCCATGGGGTCCAGCCCGCAAGCGGCCATGATGATCCGCATCTTCAAGGAAGAATCGGTGCTCGAAGTCTGGAAGCAGACGGCGGCGGGCGATTACAAGCTGTTCAAATCCTATGAGATCTGCACATGGTCGGGCGAGTTGGGGCCCAAATTCTACGAGGGCGACCGGCAGGCGCCCGAAGGGTTCTATACGATTACCCCGGGACTGATGAACCCGAACTCGAACTATTACCTGGCCTTCAATCTGGGCTTTCCCAATCGATATGATCGCACCCACGGGCGGACGGGCAGCCATCTGATGGTGCATGGCGCGTGCTCGTCGGCGGGGTGTTATGCCATGGAAGACGAGCAGATCGCCGAGATTTACGCCCTGGCGCGGGAGGCTTTCACCGGCGGCAACCGTTCGTTCGAGGTGCAGATCTTTCCGTTCCGCATGACGCCGGAAAACATGGCCAAGCACCAGTCGAGCCAGCACATCGATTTCTGGAACAATATCAAACAGGGCTACGATTATTTCGAGGTCGCCAATACGCCTCCCGCATGGGATGTTTGCGACGGGCGGTATGTGTTCCGCCAGCCGACGGCCGTCAATGCGACGGCATCAATGGCGGGAAGCTGCCAGGCGGTGGTGGCCGATGCGTCCATCGTTTCGGCCTTCCAGGCCCGCCAGTCCGCCGATGCAGCGGCGATTCAAAGCGCGATCATACGGCTTGCCGATTCCGAGGCCGCCGCTGCGGAGGCCGAGCAGCGCCGTCTCAATGCCGAGGCGGAAATGGCAGCGCGGGGCGAAGCGATCAACAATGCGGTGGGCGGGTTTTTCGATACGCTTTTCAGCCCACTCGACGCCCTGGGGGCCGGCCAGCCGGCTCCGGTCGCGGACGGCACGCCGCAGAGCTGATTACGGAACTTTGACGAGAATGCGGACCATCGCTTGAGCGTTTCAAGCGGTGGTGGAAAAGGTTCAGAGCAGGTCGCAGAGCGGGGCGATCAGCGGGATGTCGGCGGGGGGCATTGGGTAATCGTGCAGCTTTTGCGGGCGCACCCATTTGAGCGCTGAATGCTCGTTGGCGACGGGCGTGCCCTGCCATTTCCTGCACACATAGAGCGGCATCATCAGATGCCAGTCGTCATAGGTGTGGCTGGCAAAGGTCAAGGGGGCGAGGCAGGCTTCTTTTGTCTCGATTTCCAACTCTTCAGCCAGTTCGCGGATCAGCGCGGCTTCGGGGGTTTCTCCGGGCTCGATCTTGCCGCCGGGAAATTCCCACAGGCCGGCAAGTTGCTTGCCTTGAGGCCGCTGGGCGATCAGCACGCGCCGGTCGGCGTCGACAAGCGCGCAGGCCACGACGAGGGTGATTTTCATTGCGCTTGGGCCTCTGGCTTGCGGCGGTAGTGGTAGGGGTAGCGGAAGACGAACCCCATGGCGAGATAGAGGGCAATGGCCGGACCGTTGTCGCCCTGGACCTGGAGGGCTGCGTGGCTGGCGCCGTTTTCGGCGCCCCAGCTCAGCGCGCTGGCCATCATGCGGCGCCCGAAGCCTTGGCCGCGCAGCGCCTTGGAGGTGATGACGTCATAGACCATGACGATGCCCTCGCTCTCGACACACAGGAGCGATGCTCCGGGGGCTCCGTGATCATCGGCGAGGACGATGCCGCAGGCCGGACGCTTGAGCGCGCCGAGGATGGCGGCGAAGGTCGCCTGCTGCGCGGCGTCGAAACCCTGAAGCGCCGTTTGCGCGGCGAGAAAGGCAGGGTCGGTCGCATCGTAAAGGCTGGCGGCGCCATCGAAGCCGTCGGTCTGGGTGAGGGGTGCACAGAGCACGAGGCTCGTCTTGAAACGCTCCCAGCCCGCTCCATCGAGCGCATCGAGAATGCTGTCGCCGGTCAGCGGCGTCACCCTGAAGACGGTGGGCAGATCGTGTTCGGTGTAGCGGGCCGAAAGCGCATCGATCCGTTGGGCGGCGTTGCCGTCATCGGAAGGGTCGAGCGCCCAGATCGAATTGGAGCGCCCCGAAAAGCCCGCTGCAAGCCGGGCGCGCCATTGGCCATCCTCGATGGTTTCCAGCGCCGGCCAAGTGGCGAGGGACGCGGTTTCGATTTCGGATACAGTGAGCAAGCTGGATCACACTTCTCTTTTGTCGCGTTGTCGAACCGCAAAACCGGTTCCCACTTTTGCTGACAACGCTCTAACTTCTGTAGCTGCCGTTGATATCGATATAGCCGTGGGTCAGATCGCAGGTGTAAACCGTGGCGCTGCCTTCGCCGAGCCCGATATCGACGCTGATCGAAAGTTCTTCGCCCTTCATATAGGCGGTCGCCGCATCCTCGGAATAATCGGGCGCGCGCTGCCCGTTGCGGGCGAGGACATGCTCGCCAAAGGCGATGGTAAGCCGGTCGCGGTCGGCGGGCTGGCCGGCCTTGCCCACCGCCATGACGATGCGGCCCCAATTGGCGTCCTCGCCGGCGATTGCCGTCTTGACGAGGGGGGAGTCGGCGATGGCGCGGGCGATTTTTGCCGCGCTGTCGTCGGATGTGGCGCCGGTGACGTTGACGGCGACGAATTTGGTCGCCCCTTCGCCGTCGCGCACCACCTGCATGGCGAGGTCGAACAGCACGTCATTGAGCGCCTCGCCGAAGATTTCGGCGCGCGGATCGTCGAGGGAGGCGATGGGATCGATCCCCGCCTTGCCCGTAGCGAAGGCCAGAAGCGTATCGGAGGTCGAGGTGTCGCTGTCGACGGTGATGGCGTTAAAGCTCGTCCGGTTGTGTTTGGCGAGCAGCGCCTGGAGCACATCGGCGGCGACGGGGGCGTCGGTGAAGACGAAGCTGAGCATTGTCGCCATGTCGGGCGCGATCATGCCCGATCCCTTGGCGATGCCAGCGATGGAGGTCGTCGTGCCGTCGATGTCGATCGTTGCCTCGGCCAGCTTGGGGAAGGTGTCGGTGGTCATAATCGCCCTGGCCGGCTCCATCCAAGGCTCGGCGGTCAGTTGGCCCGTGAGGTTCTGCAGCACGCCATCGAATTTGGTGGCGTCGAGCGGTTCGCCGATGACGCCGGTCGAGGCGAGAAAGATTTCGGACGCTTCACACCCCACTGCCTTGGCGGCGATGTCGGCGGTCAGTTTCACCGATTCGATGCCCTTTAAACCGGTAAAGGCGTTGGCGTTGCCCGAATTGACGACGAGTGCGCGGGCTGTGCCGCCGCCAAGGTTCTGCCGGCACCAATCGATGGCGGCGGAGGGGCAGAGCGAACGCGTCAAAACGCCGGCAACCACTGTGCCCGGATCGAAAACCGCGAGCAGCACGTCGGTGCGCCCCTTGTAGCGGATGCCCGCTTCGGCGGTGGCAAAGCGCACGCCGGCAATGGCGGGCGGGGCGACATAGGTTTTGGGGGCAAGGGGAGAGACGGGCAGGGCCATGGCGGAAGTCCTTGGGGACGCGAGGTATTTCAAGCCCACCGTGTGCCTTAACATCTCTCCTCTGGCAAGGGGCGCAATCTATTGCCGGGCGGCGTGCCGCGCGATGCGCAAGGCCATCGTATCGCGGTTTTCGACGAGGTCGCGCAGCAGCGGCAATGTGCTCCGCCAGTAAAAGGCCACATGGTTGCGGCCCGAGTCGGGGCCGATCTCGAAATTCTTGCCCCTGCGCACCGGGGAAGCGGGGACGGAATGGGTAACCTCGAGGCGGGTCTGTCCGGCCGTTTCGGCGAGCCGGATGGTGATGAGGGAATAATTTTCGGGCAGGTCGGGCAGGCCCGAAACGCGGGGCAGGACGCGATAGGACAGGATGTCGGGGGCGATGGCGCGGAGGACCTCGCCCTTGTCCGCGCTCTTTTTTCCGACAATCAGCGGCGTGAGGACAAGTGAGGAGCCGGGTTGCCAGTCGGTGGCGAAATCGGCGCCCGCCCAGATGCGGCTCTTGTCGCGGTCAACAAGGGCATTCCAGACGGCAGGTGCGGGCGTGGCGATGGTAATCTGGTCGCAGAGCGTGGCGTAGGGCATGGAACGGATCCGCATGGGAATCGGATCGGTTCAGTATAGCGCACATTTTTTGCCGGGAGGCGGCCCGCCAGGCGGCGCTGGTCATCGACTTTTCACGCATGCCCGGTTGCAGACCGGCGGCCCGGACCGCCGGTCTGTTTATGTTGCGGGCTCACCGGCGCGCGGGGCGCATGATGAAACCGGCAAAGCGCTTCTGGATCTGGGGGATCATCCAGAACACCATTATGGCGACCATGATCGGGGCGACGATCAGGGTCGTCTGCCAGATGGGCCAGCCGGCGGTGAGAGGGAGGACGAGGTAGAGAATGAGTGTGATGATGGGATAGACCCCGATCAGGGTCACAAGAAACTGCCGCGACCTGTCGGGGCGGAGTGAAGGCGCCTGGCCAGCGGTGGCGGCGGAGGGCGAGCGGGTGGAGGATGAAATAGTGGACATTTTGAATGCCTTTCGAAACGGAACGTTTCGTTATATATTGAAACGAGCCGTTTCGTTCAAGTGGATATTTTCAGTTTTTTTGCCTATATCTCGCGCTGGCCCGATTTGGGGGTGGGGCTGAAGAATTGGCATCGGGCGCGGGATTGCGGGACCGGTCGATAAAAGCGCTGCCCGGTCGGGGCGAGGCGGCTCTTTCGGTTTCGACCGGGAGAGCAGGGCATTTGAACATGGGGAGGGCCGGACGCACCGCGTCGGGTCGAGGGAAGGAAGACGAGACAATGGCAAAAGAAGACGGTACGGACGCGGTCAGGCGCGGCTCGATCGGCGCCAAACGCAATCCGGCCAGCCAGCAGGCCATTCTCGATGCGGCCGAAGCCATCCTGAGCGAAGAGGGGCTATCGGGGTTTTCCATCGAAGCGGTGGCGCGGCGGGCGCGGGCCGGCAAGCCGACGGTCTATCGCTGGTGGCCCTCCAAGGCGGCCCTGCTGCTCGACGTCTATCAGGGGTTCAAGAATGCCAGGGCATTCCCCGATACCGGCAATTTCGAAGACGATCTGCGGGGGTTTCTGACCAACCAACTGATCGGGTTCTGGAGTGAGGGGATCTGCGGCACCGTATTCCGCTCGGTGATCGCGGAGGCCCAGAGCGACCCGCAGGCCGCCGAGGCGCTGTTTGCCTATGAGCGGGTGCGGCGCAAATTTGCCGAACAATTGGTGGACCGGGCCAAGGCGCGCGGCGAAATCGACCCCGGGGCCGATAGCGCCGTCATCATCGAACTTCTTGCCGGGTTTGCCTGGCACCGGCTTCTGACCGGCCGGCTCGAAGGCTCGGACGCCGATATCGAAAGGGTTGTGGCCACCATCATGGCGGCGACAAAAAAGAACCCCGGCGTTTAGACCGGGGTTCGACATGAGCGGATCAGGTGGCGGGCATTAAATGCCGCCCTGGGCCTCGACCTGAGCGGCGAGGTCGGGGTCTTCGATCTCGATTTCGACGCCGGTCTTGATTTCGTCGATTGCCGCTTCGTAGTTCTCATAGAGAACCTGCTGGGCAACCTGCTGGCGCACTTCCTCGAGCGGGGGCGCTTCGGAGAGGCGACGGTCTTCGAGATAGATCAGGTGGAAGCCGAACTGGCTTTCGACCGGCTGAGAGAGTTCGCCGATTTCAAGCGCCATGGCGGCCTGCTCGAATTCGGGGACCATCATGCCGGTGGAGAAATAGCCCAGATCGCCGCCATTGGCGCGGGTGCCGTCGGTGCCGTATTCGCTGGCGGCGTCGGCAAACTCGCGACCGCCTTCGATCTCGGCGCGGATTTCGTTGGCCTCCTCCTCGGTGGGCACCAGGATGTGGCGGGCCCGCACTTCGGGCTCGGGAGCGAAATCGGCGACCAGTTCCTCATAGGCAGCCTGGATCGCCTCTTCGGTCACCTGATTTTCGACGATCGAGTTGAAAAAGGCGCGGCGCAGGGCCTGATCCTCGAGATAGGCAAGGCGCCGGGTGAAATCCTCGGTCTCGGCAAGCCCATCCTCGCGGGCGGCACTGGCCATCAGCTTCATGTCGATGATGACGGTCAAAAGGAAACCGCGCCGCTGGTCGGCGGGAATGGACTGGAGTTCCTGGGTCAGCTCTTCTGCAGCCAGAACCAGATCGCCCTCGGTGATTTCTTCTCCGCCCACGGTGGCCAGAACGGTATCGGGGGAAACGGGTTCGGCAGGCGCAGCCGCTTCGGGCGCCGCCTGTTCCGCTGCCTGGGCGGCGGGGGCAGGTTCTGCGTCCTGGGCCCAGGCCGGAGCTGCGCTCAGCGAGACGGCAAGAACCGCCGGGATGAATACGGCCCGAAAGAGGCCGGCCACCGGAGCGGCGAAATCGGATGACATGATGAGAACTCTCCTTGTTTTTCCGAGATCCGGACCCCCCAACGCCCGAACCAAAGTTCCGGATACGCGTTTAGCCCCGGACTTTGGCGGTGGTTTGTCCGATTTTGCCAACGTTGACAACCCATGGTGGCACTCTTACATCTCCTGCCGAAGTTTTCCGCGCTCCTTTCGGCAGCGCCCCGGCCTGCCTCCTTCCTTTCGTGCAAGGCAAGTTCCGGGACGTCGTTCCCGCCGAAATCCGGGCGCATCCAACAGGTTCTAAGGACAATTGTTCATGGCTCTTGCAGCGCTCGCCCGGAAGTTTTTCGGCTCGGCCAACGATCGGCGCGTCAAACGCTATCAATCCAATGTCGATGCCATCAACGCGCTTGAGCCCGAATTCGAAAAGCTTACCGACGACGAATTGAGGGGCAAGACCGAGCAATTCCGCGAGCAATTGCGCAATGGCGCCATGCTGGCCGATGTGCTGGTGCCCGCCTTTGCCACTGTGCGCGAGGGTTCAAAACGCGCGCTGGGCATGCGGCACTTCGATGTGCAGCTCATCGGTGGCATGGTGCTCAACGAGCGGGCCATTACCGAGATGCGCACGGGTGAAGGCAAGACGCTTGTGGCGACGCTTTCGGCCTATCTCAACGCGCTCGAGGAAAAGGGCGTCCATGTCGTTACCGTCAACGACTATCTGGCGCGCCGCGACAGTGAATGGATGGGCAGGCTCTACAGCTTTCTGGGCCTTACCACCGGGGTGATCGTCCACGGGCTCAACGATACCGAGCGCAAGGCGGCCTATGATGCCGACATCACCTATGGCACCAACAATGAATTCGGCTTCGACTATCTGCGCGACAACATGAAATATTCGCGCGCCCAGATGGTGCAGCGCGGACACAATTACGCGATCGTCGACGAAGTGGATTCGATCCTGATCGACGAGGCGCGGACCCCGCTGATCATTTCCGGGCCGTCCCAGGACCGGTCCGAACTCTACAAGACCATCGACAAATACATTCCGCTGCTGGTCGAGGAAGACTATACGATCGACGAAAAGCACCGCGCGGCGAGCTTTACCGACGAGGGTATCGAAAAGCTCGAGGAGATCCTGGAACGCGACGGGTTGATCAAGTCCGGTTCGCTCTATGACATCGACAATGTCTCGATCGTCCACCACCTCAATTCCGCGCTCAAGGCGCACAAGATCTTCAACCGCGACAAGGACTATATCGTCCGCAACGACGAAGTGGTGATCATCGACGAGTTCACCGGCCGCATGATGCCGGGACGGCGGTTTTCCGAAGGGTTGCACCAGGCGCTCGAAGCCAAGGAAGGCGCCAAGATCCAGCCGGAAAACCAGACGCTGGCGTCGATCACCTTCCAGAACTATTTCCGGCTCTATACAAAGCTGGCCGGCATGACAGGCACCGCGGACACCGAAGCGTCCGAATTTGCCGATATCTACGGGCTCGATGTGGTGACCATCCCCACCAACGTGCCCATCGCGCGTGTCGACGAGAACGACCAGATCTACCGCTCGGTCGAGGAAAAATTCCAGGCGATTACCGATGAGGTGATCGCGTGCCGCGAACGCAACCAGCCGGTCCTGGTGGGCACGACCTCCATCGAGCGCTCGGAAATGCTTGCCGATTTCCTCAAGAAGAAGGGCATCAAGGACATCGCCGTCCTCAACGCCCGCCATCACGAGCAGGAAGCCCAGATCATCGCGGCGGCGGGTGTGCCGGGCGCCATCACGATCGCCACCAACATGGCCGGCCGCGGCACCGACATTCAGCTCGGCGGCAATCTGGAGATGCGGCTGGCCAATGAGGCAGAGGGTCTCGAAGGCGAGGCGCTGGAGAAAAAGACGGCCGAGATCAAGGCCGATATCGCCGAGAAAAAGCAGGAAGCCCTGGAAGCGGGCGGGCTTATGGTGATCGGCACCGAGCGCCATGAAAGCCGCCGCATCGACAACCAGTTGCGCGGCCGTTCGGGCCGTCAGGGCGATCCGGGGCGGTCCAAATTCTTCGTCTCGCTGCAGGACGACCTGATGCGCCGGTTCTTTCCCGAACGCATGGAAAAGGTGCTGACCTCGCTGGGGCTCAAGGATGGCGAGTCGATTTCGGACGCCATGGTCACCAAGGCCATCGAGCGCGCCCAGACCCGCGTCGAGGGGCACAATTTCGACATCCGCAAGAACATCCTCAAATATGACGACGTGATGAACGATCAGCGCAAGGTGATCTTCGAGCAGCGCATCGAATTGATGGATGCCGACAACGTCGCCGAAACCATCGCCGATATGCGCCACGACGTCGTGGATTCCATCATCGCCAAATCGGCGCCGGAACGCTCCTATCCCGAACAATGGAACACCGAGCAGCTTGGCGCGGCCTGCAAGACCTATCTGGGCATCGAGCCCCCTCTGGCCCAATGGGCCGACGAGGAAGGCATGGATGTCGAGGTGTTGCGCGAGCGTATCGTCAAGATGGCCGATGATTACGCGGCGGCCAAGGCGGCGCGCATCGGGCCCGACACAATGCGCCAGATCGAAAAGAGCTTCATTTTGCAGTCGATCGATGGGCTGTGGCGCGAGCATCTGGTGACCCTCGATCACCTTTCGAAAGTGGTCGGCTGGCGCGGGCTGGCCCAGCGCGATCCGCTCAACGAATACAAGCAGGAAGCGTTCGAGTTGTTCTCGGGGCTGCTGACCAATCTGCGCGAACTGGTCACCACCCAGATGAGCCATTTCGAGATCAAGCCGCCCGAACCGCAGGCGCCTGCCCAGCTTCGGGAAACCCATCTCGATCCGGTGACCGGCGAGAACGAAGTGCGCGACGAGGACACCCCCAAGGGTCAGTTGAGCCCGGAGGTGATGGCCCGTACCCGCCGCAACGATCCGTGCCCGTGCGGTTCGGGCAAGAAGTTCAAGCATTGCCACGGGGCATTCTAGACCTGTCCCTTTGTCGATTATCCCGATCCCCGGAGCGCCGCTTCGGGGATTTTTTTGTTGCCGGTCGCGCCCGGAAAGGGAACCCTTTAGGGTAAGCCGGCATTTGGGAAGGCGCCTCGGGGGATTGACTTGACCTACGAACAGATCGTGCTTTTTTTACTGCTGGGGCTCGTGCTCGCGGGGCTCATGTGGGGCAAGTGGCGGTATGACCTTGTCGCCTTCGGCGCCCTGATCGTCGGTGTCGTGCTGGGCGTCGTGCCGGCTGACACGGCATTTTCGGGTTTCGGCAACGACGCCACGATCATCATCGCCCTGGTGCTGGTGGTCACGGCGGGCCTGTCGCGGTCGGGAGCGGTCGATCTCATCACCCGCCATGCGGTGAGCCGCGACCGCTCCCTGCCGCTCCACATTTCGATCATGGGCGGCATCGGGGCGGTGTTTTCGGGTTTCATGAACAATGTCGCGGCGCTGGCCATTCTGATGCCGGTCGACCTGCAGGCGGCGCAGAAGGCGAACCGCTCGCCCGCGTCCTCGCTGATGCCACTGGCCTTTGCCACCATCCTTGGCGGCATGCTGACCATGATCGGCACGCCCCCCAACATCATCATCGCCGCCTATCGCGAACGGGCGATGGGCGAGAGCTTTACGATGTTCGACTTTACCCCGGTCGGGCTTGTGTGCGCATTGGCCGGCGTGGCGTTCATTGGGCTTGTGGGCTGGCGGCTGATCCCGGTGCGCGACAAAGGGGCCGGCGCCGAATTGCGCGCCGCGGCCAGTTATACCACCGAACTTGTGGTCACTGAAAAATCAAAGGCCAAAGGCCAGCGGGTGCGTGATCTGGACGGTGCGGCCGAAGAACATGATTGCGCCATCGTGGGGCTGGTGCGACGCAACAAGCGGATGCCGGGCCGGGCGCGTTGGGAAAAGATCGGCAAGGGCGATTTGCTCGTCGTTCACGGCAGCGCCGAGGCGATTTCGGCGCTCGCCGGTGCCTTGCAGGTCGATTTGCAGGGCCGTTCGGGGGAAAGCGCGGAACTGTCGTCCGACCTGAAAATTGTCGAGGCTGTGGTCACCAGCGACAGCCGCGTCGTGGGCCGGATCGCCAACGACGTACGGGTCATGCAGCGCAATGGCGTGGTGATGCTGGGGCTGTCGCGGCGCGGCCGGGCCATCACCGAACGGGTGCGCCGCACGCCGCTCGAAGTGGGGGACGTGTTGCTCCTGCTCGGCCATCAGGACGCCGTGGACGATGTGATAACCCGCATGGACTGCCTGCCCGTGGCTTCGAGCGTTGCGGTGACGCGGCACGAAAAGGCCCTGGCGGCGATCGGGCTTTTTGCGGCGGCGGTGGGCGTGGGCGCCTTCGGCATCGTGCCGCTCACCGTTGCGCTTGGCGCGGTGGCGGTGCTCTATGTGCTCTTCGACATCCTGCCGGTGCGCGAAATCTATGAGTCGATCGAGTGGCCGGTCGTGGTGCTGCTCGGTTCACTGCTGCCCGTGGGCATGGCGCTGGAAACCTCGGGCGGGACCCAACTCATGGCGGAGGGGCTGGCCGTGGCGGTCGAGCATGTGCCCGCCTGGGTCGCGCTTGCCGCGGTGCTCGTTTTCACAATGACATTGTCGGACGTGCTCAACAATGCGGCGACGGCTGTGATCTTTGCGCCGGTTGCGTTCGGGCTTGCCCAGATCATGGGGGTCAATCCCGATGCGTTCCTTATGGCGGTGGCCATCGGCGCCAGTTGCGCGTTCCTTACACCCATCGGGCATAACAACAATGCGCTGATCATGGGGCCGGGCGGCTATCGGTTCGGCGATTACTGGCGCATGGGCCTGCCGCTGGAGGTGATCATCGTCCTGGTGGGCGTGCCCGCCATCATGGTGTTCTGGCCGTTGTAGCGATCAGGTCTTGGATTTGTCGCCCAGAGCGTCGCGCAGGCTGGTCTGGGCCGAGCCGGGGCGCAGGGGTTTCTGCTGGCTTTCGTGGGGCACCCAGCCCGAAAGCCAGAGGATTTCGAGGCTGGCGCGGACCTTGCCGTCGGGGTCGGAAAAGCGCTCCGCATAGATTTCGGCGGCGCGCATCAGATGGCGCGGGGTCAAAAGGCGGGTATCGCGTCCGGCCAGTGGATTGGTGACACCCAGAGCCCGCAATTCATCGAACAGGGCCAGCGGGGTGCGGTAGCGCACGATATGGGTTTCCAGATCGGTGACCGGCAGGGCGAAACCGGCGCGCTGGAGCAGGCCGCCAGCGTCGCGCACATCGATCATCGGCGCCACACGGGGGGAGACGCCGCCGAGGATTTCCACGTCGGCGGCCAGAAACGCGTCGCGCAATTCGCTCAGCGTACGCCCGCCAATGGCGGCGATGAGCAGCAGCCCGTCGGGGGCGATGTGGCGGCGCAGGCTTTCGAGAAAGCCCGGGACGTCGTTGACGGTCTGGAGATCGAGAAGCGAGACGATCAGGTCGTAATCGCTGGCGGGCAGGCTCAGCCGTTCGGGGTCGACGGTGGCAAAGCCTTCGATTTCGAGAAGCGCCGAGATCCTTTCAAAGCGGATCGGGCCGCTGGCCGATTGCGCCGTGTCGGGCAGCAGGCGCGGATCGGGGCCCATTACGAGCGCCTTTGAAAACGCACGCGTTACCGGCGCGAGCCGATCGGCAAGGTCGGCGACCACGAGATCGGTCACAAAATCGGGCTGCCCTTCGCGTCTGGCGACATTGGCGGCGAGGCGGGCACGGTCGAATACGAGCGGGGGCTGGGTCATGATCCCGACCATATGGCGCAGGAATGGATGGCGTGCAATGATCGGATCATGGTTGGGGCGATAAGACATCTGGACCGATCCTGGATGGGGCGCGTGCGCACCATGGTTGCATCCATGGGCGGGCAGGTGCTCGATGCCGCCTTTCCGCCGGTGTGCCTGGGCTGCAATGAGGCCGTATCGACGCCCGACGGATTGTGCCCGTCATGCTGGAGACAGTTGATCCCGATCTCGCGCCCGTTCTGCCCGGTGCTGGGGCTGCCCTTTGCATCGGCGATGGGGGAAGGGGCGCTGTCGGTCCAGGCCATCGCCAATCCGCCGCCATTCGATAGGGCGCGCTCGGCGGTTGCCTATACCGATCTGGCGCGCAAATTGATCTCGAAGATGAAATATTCCGACCGGCCCGAAATCGGATTGTTCTGCGCGCGAATGATGGTTTCTGCGGGACACGAGCTTTTGGGCCCCGATGTCGTTCTGGTGCCGGTGCCGCTGCACAGGTCCCGCCAGCGCGAAAGACGCTACAACCAGTCCGCGGAACTGGCGCGCGCCGTTGGACGCCTTGCAAAATGCGAGCTTCATACCGACCTTATCGTCAGGCACAAACGCACCATCCAGCAGGTCGGGCTCAACGCTTCCCAGCGGGCCCGCAATGTCGATGGCGCGTTCCGTGTCGATCCGATGCGGCTGGATCGGTTGGGCGCGCGGCGCGTTGTGCTCGTCGACGATGTGCTCACCACCGGTGCCACCGTTTCGGCGGCGGCCAAGGCGCTCAAGCGGGCCGGGGTGTCCCATGTCGACGTGCTCAGCTTTGCCCGCGTTGTGTTCGATACCGATATGACAGTATAACTGTCGCAACTGACTGGAGTTTACGATCAATGGCCAAGGTCGAAATCTATACGACCCCCACCTGCCCCTATTGCCACGCCGCCAAGGCGCTTCTGGGCGATAAGGGGATCACCTTCGATGAGATCACCGTGCTCGACCCGGACCTGCGCGAAAAGATGACCCAGCGCGCCCATGGGCGGCGCACGGTGCCGCAGATTTTCGTGGGCGAGACCCATGTTGGCGGCTATGACGATCTGGCCGCGCTCGAGCGGCAGGGCAAGCTCGATCCGCTGCTCGAGGGGGCGGCGTGAGCCAAACAACGACCGTTGCCCTGGTCCAGATGACTTCGGGTATCGCCGCCCAGGACAATCTTGCTGAGATCGAAGCGCGAGTGGTCCAGGCGAGGCAGGCTGGAGCCTCTTACGTCCTGACCCCGGAAATGAGCGTTGTTTTTGCAAAAGACCGCGCCGGGTTGCGGGCGGCAGCCGAACCGTGGGCGGGAAACGGCGCCGTCAAGCAGTTGTCGGAGATCGCACGGACCAGCGGAATTTTCCTTCATGTCGGTTCGCTTGCGGTTGCGCTCGGAGATGGGCGCTTTGCAAACCGCTCCGTGCTGTTCGATCCCCGCGGCGAGATCGTTGCGCGCTACGACAAGATCCATCTTTTCGATGCCGATATCGATGGTTCGAATGCCTATCGCGAAAGCGCCACCTATGCGGGCGGGAAGACGGCGGTGGTTGCCGATATCGTACCGTTCGTGCTGGGCGCATCAATATGCTATGATCTGCGCTTCCCGGCGCTTTATCGGATGCTGGCCGGGGCCGGTGCGCAGGTGATCGCGGTGCCTTCGGCCTTTACGGTGCCGACCGGGCAAGCGCACTGGCATGTTCTGCTCAGGGCGAGGGCCATTGAAACGGGCTGTTTCATCCTGGCCGCGGCACAGGGCGGCAGCCATGAAAACGGACGGTCGACCTATGGTCATTCGCTTATCGTTTCGCCCTGGGGCGAGGTGATCGCCGAGGCCGATGGGGCCGAACCGGGCCTTGTGATTGCCGCGCTGGACCTTGACGCGGTGGCCGCGGCACGGCAAAGGGTGCCTGCGCTTGCCAATGCGCGCGATTTTTCGCTCGCGCCCGGACCGTCGCCGTTCGGAAACGATCTGAAAACCCAAGCGGGGAATTGAAAGTGATCCAGTTCACGCTCGCCTGCGGTGCAGGCCACAAATTCGATGCCTGGTTCAGGAACGCCGATGCCTATGAGGATCAATCGGCGCGCGGGGTTCTGACCTGCCCGATCTGCAATTCCTCGCAGGTGGAAAAGGCGCTGATGGCGCCTGCCGTCTCACGCTCGAGCGAGAAGGTCTCGCTTTCGGCCGGTCATCCCGAGCATGGGGAATTTTTGAAGGCCATGCGCGCCCTGCGCCAGAAGATGACGGCGGAAGCCGATTATGTCGGCGACAAATTCGCCGAGGAAGCGCGCAAGATCCACTACGAGGAAGCCGAGGCGCGCGGCATTTATGGCGAGGCCACAAAGGACGAAGTGGTGAGCCTTATCGATGAAGGCATCGAATTCATGCCGCTGCCCAGCGTGCCGGACGAGCACAATTAGAGCCTGCCTAATTCCACCGGCGTCATCCCGGAATCCAGTAACGGGCAGCGCTTGCGGTTCCATCCCGGCGCCGGGTGTACTGGACCCCGGCTCAGGGCCGGGGTGACAGCGTGGTGGGTTTGGCAACGGTGGGTCCGCTTCCGCAAATGTCGATTAGTCCTGGGCCTTGGGCTTTTCCAGAAGCAGCATGTAGTTGACCGTCATGTCGCGGCTCCTGCCCCATTCATTCTTGAGCGGGTTGAAGGTCACGCCCGTTCTGTCCTTCACCTGCATTCCGTTGCGTCCGGTGATCGAGGTGATCTCTTCGGGCGTGACGAGCTTTTCGTAGCTGTGCGTGCCCTTGGGCAGCCAGCGCAGCACGCGTTCGGCGCCGACGATGGCAAGGGCATAGGCGCGGGCGGTGCGGTTGATGGTGGCGACAAACATCAGCCCGCCGGGCTTGACCAGATTGCAGCAGCTTTCAAGGTAGAGCTGCACGTCGGAGACGTGCTCGACCACTTCCATGTTGAGCACGACGTCGAACTGCTCTCCGGCGGCGGCGAGGTCTTCGGAGGTCGTGGCGCGATAGTCGATATCGAGCCCGGATTGTTCGGCGTGCAGGCTTGCGATCTTGACGTTCTTTTCGCCCGCATCGGCACCGACGACCGTGGCGCCCAGCCGCGCCATGGGCTCGCACAACAGGCCGCCGCCGCACCCGATATCGAGAATCCTGAGGCCGGCGAACGGGCGCATGGCTTTGTCATCGAGCCCGAAATGGGCGATCACGTGCTCGCGGATATAGGCGAGGCGCACGGGGTTGAACTTGTGGAGCGGCCTGAACTTTCCGTTGGGATCCCACCACTCTTCGGCCATCTTGTGGAACTTGCCGATTTCGTCGGGGCTGATGGTGGTGGTCATGGGATACCTCGTTCTGGCGTGCTCCAAGAGGTGGCCCCGGCACGCCGCCAAGTCAAGCGATCCGTCGCCGCAGCGCCCCTTATGCCATATTGCTAAATCGGCGGGTTTGTGGCACTCAGCGCGCCACAACCGTACGGTGCGGTACGGCACAGATTTGCATCGAAGGCGGCGTCATGGCGCGTATAGTTATGAAGTTCGGCGGCACCTCGGTCGCCAATGTCGAGCGCATACGGCAGGCGGCCCGGCACGTCAAACGCGAGGTCGAGGCAGGCCACGAGGTTGCTGTCGTCGTTTCCGCCATGTCGGGCAAGACCAACGAGCTTGTCGGCTGGTGCGCGGAAGCGGCCCCCATGCACGACGCGCGCGAATACGATGCCGTCGTGGCCTCGGGCGAGCAGGTGACGGCGGGCTTGATGGCCATCGTTTTATCGGAAATGGGCATCCAGTCGCGCTCTTACGCCGGCTGGCAGGTGCCCATCCATACCGACGACGCCCATGGATCGGCGCGCATCACGGGCATCGATCCGGCCAATCTCAACGAGCGGATGAGTTCGGGCTGGGTGCCGGTCGTCACCGGCTTTCAGGGCATATCCGACAAGAACCGCATCACGACGCTGGGGCGCGGCGGGTCCGACACCTCGGCGGTGGCCGTTGCGGCGGCGGTGAAGGCCGACCGGTGCGATATCTACACCGATGTGGATGGCGTTTATACCACCGATCCGCGCATTGCGCCGAAAGCCAAGCGCCTGGACCGGGTCAGTTTTGAAGAAATGCTCGAAATGGCCTCGCTGGGGGCAAAAGTGCTCCAGACGCGGTCGGTGGAACTGGCCATGGCCCAGGGCGTGCGGCTCGTGGTGCGCTCGACGTTCGACGACCCGCAAGCGGGCAATGCGCCGGGCAGCGAATGGGGCATGACGGGCACGCTTGTGTGCGATGAGGATGAGATCATGGAAAAGCAGATCGTTTCGGGTGTGACCCTTGCGCGGGCCGAAGCCAAGATCACCCTTAGAAAGGTCAAGGACAAGCCGGGCGTCGCCGCCGCGGTGTTCGGGCCTTTGGCCGATGCACGGATCGTCGTCGACATGATCGTGCAGAACATTTCCGATGACGGGCAGATCACCGACATCACCTTTACGGTGCCCGACAGCGAATTCGACAAGGCCATGAAGGTTTTGCGCAACGCGCCCGATCTCGAATACGAGTCGATTTCCGGGTCCAAGGGCGGCGCCAAGATTTCGGTCGTGGGCGTCGGCATGCGCAGTCACGCCGGCGTTGCGGCCTCGATGTTCCGGGCACTTTCGGACAAGGGAATCAACATCCAGCTCATCACGACCTCGGAAATCAAGACCTCGGTATTGATCGATGAGGAATATGCGGAGCTTGCAGTTCGGGCTTTGCATACCTATTACGGTCTGGACAAGGCCGAGGGGTAAGCTCGGCCCGGACCACACTAGGGCCTGGTCCCGTTCGATTGAACCGGACCGGCGCCCTAGCTCTGATTTGATCGTGCGGTCGAACCGAAAAAGTCTGCAACTTTTTCTGACCACACTCTGGGAGGCGGGGCACACCCGCCGGGCGAGCGGACATGGTGACAGCGATTGGCGGACCGCGGGTGCTCTTGCGCCAGTTGCGCGAGACCATGGCCGAACCGCTGGCCAGTCAGGAGCGGCTCGACAAGATCGTCGATCTTATCGCCGCGAACATGCGGGCCGATGTGTGCTCGTTCTACGTCTTGCGCGACGATGGCGCGCTCGAACTGTTCGCAACCCACGGTTTGCGGCGCGATGCGGTTCACATCACCACATTGCGTCTGGGCGAGGGGCTCGTGGGCCTGATCGCCAACGAGGCCGAACCGCTCAGCCTGCAAAACGCGCCCGAACATCCTTCCTTTGCCTATCGCCCGGAAACTGGGGAAGACCCGTTCTTTTCGTTCCTGGGCGTGCCGGTGCTGCGGGCCGGGCAGACGCTGGGGGTCCTTGTCGTCCAGAACTCGGAACGCCGGGTCTATGGCGAGGACGAGACCGAGGCGCTTTTGACCACGGCGACCATTCTGGCCGAGATGATCTCGACCGCAGATTTCGACGCGCTGGTCAAACCCGGATCCGACATCGACCTGCGCCGCCCGCGGATGTTTCAGGGCATCGGGTTTTCCGAAGGTATCGCGCTGGGTCAGGTGGTGCTGCACGACCCGCGCGTCGTGGTCACCAATTTCGTTGCCGACGACACAGACGCCGAAAAGGGGCGGCTCGAAGCGGCGCTCATGACCATGCGGGTGTCGATCGATGAATTGCTCAATTCGGGCGACATGCAGATCCCGTCCGATCACCGCGATATCCTCGAAAGCTATCGCATGTTCGCCCATGATCGGGGATGGGTCCGGCGGCTCGAAGAGGCCATCGATTCGGGGCTGACGGCGGAAGCCGCGGTCGAGCGCGTGCAGAACGATACCCGCGCCCGCATGCTGCGCCAGACCGATCCCTACATCCGCGAACGCCTGCACGATCTCGACGATCTGGCCAACCGGCTGCTGCGCATCCTGACCGCGGACGGGTCGGTGGCCGGCAAGGAATTGCCCGACAATGCCGTGCTTGTGGCGCGCAATATGGGGCCGGCCGAACTGCTCGAATACGATCGGACCAAGCTCAGGGCCGTGGTGCTCGAAGATGGCGCAGCCACGGCTCATGTGGCCATCGTGGCGCGTTCGGTGGGGCTGGTGGCGGTCGGGCAGGCCGAAAATATAGTTTCGATGGGCGAAGCGGGCGACGACATCATCGTCGACGGGTTCACCGGCGCCGTGCATTTGCGGCCAACGCCCGATATCGAGGCAACCTATATCGACAAGGTGCGGCTCTCGGCCAAGCGGCGGGCCCATTACGCGGCGCTCAAGGACACCCCGCCGGTTTCCCGCGACGGACAGCGCATCGCGCTTTTGCACAATTCGGGCCTTCTGGCCGACATGGCGATGCTTGACGAAACCGGCGCGGACGGGGTGGGCCTGTTCCGCACCGAGCTGCAGTTCATGATCGCCTCGAAAATGCCCAGGGTCAAAGAGCAGGTCGAGCTTTATTCCGAAGCCATGCGGCTGATGGGCGATAAGCCCATCGTCTTCCGCCTGCTCGATATCGGCGGCGACAAGGTCGTGCCCTATATGCGTTCGACGGCCGAGGAAAACCCGGCCATGGGCTGGCGCAGCCTGCGGCTGGCGCTGGACCGGCCGGCGCTGCTGCGGACACAGGTCCGCGCGCTCTTGCAGGCGGCCGGCGGCAAGCCGCTGCGTATCCTTGTGCCCATGGTCACCGAGGCGCGCGAATACATGAAGGTCAAGCGCTTCATCCTGCGCGAAAACGAGCGGCTGCCTCGGCTGGGCTTTGCCCAGCCCGAAACGCTCGAGATCGGTTCGATGATCGAAGTGCCCTCGCTGCTTTTCGAACTGGACCGGCTGTTGCCCGAAACCGATTTCGTTTCCATCGGGTCCAACGATCTCATCCAGTTCCTGACGGCTGCCGACCGCGCCAATCCGCGCGTCGCCAACAATTACGACCCCATCGCCCGCCCGCGCCTGCGGGCCCTCAAGCTGGTTGTCGATGCGGCGGCGAAATACGGCAAGCCCGTTACCATGTGCGGGGAATTGGCCGGACGCCCGATAGAGGCCATGGCGCTGCTTTCGATCGGCATGACAAGGCTCTCCATGGGCGCATCCTCGATCGGCCCGATCAAGGAAATGGTGCTCGGGCTTGACGTTGGAGCGCTCAAGGCCGAAATGAACGATTATCTTGAGAACGGCGAAACCGAGGGCTCGGCCCGCGAGTTTCTGGCGGAGTTTGCCGAGCGGCACTCCCTCCCCGTTTAGGTTATCCCTTCCGACCCGGATTGTTTTGCATGGCTTTTTTGCCCACCGACAAGCTCGACGCCCTTGAACGCCGTTTCGATTCCATCGAGGCGGCGATGTCGGGCAGTCCCGACCCGGACGCCTATGTGCGGCTGTCGAAAGAATATTCCGAGCTTTCGCCCATGGTCGCCAAGGTGCGCGAATATCGCGCGGCACTGTCGGACCTGGCGGGGGCCGAGGAACTTGCCAAATCGGGCGACAGGGAAATGGCCGAGCTTGCCTATGAGGAAATGGGCGAGCTCAAGGAAAAGATCGAGGCGCTGAGCCAGGAAATCCGCATCCTCTTGCTGCCCAAGGATGCGGCGGACGAAAAGAGCGCGATTCTCGAAGTACGCGCCGGAACGGGCGGCGACGAGGCGGCGCTTTTTGCCGGGGATTTGTTCCGCATGTATCAGCGTTACGCCGAAGCGCAGGGCTGGAAGGTAACGGTGATGGAAGCGTCCGAAGGCGATGCCGGCGGATACAAGGAAATCATCGCCAACGTTTCGGGAGCGGGGGTGTTTGCCAAGCTCAAATACGAATCGGGCGTCCATCGCGTGCAGCGGGTGCCCGATACCGAAGCCTCGGGGCGCATTCACACCTCGGCTGCGACAGTCGCCGTCTTGCCCGAAGTGGAGGATATCGACATCGAAATCCGCAATGAGGATATCCGCATCGATACGATGCGCGCCTCGGGGGCGGGCGGCCAGCACGTCAACACCACCGATTCCGCTGTGCGCATCACCCATATCCCCACCGGCATCGTTGTGACTTCGGCGGAAAAGTCCCAGCACCAGAACCGGGCCAATGCCATGAAGGTGTTGCGGGCCCGGCTGTTCGACGAGCAGCAACACAAGGCCTCGTCCGAGCGGGCGGAAAGCCGCAAGAGCCAGGTCGGGTCGGGCGATCGCTCCGAGCGTATCCGGACGTATAATTTCCCGCAGGGACGGGTGACCGATCACCGGATCAATCTCACGCTCTACAAGCTCCCCCAGATCATCACCGGGGAAGCGCTGGGCGAAGTGATCGACGCGCTGATTACCGAAAACCAGGCGGCGCAACTGGCGGCGATGGAGCAGGGCATTTGAGCTCTGCCATTGGCCGGACGTGGCGCCAAGTGCGCGATGATCTGGCCCTCAAGGGGGTCATGACTGCCGCACTCGATGCGCAATTGCTGGTCCGACACGTGCTGAATCTGGACGCGACCGGACTGATTGCCTCTGAGACCGACCCTTTTCCGGAGGATAAAACACAGGCTCTTAAAGACCTCGTGACCCGCCGTCTTGCGGGAGAGCCGCTGGCCCGCATCCGTGGCTTCCAGGAGTTTTACGGGCTCGAATTCGGACTCAACGCCGCAACGCTGATCCCGCGTCCGGAAACCGAAATGCTTGTCGATTTCGGTCTGGCCGCGCTGAAGAATCGTCCCGCGCCGGCCATTGTGGACCTGGGTACGGGCACTGGATGTATCGTTCTTTCACTGCTGGCCAATCTGCCGGATGCAAAAGGTGTGGGTATCGACATTTCGACCGATGCGCTCGAACAGGCCCGGGCCAATGCCGAAGCGCTCGGGCTCGGTGGCCGGTTCGAGGCCCGGCAGGGGAACTGGTTTTCGGGGCTGGGCGACGAGCGATTCGACTTCATCGTCTCCAATCCGCCCTATATCGCCAGCGCGACCATCGAGACGCTGGAGCCCGGTGTAAAGACCTTCGATCCCATGGCGGCGCTCGATGGCGGCGAGGATGGACTGGGTCCCTATCGGATCATCGCGGCGCAGGCGCTGTATCACCTTGTGCCGGGCGGAGCGCTCGCCCTTGAAACCGGCTTCGACCAGGGCCACATGGTTAATGAGCTTTTAAGCTCGGCAGGCTTTTGCGACATCGTCATTGCCAAAGACCTTGCCGGTCACCACCGGATGGTTACGGCCCGCGCACCCAAATGACACAGCGCCCCGGCGAATTTCTCCAAAAGCCAATATTTTTCTTGGAAACGGAAGGATATGCGGTTAGGTTGCCGGTGCTGACGCGGTGCTTGTTCATCGCGGTGGACCCCACCCTGACATCGGCGGCATAGAATAAAGCCGTTCGCGGAACCCATCCTCCCAGAGGGTTGGCGCAGCATCAGACAGGGTCGGAGCTCACGCAGCCTTTTTGGGGAAACCAGAGAGAGCGATCGGCACAGCGCGAACCGGGAAATCGGTTCGTGTCAGCCGGGTTTTGTGCCCGCCGCCCCGATTGGCGGCAAAGGCCCCTATTAAGCGCATACCTTCACGGAACGTGTTGAAGCGAGCAGATGAGACCAAACCAGCAAAACAACAACAAGCAGCGTTCGCGCGGCCGGAACAACAACAATAACAACCAGCGGCGCGGTGGCGGCGGCGGCAATCCCTTGTCGCGCAGTTATGAAAGCAATGGCCCGGACGTCAAAATCCGCGGCAATGCTGCCCATATCGCAGAGAAATACACCCAGCTTTCCCGCGACGCGGCTTCGGTCGGCGACAATGTGATGGCCGAGAATTATCTCCAGCACGCCGAACACTATCTGCGCATCATTCTTGCCGCGCAGGCCCAGTATCAGCCGCGCCAGGACAACAGCGTCGATACCACGCCCGACGAGGATGACGACAACGAGAACGCCTCGGGCAATTCGAACGAGAACACCGATCGGAACGCCGAAGCATCCGATGGCGGCGACACCGGATCGGACGAACAGCGCGAACCGCGCCAGCGGCGTCAGCGCCGTCCGCGCCGCGAGCGGACCGAAGAGACCGCAGATGCATCCCCGGAAGCCGAAAAGCCCGCTGTGGCCGAAACGGCTTCTGGCCAGGACGCCGCTCCTGCCGCCGAGGAGGCTCCCAAAAAGCCCCGTCGCCCCCGTCGCAAGAAATCGGATGACGATGCCAACGAGCCGGCGCCCGAATTGCCCGCGTTCCTGACCGCAGGGCGCGAGGCGGCTGCCGAATAGGCGCCTGATCGGCATGAAATAAAAATCGACCGGGCCATCGCGCCCGGTCTTTTTCTTTGTGATTGTGCTCCCATATATCCATTGACTTGAGTCAGTGCCGGAAAGCCGGGCTGATGTAAAATCTCGTCAACGCTTCGGGCGTTTCCTCATGTGCCGCCAGACGGGCAGGGGCAGCGCGCCAGCAAAGGAGAGTTGAAGCATGAATATCGAAAAATACACCGAGCGGACGCGCGGGTTCATCCAGAGCGCGCAGCAGATGGCCCTGTCGCGCGGCCATCAGCAGTTCACCCCGCTCCATATCCTGAAAGTTCTCGTCGACGACCCCGAAGGCATGGCCACCGGGTTGATCGAACGCGCCGGCGGCAATGCGCAGGCGGTGCGCGCCGGGGTTGAAGAGGGGCTCAAAAAGCTTCCTTCGGTTTCCGGCGACAGCGGCCAGATCTACCTGTCGCGCGAATTGGCGCGCGTTTTCGAAACGGCAGAGGCCGCCGCGCAGAAGGCCGGCGATTCGTTCGTCGCCGTCGAGCGCATGCTTTTGGCCCTGACCATCGAAAAAGATACCGACGCGGGCAAGGTTCTCGCCTCGGCCGGGGTGACTGCCAATGGGCTGAACGCCGCCATCGAAGCGATCCGCAAGGGCCGCACCGCCGATTCGGCGAGCGCGGAAAACACCTATGATGCGCTGAAAAAATACGCCCGCGATCTCACCGAAGACGCGCGGGAAGGCAAGCTCGACCCGGTGATCGGGCGCGATGAGGAAATCCGCCGCGCCATCCAGGTCCTTTCGCGTCGCACCAAGAACAATCCGGTGCTGATCGGCGAGCCCGGGGTGGGCAAGACGGCGATTGCCGAGGGGCTTGCCCTGCGCATCGTCAATGGCGACGTGCCCGAATCGCTGAAAAACAAATCCCTGCTCGCGCTCGATATGGGCGCGCTGATCGCCGGCGCGAAATATCGCGGTGAGTTCGAGGAGCGGCTGAAATCGGTTTTGAGCGAAGTCCAGTCGGCCGAAGGGCAGATCATTTTGTTCATCGACGAAATGCACACGCTTGTCGGCGCGGGCAAGGCCGATGGCGCCATGGATGCGTCCAACCTGCTCAAACCCGCTCTGGCGCGCGGTGAGCTTCATTGCGTGGGTGCCACCACGCTCGATGAATATAAAAAGCACGTCGAAAAGGATGCGGCGCTGGCCCGCCGTTTCCAGCCGGTGTTCGTCAACGAACCGAGCGTCGAGGACACGATTTCGATCCTGCGCGGCTTGAAGGAGAAATACGAACTCCATCACGGGGTGCGCATTTCCGATTCGGCGCTGGTTTCGGCGGCGACGCTCAGTAACCGCTACATCACCGACCGCTTCCTGCCCGACAAGGCCATCGACCTGATGGACGAGGCGTCGGCGCGGTTGCGCATGGCTGTCGATTCCAAGCCCGAAGCGCTCGACGAGCTCGACCGGCGCATCATCCAGCTCAAGATCGAGCGCGAGGCGCTGAAAAAGGAAGATGACGACGCTTCGAAAACCCGTCTGGCCCGGCTTGAGGCCGAACTGGCCGGGCTCGAGGAAGAATCGGACGCCATGACCCAGCGCTGGCTCTCGGAAAAGGAGCGGCTGGCCGGGGGCACCAAGCTCAAGGAACAGCTCGATGCGGCGCGCACCGAGCTCGAACTGGCCCAGCGCAAGGGCGATCTCGCCCGGGCCGGGGAGCTGGCTTATGGGGTGATCCCCGATCTCGAACGGCGGCTAGCCGATGCCGAGGCCCATGAGGCCCAGCCGGGATCGGACATGGTCGAGGAGGTTGTCACCCCCAATCATATCGCCCAGGTGGTCTCGCGTTGGACCGGTGTTCCGGTCGACAAGATGCTCGAAGGCGAGCGCGACAAGCTGTTGCGCATGGAAGACGAGTTGGCCAAGCGTGTCATCGGCCAGTCCGAGGCGGTGGAGGCGGTCTCGCGCGCCGTGCGGCGGGCCCGCGCCGGGTTGCAGGACCCTAACCGGCCCATCGGCTCGTTCATGTTCCTGGGCCCCACGGGCGTGGGCAAGACCGAATTGACCAAGGCGCTGGCTCAGTTCCTGTTCGATGACGAGACGGCGATGGTGCGGCTCGACATGAGCGAATTCATGGAAAAGCACGCCGTCGCCCGGCTGATCGGCGCGCCTCCGGGCTATGTCGGTTATGACGAGGGTGGTGTGCTGACCGAAGCGGTGCGCCGGCGGCCCTATCAGGTTGTCCTGTTCGACGAGATCGAAAAGGCGCACCCCGATGTGTTCAACGTGCTGCTGCAGGTGCTCGACGACGGGCGGCTGACCGATGGTCAGGGCCATACAGTCGATTTCCGCAACACGCTGATCATCATGACATCGAACCTGGGATCGGAATATCTTGCGGCCCAGCCCGATGGCGAATCGGTGGAACTGGTGCGCGGCAAGGTGCTCGATACGGTCAAGGCCTCCTTCCGGCCCGAATTTTTGAACCGCGTGGATGAAATCCTGCTGTTCCACCGGCTCGAACGCAGCCAGATGGGGGCGATTGTCGATATCCAGCTCAAGCGTCTGCAAAAGTTGCTCGACGCGCGCGAGATCAGTATCGAGGTCACGCCCGCGGCCCGCGACTGGCTGGCCAATGAGGGCTATGATTCGGCGTATGGGGCCCGCCCCCTCAAGCGGGTCATCCAGCGTTCGGTTCAGGACGAGTTGGCCGAAAAAATGCTGGCGGGCGATGTCGCCGATGGCGGCACGGTCAAGGTCGATGCCGGAGAGGACGGGCTGGTGATCCTGCCGGTCGTCGAGGGCGAGGTCGTCGATACCGCCGCCGGATAACGCAGTCTGGAGCGCGTCCGGCAAAAGTGGAAACGGTTTTGCGGTTCGGACGCGCGACAAAACAAAGGCTCGGATCAAATCCGCGATTCGAAGACCCGAAGGACCGCGCAAGCAAACAGCGGATTCGATCTGACGGCAATCGGCAAAAAGGCCCCGGAGACGGGGCCTTTTTGTTTCCGTGTCAGCTCGTGCGCAGGATCTTTTCCATCGCCTTACCCCGCGCCAACTCGTCGATAAGCTTGTCGAGATAGCGCACTTCGCGCATCAGCGGGTCTTCAATCTCTTCGACGCGGATGCCGCAGATCACGCCCTTGATCAGTGCGCGCTGAGGGTTCAGTGCCGGTGCGTGAGCAAAGAAGGTCTCGAAGTCGGTGCCGTCCTTGAGCCGCGCATCGATTTGAGGCTGACTGTATCCGGTCAGCCAGCGGATGATCTCGTCGACCTCGTCTTTCGTGCGGCCCTTTTTCTCGGCCTTTGCGATGTAGTGCGGATAAACAGCGGCAACGCTCATCGTATAGATTCGGTGTTTGGTCATCATGCCTCGCGCGTGCAAAAGGGCCGGCCCCATCGCGGGCGACAGGGCGATCATAAGCCTGAATGGAAGAGGGGCCGATCGAAATCTGCTTTTGTCCGCGCCCATGCGGCGGGAGGCGCAAAAAAGGGCCGTGGCGGTAGCCACAGCCCTTTGTCTTCCATCGAGCAGGCTAGAAGCACTCGATCACGAACGCTGATAATCGATGCTCGAGCAGAAAATCGCGGCCTGACAGCCGGTGATCTTTAGCGTGTCGGGGCCGGTAATTTCCACGATCGCTTTAGCGTTGCCGCCATTGAGCGCGATGTTGCCTTCCCATTTGTTGGGGCCGACCTGTGTGCCCTGAACGACTTCCTGGCCGACAAAGGCCAGATTTTCCTCAGTGCGCGAATCGCCCTGGATGTCGTTGAGGACGCCGCAAAGCTGAGTGCCATCGCCGCACAATTGGAACGTGAAACTCGTGCCCCAGCGGTCGACCCAGGTTCCGTTCGGGTCGAGATCCTGGGCAAAGGCAGGGGCGACAAGACAAGCCACAAGCGCGGTGGCGGCGAGAAGGGACTTCATCATGATCTGTTCTCCATGGCGGGCGCCATCGTCATGAAGGCGCATCTTATCGGATTGTGTTAATTCCCCGCACCTGAAAACGAGCTGAACGGGAAAAGGTTGCCGGAAAGGACGTCCGGCGCGCGCCGGACGTTGCCGCCACCTTCCACGCCTTCGCCCCCGGTCCGGTTTTGGCCAGGGCAATTCCCAACCGGGCGCTGGGGGACTCGCCACAGACCCCGCTCTCTCTGCCCCGGCGAAGGCGGGGTCCATGTGCCTGTTCGTTCGCTTGTGAGCATGGGGCAAGGCTGCTGGGTCCGGGACCGCGTCCAAGATAGCAATGGGGCTTGGGCCACCTTCTCGGCTCCATCACCACCATTCACCCCACCCCCATCGTCATCCTCGGGCTTGACCCGGGGATCTGCTGCATCGGGCAGCCGGTGAAGGGGTTGAGGAGCCGTGAGACGCGAGGGGTCGCCACTTCTGCGCTGCACAACAGCGGCGTTGCGGATCCCCGGATCAAGCCCGAGGATGACGAGGGGGAGGGGGAGGTGCCGGAGAGCAAGCCCTTACCCACCCAGCCGCAAAAAACTTTATCCCCGCTCCCTTGCCCCCGTGCCATTGTTCCCGCACGGCCGCACCAGAGACGAGGATGCATACGAGCTTCCGGTGAGGGCGGGATTGGAGAAGGGGGAGCATGGGTCCGAGCCTTAGGACCGCATCGGCCCTCGGGCACTTCGATCCCATCCGACAGGCCGATCCGGGTTCCTTGCGGGTCGCCGCAGGGAAGGTCCAAAGCGGACGGATGGCCGGGCGAGGAGTGGTATCCACGTCGTACTCCCGAAAGGGAGAGGGGCACCGCGGAAGGCACCAGCGATGGTGCAATCCCGACAAACCCCAGCCCGAGACGCCGCCATAAGCCAAAAATCCCGGATGCGTGGGGCGATGATCGCTTCATATAAAAACTAAATCATGCGGAGCGTTCATCGCCCCATGCCGTCTGACCATTTCCGAAGCCGAGGCGAGATCGCCGTCGGAGGTTTTCGCATGTCCAAAGAAAGGCCCCCTCACCCGTCTGGCTGCGCCAGCCGACCTCTCCCCCGAGGGAGAGGTAAGAATACCGCCAGCGCCGCGAACCACCTCTCCCTTAGGGGGAGAGAGCCTGCCCCGGACGCGATCCGGGGTCGGCGCGAAGCGACGGGTGAGGGGGCCTTCTTGGAAAACACCACCGCTCAAGTCCCATCACCGGCCTGCCGGACACCTCTCCCCCGAGGGGCGAGGGTTCATATTGCCGAAGCGTTGACGATCAACCACATCGCCCGGAAAGCCGCAGCGAGACTCCCTCTGCCCTCCGGGGAGAGGGTTGGGGTGAGGGGCCTTGAGCGCTCGTGGCACTCTCACCTCTCCCTTGGGGGATAGAGCCTGCCCCGGACGCAATCCGGGGTCCGCGCGAAGCGGCGGGTGAGGGGGCCTTCCTGCCAAAGGAAGTCGTCAATCGATCAGGGAGCCCCATCGCTCTCGACACCGCCGGGCAATCCTGTATTCATTCGCACTCTCGCTCCACCCGAGAAAAGGACGAAATCTCGATGGTCGCAAATGTTGTGATTGCCGTCATTGTGGCCATTCACGTCTATATCGTCTTCATCGAAATGACGCAGTGGAACAAGCCCATGGGCATAAGGGCCTTTGGGTTGGACAAGGATTTTGCCGACAAGACCACTGTCCTCGCCGCCAATCAGGGACTTTACAACGGGTTCATCGTGGCGGGGTTCGTCTATGGACTGTGGGCGGCCAGTATCGAGTTCAAGGTGTTCTTTCTCGCCTGCGTCCTGGTCGCGGGGCTGTTCGGCGCCGCGACGTCGAGCCGGAAGATCCTGTTCGTTCAGGCGCTTCCGGCTGCGTTGGGGCTGATCGTGCTTTGGCTCGGTTGGTAGCGGCTACTTCCGTCCCTTCTTGCCATATCCCTTGGAGCCGGTCTTGGCGGGGCGCGGCGCGTCGCCGGGTCCGGTTTTGTGCTTGGGCCGAGGCTTGAATTTGGGCTCGAACCCTTCACGGGCGCGAGGCGGTTTTGAGGATTTGTGTCCCGCCGGCGTTACGGTAATGCCGCGCTCGAGGCCCGTTCCGCGCTTGACATGCCGGGCGAAATCATCGGCCTTGTCGGCGGCGATTTCAAAGCGGGTTTCGGTGTCGTCGATCTTGATCGAGCCGACGTCGCGCTTTGTCACCCCGCCCGCCTTGCAGATCATGGGCAGCAGCCATTTGGGATCGGCCCGATGCTTGCGCCCCAGCGAAAGGGTGAACCAGACGCCGCCAACCATGTCGGGTCCGCGCGGGTCGCGCGGCGCCATGGGATCATATGCCGGCCCGCCTTCAGCGCGCTTGTCGCGCCGCCTTGACTTTCCACCGTCGCCCGAAAGCGAGACCGACGCGGTTTCCTCGGGAACGGGGCGGCTGGCCAGTTGCTGGCGCAGAAACGCCACGGCCAGTTGCTCGGGCGAAACCTTGCCCAAAAGCTCGGCCACGAATTGGTTCTCCTCGGCTTCGGGCATCGGTGCGGAGACGGCGGCGTCCAGAATCTGCCGGCGATATTTCGCTTCGATGTCGGCGATGCTCGGCGCGGCGATTGTGGTGGCCGAAAGCTTGGCCAGGGCCAGCACACGGCTGGCCGCCTTGCGCCTATGCTCGGGGACGATCAGCACGCAAACGCCCTTGCGCCCGGCCCGTCCGGTGCGCCCCGACCGGTGCAAAAGCGTTGCGGGATTGGAAGGAATATCGGCGTGGATCACGAGGTCGAGATTGGGCAGATCGATGCCTCGCGCCGCAACGTCGGTGGCAACGCAGACATGGGCGCGTCCGTCGCGCATGGCCTGCAAGGCGCTGGAGCGCTCGGACTGGGCCAATTCGCCCGAAAGCGCCACGGCGGCAAAGCCGCGATTGGTGAGCCTTGCCGCCAGATGGCGCACGGCCTCGCGGGTGTGGCAGAACACCAGTGCGCTGGTGCTGTCGGAGGCGAGCAGGGTGTTGATGATCGCGTGCTCGCGCTCGTCGCGGTGGACGACCATGAGCTGGTAGTCGATGTCGGCGTGCTGCTCGGTCGGCGCGGTCGTCGCCACGCGCACAGCATCGCGCTGATAGGTCTTGGCCAGATCGGCGATAGCGCGCGGGACCGTGGCCGAGAACAACAGCGTCCGCCGGGCCTCGGGGGAAGCGGCAAGGATGAATTCGAGATCGTCACGAAAGCCCAGATCGAGCATTTCGTCGGCTTCGTCGAGCACCACGGCGCGCATGGCGCTCAAATCGAGCGCCCCCTTGGTGATGTGATCGCGCAACCGGCCGGGCGTGCCCACCACAAGATGCGCGCCGCGATCGAGCGCCCTTCGCTCGGTGCGCATGTCCATGCCGCCCACGCAGGTGGCGATACGGATGCCGGCATCGGCATAGAGCCAATCGAGTTCGCGTTGCACCTGCAGCGCCAACTCCCGGGTCGGCGCGATGATAAGGCCGAGCGGGGTTTGCGCGGGGCCGAACCGTTCGGCGTCACCGAGCAGGGTGGGCGCTATGGCAATGCCGAAGGCCACGGTCTTGCCCGATCCTGTCTGGGCGGACACCAGCAGGTCGGCGTCTGCGTGCCCGGGATCGAGCATTGCCGTCTGGACGGGCGTGAGTTGGGTATAGCCATGGCCGGTGAGTGCGCTGGCGAGCGCAGCATGGATGGATGCCGGCAAATCCGCCGGCGCGTGATCGATATCAGATGACATGATTGGGAGCCTTATGTTGCGGAGGCTATAGCAGAATAAAAGCGGTTTGGGCCAGCGCTGATCTTGTCAGCGTCGCGGGATGGGACTTGACGATGGTTGTTGTCTGTGAGAACATAAAGAGAACAAATGCGGAGGCGGGAACGTGCAGGGTGTGCCCATAGACTATGTCGAACTCGACAGTGACGACCTGGCGGCGAGCCGGTCTTTTTTTGCAGCGGCGTTCGGCTGGCGGGTTTCTGGCGGTTTACCGATTACGGCCCGGATTATCTGGGTATCGAAGATGCCAAGCTCGACGGCGGAATTTCGCGGGCCGAGGGCGCGCGAAAGCTGCCGCTCGTGATTCTGAAAGCCGCAGATCTCGATGCCGCCGAGGCCGCGGTGCGCAAGGCGGGAGGAGAGATCACCCGTCAGCAGTTCGATTTCCCGGGTGGGCGGCGGTTCCATTTCCGTGAACCGGGTGGGAACGAGATGGCCGTCTGGAGCGAGTCCGAACAGCAGACCTAGAGCATTTCCGCTTTTCTTCGAATCGCGAAAATCCTCTAAGTTGTTGTTTCGTCGCGCGTCCGAACCGCAAGACCGTTTCCACTTTTGCTGGACGCGCTCTAGTTCGAGGCGGTCGTGGCCTGTGCCGCGGCCACTGTCACAGGCGCGGTGACCGGGGTGCCCTGCTGCTCGATCAGCGAGCGGACCTGGGCGACGGTCGAGCTGAATTCGGTTTCATATTGCTGGGGCAGGGAATTGGCCCGGGGAAGCTTGACGGCGAGGGGGTCGACCGTATTGCCGTTGATCTTGATCTCGTAGTGAAGGTGCGGCCCGGTCGACTGTCCGGTCGAGCCGACATAACCGATCACCTGGCCCTGGGTCACGCGGGTTCCCGGTGTGATGCCGTCGGCGATGGCGCTCATATGGCCATAAGCAGTGTTGTAGCCGTTGGCATGGCGCAGTTCCACATAGCGGCCATAGCCCGAATACCACTGGGCCATTTCAACGATGCCGTCGCCGCCGGCATAGATGGGTGTTCCGGTTCGGGCGGCGAGATCGGCTCCGGTATGAAGACGGTAATCGCCAAAGATCGGGTGGCGGCGATACCCATAGCGCGAGCGCAGCGTGCCGCCGCCTTCGAGGGGCCGGCGCAGCAGGAACTGCTTTCCGGTTTCCCCATCGGGATTGTAGAAATCGATCACCCCGTCCTCGGTCTGGAATCGGAACAATTCGCGCGTCGTGTTGGATAGGGTCAGCGCCACATAGAGCAGGTCCTGGTTGCCATCCTCCATGGTGCCCGAGAGCAGAATCTCGATCGAGTCGCCAGGCGACACGCGCCGCGTCAGGTCGAGGTCGTAGGCATACATCGCCGCTATGCGGTCAATGGTTGCATCATCGAGCCCATGCTTGCGTCCGGTCTCCCAGATCGAACGGTAGATGGAAGGCAGATTGCCGACATTGACTTCTTCGGTGTCTTCCTCGGTAAATTCGATCCGCGGCGGCTCAAGCGCGGTCACGTATCGGCCCTGATCGGTCAGCGCCACGGTCACGCGATGCACGGTGTCGTCATATATGCTGACGCGATAGGGAATGAGCGTCTGGGAGCCGCGCGAGGCTCCGAACAGGATGCGAAGGCGGGTGCCTTCAGGCAGATCGGTCCGGGGATAGACATTCTGCATGGCGCGCGTAACGGCAGTGACCATCTGGGTCGTGAACCCATTGCGCATGAAGGCCTCGGCCAGCGGGGTCTGTTCGCGTATCGTCAATACACGCTCGGTTCGCAAGTGCCCCATATCTTCGGCAACGCGCGTCTTTGGCATCACCGTCACGTTTTCGGCCACGCCTTCGATGGTGCCCGGAGCAATCTCGATTCCCAATTCGCGCAGACTGGTCGAGGGCGAGGCGTAAGCCATGAGCGGGCCCTCGGCATCGGTATAGGCACCTTCGACGGACAGGCGCACGAACTGGGCGGCGGCAATGTCGTTGATGGCCCGATGCGGTGGATCGGCAAGTTCGAGCGCGGCGGTGCGCACCGTGACCTCGCCTTCAACGTCGGCTCCATAGATGTCGGTGCTGACCAGTTCGGCGGCAGGATTGGCGCGCAACGGCTCGTTGCGTGCCAGCAGCGCCACGGGGTCATACTCGGGAATGTCTTCCGAAAGTGCCGTTGCGGCGGTGGCCAGTGTCGCGTTGATTGTCGTGAAGGGCTGATTGCGGATGCGGGCCACGCCGTCGACCACCTCGCGGATCGAGGCTTCGATAACCGCGAGGTCGGAATGGGTCTGGGTGACCGGCTTGGCGCGGCGTGTCTTGCCCACCAGAGAGGTTGGCGCCGGTTCGGTGCTATGGGGCGCAGCAATGGCAAGGGCTTCAAATGGGGTCGAAAACGTATCCTGCCCTTTAAAGGAAACCTGAAGGGCGCCGGCCATGAGCAGAAAAGACGTCACCCCGGTCAATACAGTGCCGGCCAGCCAGGCAAAGCTTATCTCGCGTCCCTGGGGCAATGCGCCCTCGGGGGATTTGACGGTCAGTGCCGGCGAATCCTCATAGCCTGTCGCCTTGAGCAGGGCGGCGTGACGGTTGCGTTGCGCTGCGTTCAACTTTTCTTCCCCGGACCCTTGCGGCCAGCCAGATTATGGAGTGCGCGCCAAAAGGGATGGACGCGGCAGGCATATATGTCAAGCAATGAGCCGGCGCATCGGCCCGTCGGGGCCGCCACACGTGGCTGAGCGCCTGAGGATCGATGCTCGGAAATTGTGGCCAGACTTGGAATCTCACGGTGTTAAGAACAGGGCACGG